>NZ_JBEYIW010000002.1:0-482659 GCF_040636045.1 Rhodococcus sp. NPDC006774 | reverse complement strand
ATGGGCGGCTTGGTCTCACGCAGCGCCGCTCATCACGCCGCCGAGAGCGGCCGCCGGTGGGTGGACCTGTTGACGGACGTATTCACACTCGGGACGCCGCATCTGGGTGCACCGCTCGCGCACGGCGTCCATGTCGCTGTGGCGGCGCTGGCACTCGCGCCCGAAACCCGGCCGTTCGCACACCTGTTGGCGCGCCGAAGCGCCGGAATCCGCGACCTGGTCCACGGATCGATCACCGAAACAGAGGGACATGCCAGCTACGCCGATGGATTCGACGTCGGAACGGCCGCGGACATCACGGTCCCGGAGGGGGTTCGGCATCATCACGCCTCCGCGGTCGTCACCGGAAACCCTCGACATCCGGTCGGGATCTTCGTGGGCGACGGCCTGGTCCGCACCGACAGCGCCGGTGGTCGAAACAAGCTCCGCGACATAGGACTTCGTCCGGACGACGGTTTGGCGATCAACAGCGCACATCACTTCACCTTGCTCAACGACGAGAGGGTGTACGGCTGGATGCGACGCGCATTGGTCGGTGACGACACAACTGATGCCTCGAATCTCGGCTTCGTGATCGAATCGGCCCCTCGGCTCTGAATTCCGGCCTCCGATCGGCGTCGGATGTCCGAAGCCTCCTGAGAAGTCCACTTTCCTGGCAGATAGAGCGTTGACGTACGCAATTCACTGAGAGTAGTCTCAGCGAATGAGAGAAACGTCTTCCAAAGAGGGGTCCGCACATGCACGCATGCGGCGGGATACTCACGCCCGCCTCATTCAAGCGGGTGGTCGCGCATTGGCTCAGGGAGGCTTGGACGGTGTCAAGACAGCCTCCGTCGCACGAGACGCGGGTGTTGCCAACGGAACTTTCTACCTTCATTTCGACGACAGAGACGCTCTGGTAGCAGCCGTCGTCGGCCAGGCAGTGGAAGAGCTTGCGCGAGCGCTATGGGAAGTCAGACAGGATGATTCGTCGTTGTCGGCCACAGATCGTCGAGCCGTCGACGCCATCGTGTCGTGTGCCGAGCAGAACCGCGATCTGTTCGTCGGCGCGATGCGCGCATCCTCGCTACTCGCGGGTGCCGACCCGTTCGACGCCCTGCTGGAACAGCGACGACTCGAACTCGTCGCCGCTCGAACATCGACCACGAGCACGGTCGATCCTGACCAACGGGTCACCGTTCGGGCAGAGTTCGCGATGCTCACCGGCACCCTCTCGTGGTGGCTGACGGAAGACACCGGAGTCAGTCGCGACTCTCTGATCGACACGCTGGTCGCGATCATCGGTGCCGTCGGTGGCGCGTGACGTGAAACCGCACATTCACAGCGAGGGAAGGAACCAGGAAGTAGCTATGTACGAACACCCCACTTGCCCTCGAACCGAGCCTGCTGACGCGGACCCAGCCACTCGCCGTGAGCGATACCGTTCATCGTCGTCGAATTCGGTTCCGACTTACGACATGGATCTGTACTCGGCGCATGCCATCGCCGATCCCTATACCCACTACCGCGCACTGCGGGAACTCGGGCCGGTCGTGTGGCTTTCGAAACATGACATGTACGCCGTCTCCAGGTATTCCGAGGTTCATGACGTCCTGGCCGACGATTCGACGTTCCGGTCCGGAGATGCGATCGCACTCAACAAGTTGGCGCGCTTCTTCGGAAGCAAGACCGCTCTCGTCAGCGACGCCGATGTGCACGCTGCTCGCCGAAAGCTCGTAACCAGCCGACTGACTCCGAAAGCTTTGCGGCCCTTGCGGGCCGAAGTCGCCGAGCTGGCACAGGGGCTTGTGCAGACCGCCGTGTCCCGTGGCGATATCGACGGCGTGGCGGACCTGACTCTCGCCCTGCCGCTGACGGTCGTTCCCAACTTGATCGGGTGGCCCGAGTACGGGCGCGCGAAGCTGTTGGACTGGGGCATTGCAGGATTCGACTTCGCCGGACCCACGAACCGCCTCTTTTTCAAGTCGCTGCCCCGTGTCATCGCTATGCGCATGTTCGTCGGAAAAGTCGTTCGCCGTCGGGATTTCGCACCCGATAGTGCCGGAGAGGAACTCCTGGCAGCGGTAGACGACGGCACTCTTTCCAAGTCCGAGTGCGCGTCCCTGCTGATCGACCTGTTGGCACCGTCGATCGACACGACAGCGAGCATCATTGCCGCCGCACTGCAGTTGTTCGCCGACAATCCTGATCAGTGGAACGCACTGCGCAACGACCGATCGCTCATGCCCAAGGCAATCAACGAGGTCGTCCGACTCGCGTCTCCCCTGAGAGCGTTCCAGCGTCGCGTGAACAACGACACGGTCGTCGCGGGCACGAACCTGGCCGCCGGCTCACGACTTCTCATGCTCTTCGCCTCTGCCAACCGCGACGACCGAGTCTGGGACGACGCCGACGCATTCGACATCTCGAGGGATCTGGTAGGTCACGTGGGCTTCGGCTACGGCGTACATTCCTGCGCCGGACAAGGTCTCGGCCGGTTGGAGACCAGTTCGATCCTCGAGGCGTTGCTCGACCACGTCGAGTCCATCGAACGTCGCGGACCTGGCAAGAGAGCGTCCAACAACGTCATCTACCGCTGGGAGGAACTCCCGCTTCGACTGGTGCCGCTGAGCGGTGAGAAGTGAGAGCCCACGCGCCCGGATACCGCATCGATCGCTCGATTACTATTTCTGGAGGTGAGTCATGCTGTTTGCGATCCAATCGCTTGTGACCATCAGCATTCTCGCGTACGCCGCCGTAGCCGCAGCGGCCGACCTCAACAGCACCCACGCCACCAACCCCCTGTGGGGCGGCCATGCCCGATTCCATGTGGTGTGGCAGGTATTCACTCACATCGGGGTGGGAGTTGTTGCGCTGGTGCTGGTCTGGGTACCGCTCGGATCCATCGAACTACGCCTCGTGACGGCCATGTCCCTCACATTCGTCGTCCTCTTGGGATTCTTCGTCTCCGCCCTCGCGATGCCGCTCTACGACGGCCGACTCGCGGATCCGAACGGCTACCCGCAGTTGGCGATACCGATCGGTCGACGTAGGTACGGCCTCGACTTGAACGTCCTGCTGTTCGGCACCGCGATGATTGTTCTCGCAACGGCAGCTCTGCTCACCGTGACCAACGGAGGTTTCCCAACATGAAGCTCGCTACCGGTCGCATCGGCGACCGCGATACTGTGCTGTCCCAGAACACCGATGGCCATCTCGTCGATGTCGGGTTCGTTGCGAGACAACCAAAATTGACCATGCGCGAGCTCATCGAGTTGGACCCGACCAGCCAAGGGCATCTCCTGGATCGAGTACGCCACGCCACACCCGAGGCAGTGGTGAGCATCGACGAGATCACCTGGCGACCACCGATACTCACCCCATCGAAGATCGTCGGCGTGGCCCTGAACAACGACGTGTTCAACTATCTCGCGTCGCGAAAGATGAACGCCCCGATGTACTTTCTGAGCCCGTCGACGGCCATGACCGGGCACCGCGGCGCGATTTGCATCGATCCTGCATGGGGGCTGGTACATCCTGAGCCCGAACTCGCAGCAGTGATCGGTACCGAGATGAAGAACGTGGGACCCGAGAAGGTGCTGGACGCGATATTCGGGTACACCATCATCAACGATGTCACGTCTCCTGGCTTGAAAGCGGACGACAGCGTCGAACTCGTCATGCCCGAGGGCTTCGATGTGAACGAACCGTGGCGCACCATGCGTGGACCACAGGACACGTCGCTCTACCTCACGTATCACGCTCGCTCGAAAGGTGCCGATACATTCGCGCCCATCGGACCATGGATCACTCTGGCGGACTCGGTACCCGACCCCAATGCGCTCGGTGTTCGCGGATACCTCGACGACGAACTGGTTCTCGAAGATTCGACCGCGAACTTGACCTTCTCCATCGAGACAGTAGTGGCGCACCTGTCCCAGTCCATGACACTCCTGCCCGGAGACATCGTGCACTTCGGCACGGCGGCTCGGCCCAGCCGACCGGATCGGTTCCCGACCATCAGATCGATCGATCTGTCACAGTTCGGCGGTACCGTGTCGGTCGAAATCGATACTCTCGGTCGTCTGGACAACTCGATCTGCAGATCGAGCAATCCCTGAGTGCCACCCCGCGGTACCGCGCCTTTCGAGGCGCGAATCAGTATGTAGCACAGTGAAATCGGTTGAACCTCGCACCCGCGGGGTGATGGCCGGTGCCATGGAGTCCGCGCTCCCCCGAACACGCTCGAACAGAAAGTTGACAGCAATGCCCATCACTCTGGAGCATCGTTCCGCCATTCACGACTTGGTCGCCGAATTCGCTTGGCGCGTAGACCACAACGACGGCGTGGGGGTCGAGAACCTCTTCACCGAAGACGGCACGTACGACATGGCCGGTTGGGTAATCAGCGGGCGAGAGGACATCAAACACTTCTACGACGACCGTCGGGCTCGCGGCCCCCGAACGTCGCGACATCTGTTCACCGGACTTCGATTGTCAGCCAACGACGATGCCATCACGGGAATCAGCGTGCTGACCTTGCACGCCGAGCAGGGTGCGCCTCCCCTTCGACTCGATCCGGTGCTCGTGGCCGACTACTCCGACACCTACGTCAGAGACGAAGACGGCCGCTGGCTGTTCGGCAACAGGGCGGTGACGCCCTTGTTCCTCAGGGACGTTCCGGATTCGTAGCCGAGAAAGCGTTGCGACGTCAGCGTGGTTGGGTAACATCCGGATCGTGGGCCGTCCAGGTCCTGGCCTCACTCAGGAGATGACGCGTGCAGCTGTTCCGAGAAGCCGTCGAGGCGAACGACCACGACGCCATGGCCTCCACCCTTGCTGACGACGTCCTCTTCAGCTCCCCGGTCGCCTTCAAGCCGTACCACGGCAAGCAGACGACCGCGGCGATACTGCGCGCCGTCACTCGCGTGTTCCGCGACTTCCACTACGTCAGAACCGTCGACGACGTCGGCGGCCGCGATCACGTCATGTTCTTCGAGGCCCGCATCGACGACGTCACCGTCCACGGTTGCGACATCCTCCACCTCGATTCCGATGGCCTGATCGACACCTTCACGGTGATGGTGCGTCCACTGTCGGCAGCGCAGGCACTCTCCCGCGCTATGGCTACGGAATTCGCCGCCGAGATTGCCCCGGTCGCTCCCACTGACAAGTCCGGCTGACGCAGGCCCAGGTCGCGTCCCCGAAATTCACGTTCGGCAGTCCGGATCTGTGCGCTGCTGTGATCTACTTTTCGGCGAGACCTAGTGCCGCTGAGAGATATAAGCCTTTTTGCCGGGGTAACCAGCCTTGACCTTCGAGCGCAACCGCAAAACCGCATCGACCGCGTCATCGACGGCAGACGACTGCTCATCGGAGCCCGATTCGGCAGCAGAGACTCGCGCAATCTCAGCCTCCAGTCCAGTAAGCAAAGTGGCGAGGTACGCGAGATCGCTCATCAACTCACGATGTCTCATTCGTCGGCCACCCCAGCGGATCAGCTCCTCCGTTCGGGATATCTGACTTCGATCGGCGTCGGGGATGCCAAACCGGGGAGCTGATTCGCCACGGGAATGGGAAGAGAAACGGCAGGCGGAGCTCAGGCTGCCTACCGAATCCCGAGTGGTCGAGAGGTAGTTACTTTTCGACCAACCTTTGCGTGAACATCGATCCCAGGCATGCTCGCAGCGAGGATGGATTTGGCCGGCAGACCCTTCGTACCGTCAGTAGGACGCACGTCCACCGCTGATGTCGAAGACAGCGCCGGTCGAGAAGCTGAGTTCCTCGGATGCTAACCACGCAACGAGTTCGGCAATCTCCGCGGGTAGTCCCATGCGAGCCATAGGGGTCAGGCTTTGCGACCGCGCGAGAATCGCTGGGTCGGTGCCCGCGTTCATCGGACTCGATACCGCCGCAGGCGCAACCACATTGGCGAGCACGCCGGTGGTGGCTATCTCCTTGCCCAAGGATTTCGTCAGTGCGATCACAGCGGCCTTCGACGCGGAGTAGGCGCTTTGGAGCGGGTTCCCGTCCTTGGCTGCGATGCTGGCGAGGTTGACGATCCGGCCCCATCCGTTGTCCACCATGGCCGGAACGAACGCCTTGCACATCAGGAAGGTGCCGTCGACATTGATTCGGAATGTCCGACGCCACTCGTCCAGTTCCACATCGACGAGAGGGGCCGACGGCCCCACGACACCTGCACTGTTGATCAAGATGTCCACTTGTCCGATCTTGCTTCGCAGGTCATCCACCGCGCGTGCGTCGGACACATCGAGGAATTCGTCACCGCCGAAAATATCGGCAGTAATTACCCGTACCCCCGAGTCCCTCAATCGTGTCGCGCAGGCTGCCCCGATTCCGCTGGCACCGCCCGTGATCAGCGCAGTGGCGTCGGCGGGGTAGCTAGTCATGGCGTGAGCTCCTTCGATCGAGTGGCAGCACCACATTCTCTATGTACATATGGCACATAAAATGTGATTCACTGTATTCTCAACGGACTATATGACGTGGAGCACAGTAGTCAACCTCCACCCTGACGACCGGAGAAATCTCTTGGAAATTCGCTGGCTCGAATCGTTCGTAGCCGTTGCCGAAGAACTTCACTTCGGCCGTGCCGCGCAACGACTACGAATGGCTCAATCTCCACTGAGTCAGACAATCCGCAAACTCGAGAAAGATCTCGGGACAACCCTGTTCGACAGAAGCACACGAAGTGTGGAGCTGACTGCGGCCGGCCATGCGTTTCTCCCGCACGCACACCGAGTCCTCGAAGGTATCGAAACCGCTCGGCACGCGACCCGCGCATCCGAGGGAGGTGTGTACGGAAGAATCAGGATCGGCTTCACCGGCGTTCTCAACCACCGCGCGCTACCGCCGCTCACCCGAACGCTTCGCCAGCGCCATCCAGATATCGAACTGACCCTCGTCGGACGGATCATGACTCGTGACGCAGTGAACCAGATCGAAAGTGGAGCTCTCGACCTGGCCTTCGTCGGCTTGCCCGTGACGTCGCCGTCGGTTACCACTCGACTCATCCGACGCGAACCGTTCGGCGCGGTACTGCCGTCCGATCACCGGCTGGCCGGCGAGTCGAAGATCGATCTGCGCGACCTGTCCGACGACGGGTTCGTCACCACACCGATCTCCGCAGGATCTTCACTGCAGGAAATTGCCATGCGGGCCTGCCTGGACGCCGGGTTCCGTCCGCAGATCGTTCAGGAGATCACCGACCCGTACATGATCTTGATGCTGGTGGCCGCGGGAGTGGGCGTCGCTCTGATGTCGGACGGCATCGCGGAGATTCTTCCCCCAGGCACTGTGTTCGTCCCGCTGACCGGTGAGCCGGTGTACATGCCACACGCGATTGCGTGGTCCAGCGCGCCGCCGAGTCCCGCCATGGCGGTCGCGCTCCGGATCGCGGAGGAAATCTTGCCCACCCCAGTTCAAGACTGATTCAGTCTTTATCTCAGATTTTTTTAGTGTTGGACGCGGCATAGTTGGGCGTGACACTCTCGTTTTCGGTAGCCCGTTGTGAAGCACGTCATACCAACGACGTTCCAGCGAGCCCCGACCGTCACCGTCGCCGCCACGTGCAGCGCGAGAGAGAAGGAACTGTCATGGCAAGCAAATCCGCTTCTGCCACCGCCCATCCGAACAGGAATGCGCGGCGCGCGGCGGCCTCAGGCTTCCTCGGAAGTGCACTCGAGTACTACGACTTCTTCATCTACGGCTCCGCCGCCGCGCTCGTGTTCCCCGCCATCTTCTTCACCGGCGGCGGACCGACCGCCACCCTGCTGTCGATCGGAACCCTCGGTGTCGCCTACATCGCACGGCCCCTCGGAGCGGTTCTGTGGGGCCACCTCGGTGATCGCTACGGCCGAAAGAACGCGTTGCTGGGCTGTCTGCTCATGATGGGCATCGCTACGGTTCTGGTCGGCTGCCTCCCCACATACGACACCATCGGAATCGCTGCACCGATCATCCTCGTCATTCTGCGACTGCTGCAGGGCCTGTCCGCCGGCGGCGAGTCACCGGGGTCCTCTGCATTGACGCTCGAACACGCACCAGCGCACCGTCGCGCATTCTTCACCTCGTTCACGATGAGCGGCATCATGTTCGGCATCGTCATCTCGAGCCTGGTGTTCATCCCCGTCGCAGCGCTACCCGACGAAGACCTCTATTCCTGGGGATGGCGTATACCGTTCCTGCTCAGCATCATCGTCACAGCCGTCGCGATCTGGCTGCGACGCAGCCTCGACGAGCCCGAAGTTTTCGAGGAACTCAAAGAGCAGGACGAGACCGCGGGTGTTCCCGTCGTCGAGATGTTCCGATCCCATTGGCGCACGGTCATCCGCATCAGCCTCAGCGCCAGCTTCGCGATGATCAACACGATCGTCAACGTCTTTGCTCTCGCCTACGCGGTGAACGTCGTCGGTTTCGAGCGCACCACAATGCTGCTCGCCATCGCGTCCGCAAATTTTGTCGCCGTCCTCACCCAGCCGCTCTACGGCATCCTTGCCGACCGCATCGGACGCAAACCGGTCTTCGTCGTCGGCGTCCTCGGCGCAGGTGCCATGGTGTTCGCCTTCTTCCATGCCATCGGCACCGGCAGCGTACCAATGGTTTTCGCTGCAGGCATCGTTCTGATCGGCGTCTTCTACGCCATGCCCAACGGCATCTACCCGGCATACTTTCCCGAGCAGTTTCCCGCCAAGGTTCGCTACACCGGTATGGCGGTGAGCCTCATGCTCGGCCTTCTCGCCGCCGGCTTCACCCCCGCCATCGCTCAGTCGATCACCTCCGGCGACACCAGCAACTGGGGACCGGTCGCCTGGATGTGCATGGGCTTCGCCGCTCTGGCTGCTGTCGCGGTTCTGACCGGACCCGAAACATTCCGCACTCCCACCGAGGAGCTCGGCGAGAACGCCACTGAGCAGGCACAGGCAGGAAAGCCTGCCAAGCTGCTCGCGGACAACTCCGCCTGACCCGCAATTCCTCTCGCGCAGTTTCGGATTCGACACAATCGAAGGGCTCACCGTGTCCACGAACACGCACCATCACATCGGACTGATCGGCAGCGCGATTTCGACATCGCTCTCGCCCGACCTGCACAACCGCGAAGCCTCCCGTCTCGGCCTCGATGACTACCGCTACGAACTGATCGAACTCGACGTGCAGGCGGATCCGGGCCGCCCTCTGCACGAGGCGATCTCGGCCGGCTACACCGGATTCAACGTCACCCACCCGTTCAAGCAAACGATCATCGATTCGTTGGACGAAATGTCCGACGATGCCCGGACGCTCGGTGCCGTCAACACCATCGCCGTGCGTGACGGCAAATCCATCGGATTCAACACGGACCACACAGGATTCATGTCCGCGCTACGCACCGGACTCCCCGGAGCCGAGCTGGGCCGCGTGGCACTGATCGGAGCAGGCGGGGCCGGCTCTGCCGTCGCATTCGCTCTTGCGGCCGCAGGAGTGACGGACCTCCGTATCTGTGATGTCGACCGCAACCGCTCGCAGGAGTTGAGCACACGTCTCTCGCAGTCCATACCGACAGCGACGGCAACACCGTTCACACCCGACGCGATCGAATTGATTCTCGCGACATCGCACGGAGTGGTCAACGCCTCTCCGATCGGAATGACCGGCCATCCCGGCACCCCGTTCGACACGGCGGCTTTGCGCGCGTCCATGTGGGTGGCGGACATCGTCTACCGACCGATGCAGACCGAGCTCATCTCCGCCGCACGCGTCGCCGGATCCCCGGTGCTCGATGGCGGACGAATGCTCGTCGCCCAGGCCGCAGACACGTTCGCCCTCCTCACCGGGGCGGCCCCCGATCGAGAAAGAATGCGTCAACATCTCACCGAACTCGTTGCTGCGCAATCGATCGCAGCGTGAGAGGAACAACAGTGAGTACACTTCCCTCGTTCGCCCAGCCGCTTCGAATCGGCACACTCACCCTCCGAAACCGATTCATCTCCGCACCGATGGAGCGCAATTATTGCGAGATCGACGGCACCATGACCGATCGCTACATCGCCTACCTCGAACGCCGAGCCGCAGGCGGAGCGGCCCTGATCTTCACCGAGGCCAGCTACGTCCGCGCCGACGGTAAGGGACGCATCCGACAGATGGGCGTCGACGTCGACGACCGGATCCCCGGAATCAGAAAGATGGCCGATGCGCTTCATGCCCACGGAGCACTTGTCGGCGTCGAACTCAACCACGGCGGCCGGACTGCCCAAGGAAGTGTCAGCGGATTCACCCCCGTCGCCCCGTCGCCCGTTCCCTGCGCGGTCGTCGGCGGTGAGATGCCCGAACAGCTCGAGGAGGACGATATCGAGCACATCATCGAATGCTTCGGTGACGCTGCCCGTCGATGCCGTCAAGCAGGAGTCGACGTCATCTCCCTGCACGGGGGACACGGCTACCTGATCCACCAATTCCTCTCCCCCGCTTACAATCTCCGTGACGACAAATGGGCCGAGCCCACACTGTTCGTCAACCGAGTCATCGACGCCGTACGCGCAGCAGCTCCGGACGTGGCTCTCGGAATTCGGTTCTCTGCGTTCGAGGGGATCGACAACGGTCTCGACGCCGAGACCACCCGCGCCAGAATCGACGCCATCGACACCGACCGCCTGGACTTCCTCGACGTCTCGGCAGGAAACTACGAAGCCGGCCAATGGATCATCCAGCCCGGCGAGTGGAAGCGCGGACTTCTCGCGCCGTATGCGGAGCAATACACCCGTGACTTCGAGATCCCCGTCGGTGTCGCAGGACGAATCAGCAGCCCCGAGGCCGCCGACGCGGTGATCTCCTCCGGCCAAGCAGATTTCGTGAGCATGGCACGAACCCTGCACGCTGATCCTGACTTCCCGAACCGCGTCCTCGCCGGCGAACGGTACCGCCCGTGCATAGCGTGCAACTACTGCATCGACTCCCTTGCCGCGGGGCCGATTCCATGCTCGGTCAACCCATGGGTCGGCCGGGAGATCGACCAACCGAGCCTGCGTGTATCCGGCGCGTTCGCTGCAGCGGTCGTCGGCGGTGGCCCCGCCGGCATGGCGGTGGCGCGTGAACTCGCTCTCACAGGCCATCGAGTGGACCTGTTCGACGAGAGGCCTACTCTCGGAGGTGATTTCGCGCTCGCATCGAGCCTGCACGAGTACCCGGAGTACCGGCAGATCGTGCAGTGGTATCTCGACGAACTGGCCGATCTGAACGTCACCACCCACCTCGGCGAGACCGTCGAGGGGCGAGCGCTGGCCGAGGGGAACTTCGATACGATCGTCCTCGCCACCGGAGGGCGCGGACCTACGATCGACCTTCCGGGTTCACATACCCGCCGCGTGCGAGACGTCCGAGAGTTCCTACTCGCAGCGGAATCACCACCGCCCGCGATCACCATCTTCGGTGCCGACCGCGAAGCAGCAGCAGTCGCCGACGACCTGTTGCAACGCGGAACGCGTGTAGTGATGGTGGGGCCACAGCAGCAGATCGCCCATGACGTAGGGCGGCGCGGCAAGATCGTGCTCCTTCCTCGCCTCGCAGCGGCTGCCGGTCTGACCACGTACCTGTCGTCGATCGTCACCGCCGTCGACCATGGCCGAGTCGAGATCCGCACCGACGGACAGACCCGCTGGGTCGACGCACCCGGCGAGTTGCTCATCTCCCACGGCATCGAGCCCCGTACGGATTTGCTGGACATCGCGAGATCCCTCGAGCCGCGTTTGGGAGTTCATACCGTCGGTGATGCAAGCGGCGACGGTGGTTCCATCCACGCTGCACTCGTCACTGCCGCCGACGTGGCTGCCCGCATCACCGTCGACGCGGCTGCAGTCTCGAAGGAACAGGTCGACGCATGACGCTGCCCCGCTCCCGGCCCACCATCGATATCCGCGAGGCCATCCACGCCATCGGGCTGGGCACGTGGCCACTGACCGGTGGACCCGCCACCGATGCCGTCCTGACCGCAATCGAATCCGGATACCGGTCCATCGACACCGCAGCGGTGTACGAGAACGAGGAGGCAGTGGGAAGAGCATTGTCCGAGTGCATGGTTCCCCGAGGCGAGCTGTTCGTCTGCACCAAACTCCGCGGTACCGACCACGTCTCCGGTGATGTTCGCGGTGCGATCGAACGCAGTATCGACCGACTCGGCCTGGACTACCTGGATCTGTTCCTGATTCATTGGCCACTTCCCAAGCACAACAGGTACGTAGCGGCCTTCGAAGCACTGCTCGACTGCCGTGACGCCGGGCTCGTGCGATACGTGGGAGTATCCAACTTCACCGAGAAACATCTTCGGCGGACAACTGCTGCAACCGGAGAAGCACCGGCTGTCAACCAAATTCAGATGGATCCGACACTGGCACGCCGCCCGATCCGTCGGGTACACGACGAACTCGGCGTCGTGACCCAGTCGTGGAGCCCCTTGGGTCGCGGAGAGGTCGTCGCCTCCGATGTCGTCGCCGCCATCGCAACGCGCCTCGGGTGCACGCCTGCACAGGTCGCGCTGGCCTGGCACCTGCACAACGGGGTGGTTCCGATCGTGAGATCCGCGAACCCGGCCAGACAAGCAGAGAACCTGGCAGCACGCGGGATACAGCTCGCCGACGACGATATCGCCGCACTCGCTGATCTGGACCGGGGCGAATCGGCCGCACGAAATCCAGAGAAAGAGGAGCACTACTGATGGCACTGCGTATCGGCATCGTCGGATGCGGACGGATCGCGCGCAATCACGCCCGAGCCCTGCAGCTGATCGACAGCGTCGAGGTGGTCGGATGCTGCGACACCGATCTCGATCGCGCTCGAAAGTTTGCCGTCGACAACGGCATTGCTTTCGGAGTGCGCAGTGTCGAGGAGTTGATCGCACACGGGCTCGATGCGGTAACCGTCTGCACCCCGCATCCAGTACACGAGCAGGTCGTACTCACCGCAGCCGCTGCGGGTCTACATGTGTTGTGCGAGAAGCCGATAGCAGTGGACCTGGCCGCGGCCGACCGAATGATCGACGCGACCGACCGCGCGGGGGTCACCTTCGGCGTACTTTTCCAGCGACGATTCTGGCCAGCTTCCCAGCGAATCAGAGCTGCCATCGACGACGGACGACTCGGAGTTCCGATGCTCGGGGAAGCCTCGGTCGTTCTGCATCGGCCCTCGGCGTACTACTCGGCGGACGCATGGCGCGGCCGTTGGGACACCGACGGAGGAGGCGTACTCATGACCCAAGCGATCCACCAGATCGACATGCTGCAATGGTTCATGGGCGAGGCCGTGTCCGTCGCCGGTTTCATCCGCACCCACACTCACGGTGACCATATGGAGACCGAAGACTCCGCCTCCGCAGTCATCTCCTTCGCTTCCGGCGGGACGGCGACTGTCACTGCCACCACCGGTGCCAACCTCAACCTCGGCAACCGGGTGACCGTCGTCGGCAGTACCGGTGCCATAGCCAGCGTTCTCGAATTTCCGGAGGGCAGCGAAGGCGTGAACGAGCTGTGGACCGTTCCCGGTGAGGTATCGCTCGGCACCGTGTTCTCCGCGGATACCGATGCCAACCTCGATGTCGACGAGGTCAACGCTGGACTCGCCGACTTTCACACTCTTCAGGTTCAGGACTTCGCCGAGGCGATCCTCACCGGGAGTCGCCCAGCCGTGACCGGACGCGACGCCCGGGCCTCGCTCGCGATAGTGGCCGGAATCTACGAGTCCTCACGGACCGGCCGCGTCGTCGACCTCACTCCTACAACGACACTCGTCTCGGAAGGATCTTGACATGACACCCACCGACAATATCTACGACGTCGTCGTCATCGGGTCCGGTGCGGGTGGTCTGTCGACCGCAATCGCGGCCGCTCGAGGTGGTGCCTCGGTTCTCGTCGTCGAGAAAGCCGATGTCTGCGGAGGTGCCACCGCATGGTCCGGCGGATGGATGTGGACACCGCGCACCAGGTTCGCCCACGCCGCCGGGCTCCATGAAGACCGCGAAACCCCTCGCACCTACCTCGAACACAGACTCGGCGAGAACTTCGACGCCGCCAAAGTCGACGCCCTACTCGACGGTGCGCCGGAAATGGTCGAATTCTTCGAGAAGAACACCGCGCTGCAGTTCGTCCCCGGTACACACGTCGCCGACATCCACGGCGACACCCCCGGAGCCGGCACCGGCAATCGCTCAGTGGCTCCGAAACCGGTCGACCTCCGCACGCTCGGACCCGACGTTGCAGTCCTCCTGCGGCGGCAACTCTACGAAACCTCCTTCCTCGGAATGGGAATCATGGCCGGACCCGATCTGCAGGGATTCCTGCACGGCACCAGATCGGTGTCGGCATTCGCGCATTGCGCCCGACGCGTCACCCGACACATGTTCGATCTCGCGACAAAGCGGCGAGGACAGCATCTCGTCAACGGCACAGCACTGGTCGGTCGCTTGCTCCGGTCCGCGCTCGACTCCGATGTCGATATCCGAGTTCGCACCGCAGCGACAGCTCTGATCACCGATGAGAGCGGCCGCGTCGTGGGCGTTCGTCTCACCGGGCCTGATGGTGCCTACAGCGTGCACGCACGCAGCGGTGTCGTCCTGGCGACCGGCGGATTCACCCATGATCTCGATCGTCGTCGAGAGTTGTTCCCGCGTAGCCCATCCGTCACCGAACATCGCACATTGACTCCGGAAACGACCACGGGAGAGGGGATCTCGCTCGGCGAATCGGTGGGTGGACGACTGGATACGTCACTCGCCTCGCCCGTCGCCTACTGCCCGGTTTCGATCATCAAGTATCGCAACGGAAAAGAAGGCGTATTCCCACACATCCTCGATCGCGGTAAACCTGGGGTGATCGGCGTCCTCGCCGACGGGCGACGATTCGTCAACGAGGCGCTGGGATACCACGATTACACCCTGGCGATGATGGACACGGTTCCCGATGGCGAGGAAGTCTGTTCGTGGCTGATCGCGGACCAGCAGTACATTCGCTACCTCCCTCTCGGAATGGCGAAGCCTTTTCCGATCCCCACCTTGCCGTACCTGCGGTCCGGCTACTTGCAGCGCGGAAAGACCGTGCGAGAACTTGCCGAGAAGATCGGAGTGGATCCCGACGGCCTCGACAAAACCGTTGCCGCGTTCAACGAGGGGGCACGAGACGGCGTCGATCTCGAGTTCGATAGGGGAACAACCGCATTCAATCGAGCATCCGGGGATGCGTCGAACCCGTGGCCGAATCCTTCACTGGCTCCCCTCGAGAAGGGACCGTTCTACGCAGTGAAGGTCATCCCGGGCAGCTTCGGCACGTTCGCGGGATTGATCACCGACGCATCGTCTCGGGTCCTCGATGCCGGCGACGAGCCGATTGCCGGTCTTTCCGCAGTGGGCGTCGATCAAGCCAGTGTGATGGGTGGGCACTACCCCTCCGGCGGAATCAACCTCGGACCCGCAATGACATTCGGCTACCTCACCGGCCGTCGCCTCGCCACACAGACAGGAACACCGTCATGACGCCAGCTCTGGGGCTCGCCGCGCTCACTGTGCTCGACAGTGCACCACTCGAGCAGGTGGCGCTGGCCGAGAAGCACGGCTTCGACACCATCGGCGTCCGACTGCTGCCCGCTTCCCCAGGGACCACGGCCTATCCGCTGCACGAGAACCAAGCGGATCTCGACGAGCTGGCCCGACGCCTGGCGGACTCCTCGGTCACGGTCTTCGACCTCGAAATCGTCCGTCTGGGAGAGGATTTCCGGTCGTCCGAGTACGAACGCTTCGTGGCTGCCGGTGCACGTCTCGGAGCCAAAGCCGTATTGGTCGGCGGCGATGACCACGACCGCTCTCGGCTCACCGACTCCTACGCGCAATTCGCGGCGCTGTGCGCTGACTACTCGATGGTTGCCAGCCTCGAATTCATGCCCTGGACAGCGGTACCCGATGCCCGCACTGCACTCGACGTCGTCTCGCAGGCCGACGGTCCCGGCCGGAGCATCCTCATCGACGCACTGCACGTGGACCGTTCGGCGACAACGCTGGCAGAACTGGCCGAGATCCCACGGGACTGGCTGCACTACGCACAGCTGTGCGATGGAAATGTCCCAGCGCCGACCGAGACGGCCGAACTCATTCGTCACGCCCGCGAAGAGAGACTCGTCCCGGGCAGCGGCGGCATCGACCTCGATGGAATCTGGGCGACGCTACCTGGCGACCTCCCCGTGAGCATCGAGCTTCCCAACGAGCCACTGCGCCAGGAGGTCGGCACCGACGCCTGGCTCGATTCCCTCGTGTCGGCTGCACGGGAGTTGCTGGCACGCAAATGACCATCGCTGCGGACCGAAGATCGACAACGACAGCACCCACCCACTGAACATCCACGCCGAACTTGCAAACACGACACCCCATCACCGAGCACCGGAAGGTCCAAGAAGGACGTCCGCACTGGGTTTCTGAACTATTTGCGAAGCAGCGTCGTCGACAGGCAAGATCTACGGCCGGCCCGGTCGATCATCTACGTAGTCGGCGATTTCCGGTGCCAGGGCGGCATCCCGCGAAGCCGCAGAACAGGCGGGTGCGCGTGATGCTGTCCGGACGCGGTTCGGCATGCCGGTGTCGGATCACTCCGACCGGCGACGTGCCCCGAGAAACGCACTCGCAGCGCGCGCCATCGATCGGCGATCTCGAGCAGCCTGTCCTGGGACTGTGGGCGCGACAACTCCACGATCGACTCACACAGCCACGGCTCGAAATACCGCAGCGCCTCATCCGCACGCACCGATCCCGACTCGTCGGTGAGCACCTGCAACTGGTTTTCGCGCAGCAGGTTCAGCAATTCGTTTTGGTCGATCGGCTCCGGCCCACCCGGTACCGACCGATCGGGATCGATATCGCTCCACCGCTGCAACTCCAGTTCGCAACGACGTGCGTTGGTCTCGATCACCGCAGCGACAGCGTCGGAACTCACACCGTCGGGCAATGCCGCAATCACCTGCGCCGCAGCCGCTTCGAAGCGCGCCCACCCCTGACGATCACCGGTTCGGTGCCACCACGTCATCGCGGCAGCGTGGTCCCACACCCGCACCAACTCCTGCTCCCGTTTGGGTAGAGACCGCATTGCCTCGCCGATCGCGAACCACCGATGCTGGCAATACCTGCGCGCTACATCTGCGGCATGCCGATCATCGGCGCTGCCGGTAATCTGCGCAGTACGCGCCAGCTTCTGATGATGCAGCAACGCTTTTCGTGCTCGGGCCACGACCGCCGCGGTCTGCACTCGCGCAGTTCTACGCCTCCCGGGCAACCACGACTCCCAGAACTTCATCACATTCATCGCGTGTCGGACCTTCTCCGCTTCACGGCGACCGCACCTACGACACAGAGACCGATCTCCCATCCGGTCATCGTTTTCGTGAGGCATCATCGGTATCCCCCTCGTCGAGATCTGCGTCGTCGAGATCTGCATCGTCTACGAAGACGAGCACACCGGTCTCGAGCGCGACCGCCCATCGCCGCGGTTGCGCCCAGTCTCGACCGAGATCGTTCGAGGCCGACAACACATCGACGAAATCCTCGACGATGGTCCCGGCGCAGACCCCGCTCTCAGGTCGAACTACATCGACGACATCACCGATAGCGCGCGAATTATTTGTGTTACCTCCCGACACAGGCATATCGACATCTAAACACTTCGTCGCAAATTTCGCACGGGCGACGGTCCGATCCAGCAACTTTTCAGGCATCAACATCTTCACCCGTGTCCGCGACTGACACCCGCCCACCTACGATACCTCGCACGGCAACGCAATCACGAAACCGGAACGGCTGAACAGCTCGAAGCACATTGAAAGCCGGCTTCGATCCAGTACTTACGGCAAATTGTGTCGAGTCCCGCTCCGGATATCACCGTTGACCAGCACCGCCTCATCTACCGGGTTTTCCTACCTGACATGTTCGAGGCACCGTCACCCTTCGAACTACGTCGGCAGTCTGGTTAACCTTCAGCAAGCACGCAGAAAGCGGGTAACGTACGCCCCCGGATCGGCTCCTCCGTTTCGGATTCCCGACTCCGATCGGCGTCGGATTTCCGTGCGCGAGGAGCCGATCCAACGCGGGGCGCGAACGAAAGAACTCCGACCCCGGGGATCGGGATCGGAGCAGTGGAACCTCCTGACAGGATCGAACCGTTGACCTGCAGTACATAACCGGGTTCAGGAACCAGGCACCGTCGCCGAACGATCGGCGCTGATCGAGCCGGTGTCAGGTGACATAGCGGCATTTGGGACGATTCGGGCATGACGACGAACCGGCAGACGCCCTCCGACCATGGGGACAACGAGCAGAGTCGACCCAGCCTGGATCAGCGACCCGGACTCGATGAGGTTCCCAGGGGACGGCCGCCGGCGACGGAATTGGCGGCGAACGTCGTTCGCGGCGGTCTGATCGGTCTGGCGGAAACGGTTCCCGGGGTCTCCGGCGGCACGGTCGCCCTGGTCACCGGCATCTATACCAGGGCCATTGCGTCGGCGAAGCATCTGACGGACATCCCCAAGGCCGTGGTGACAAGGTCCGACGTGCGCGCCGAGGTCCGTCAGGTCGATTGGTGGCTGCTCGTCACGGTCGGTGTCGGCATGCTGTTGATGGTGTTCTCGGTGGCGGGAATCATGGCGTCGTTCGTCACGGATCAGCCCGTCCACTCCAAGGCACTGTTCATGGGCATGATCGCGATGTCGGTGGCGATTCCGTTCATGGAGATCACTCGTGGCGCTTTCCCCACCACCCGGTCTCGACTGTCTGCCGTACTTCTGTTCGTCGTTCTCGCTGCCGGAGTCGTTGTTCTCACGTCGTTACCCGGGGTCGAGCCGTCGAGCCCGTCGTTGGTTCTGGTGTTCTTCGCCGCGACGATCGCAATATGTGCGCTCGTGCTGCCAGGCGTGTCGGGGTCGTTCTTTCTGCTCGTAATCGGCCTGTATGCGCCGACGCTCACGGCCGTCGACGAGCGGAACCTGACATACCTGGCTGTGTTCGCCCTGGGCGCTCTGGTGGGGTTGGTCAGCTTCGTTCGAGTGCTCGAGTGGTTGCTGGCGAACTACCACGATCTCGCGATGGTCGCCGCTGCCGGCCTGCTGTTGGGGTCGTTGCGCGCGCTGTGGCCGTGGCAGGGCGAGAACAGAGAGCTGCTGGCCGTCGGCAACGAATGGCCCGCTGCCTTGGGATTGTTCGCCGTCGGAGTTGCGGTCGTGGCTGTGGTCGCCATCGCTCAGCGGCGACTGGCAATTACGCGTACGTCCTGACCGAAACGGCAGGCGTAGCCGGCCATCCACGCCCCTCGTCGGAATCCGCACCGCCTGCAGGCGCCGTGAATTCCCACTAGGGGCGTATGTGCGCGCGAACCCTCCACACCGGCCCCCACAGACACAAAAACCCCGACCCCAGCAGCGGGATCGGAGCAGTGGAGCCTCCTAACGGGATTGAACCGTTGACCGCTCGCTTACAAGGCGAGTGCTCTACCGCTGAGCTAAGGAGGCAGTGAAGCGAGGCAATCATATCCGTTCATCGGACGCTCAGTGTCAACAGGTACCTTGTCGGTGGATCACCCCAGCAACGTGTAAAGACGGTCATGACTTTCCTGCAAGACCTGACGGCTTCGCTGAGCCGTCTCACCGGTGAGCGTCGGGCCACCATCGATACGCCGACCGCTGCACCGTCACCTCTTCGTCCGATCGATCTGACCGACGATGCGTCGGTTGCGGAGGTCTTGGACCTCGCGGTTCGCGTCGGTGAAGTACTACTGGCCTCGGGCACGGCGGCCATGGATACGGCGACCCAGGTGCAGTTCATCGCGGCAACCTACGGCCTCGCACGGTGCGATGTGGACGTCACGTACAACTCGATCACCCTCAGTGCGCACCGCGGCCCGACGCGCCCTCCGGCGTCGACGATGCGCATCGTGCATTACCGCTCGATGGACTTCACACGTCTGGCCGAAGTCGACCGTCTCATCCGCGCCGTGCGCGTCAAGATGGTGCCACCGAGTGCAGCGCTCGAGCGGCTCGACGAGATCACCAAGGCTCCGCACCCGTACAACCGGTGGATCGCCACCCTCGCGTGGTCCGGCATGGCCGCGGCCATCAGTGTGCTGCTCGGCGGTGGCGCGCTGGTGGCTGTGGTCAGCTTCCTGACGACGATGGTGATCGACCGCATCGGACGCGTCCTCAACCGCGCGGGTCTGCCGTTCTTCTTCCAGCAGGTCGTCGGCGGCTTCGTGGCGGCGACACCGGCGATCACGCTCTACAACTTCCAGGACCAACTGAACATCAACATCTCGCCGTCTCAGATCATCGCGGCCGGGGTGATCGTGCTGCTCTCGGGCCTGTCCCTCGTCGGCTCGGTGCAGGACGCGATCACCGGGGCCCCGATCACGGCGGTGTCGAGATTCTTCGAGGTACTGATGATGACCGGCGGCATCATCGCCGGCGTCGCGACATCTCTGCGGTTGGCCGCGCTGATCGGCAGCGATCTGCCGCAGATCAGCAACCTGGCACCACCGGACATCCTGCAGGTCCCCACCAAGGTGATCGCCGGCGCAGCAGCGTCACTGTTCTATGCACTGGCCTGCTACGCCGAGCGTCGGGCGCTGACGGCTGCCTTCATGGGCGGCTTCGCGGGCTCGCTGGTGTATCTGCTCTCGCAGACGCTCAACGTGGGACCGATCATCGCCTCGGCCATCGCTGCCACCGTCGTCGGATTCGCAGGTGGTCTGCTGGCTCGTCGCGCGCTGATTCCGCCCTTGATCGTCGCCGTCGCGGGCATCACTCCCCTGCTCCCCGGCCTGGCGCTGTACCGCGGTCTGTACGCGATCCTCAACGACCAGCTGCTACTCGGCATCAGCTCGCTGTTCGCGGCGTTCGGCGTCGGCTGCGGCCTGGCTGCCGGAGTGACACTGGGCGAGTGGGGTGCCCGCACCCTGCGTCGGCCGCGCATCATCGCGCGCACCGAGGAACTACTGCGCCCGACGCTTCGCCGCACAGAAGAACCGCGCCGACCGACTGTTCGTCGGCGGCGCGGTACGAGCCCTTCGTAAAAGGCGGAACTCAGGCCTCTGTGCTGGGGGTTCCCTCAGCGGATGCGCGTGCAGCAGCGTCGGCCTCCATGGCCTCACGCAGGCTGCGCGGACGCATGTCGGTCCAGTTCTTCTCGACGTACTCCAAGCACGCGGCGCGGGTGTCTTCACCGAAGACGACACGCCATCCCTGGGGGACCTCGGAGAACGTCGGCCACAGCGAATGCTGGTCTTCGTCGTTGACCAGCACGAAGAAGCGTCCGTCTTCGTCATCGAACGGGTTGGTACTCATCTCGCCTCACTCGTCGCGAACGTTTGATTGGTAAGTCTGCACCGTGAGGTGCCACACGACCCTAGCAACGCAGGTCGGGCCTTGGTGGCGTCAGGCCTCGAGAAAGCCGAGCAGTTCCGCGTTGACCGCCTCGGGACGCTCGAGATATCCGTAGTGCCCGGCGTCCGCTATCTCCACGTACCGGGCACCGGGAATGGCGTCGGCCAACTCCTTGCCCAAGTACGGCGGGATCATTCGATCGTCGGCGAATCCGACCGACAGGCACGGCACCGCCACGCCGCGGTAGGCCGCAGTTCGATCGAAATCGTCCTCCATGCCGAGCTGGGCGCGCACTCCGGCGGACGGCGAGGAGGCAGAGAACTCGAACAGGTCCAGCCAGTCGCGTGCCCCACGAGCGTCACGCAACGTTGCAGGCGACAGGTTCATCACCGCGGTCACCGCAGCCGAGTAGGTGCCGGGAAGCTCGACGCGCTTGTCGTACAGCGCTCGTTCGCCGTGGGCGAGAGTCTTCTGGAACTCGTCGACGCGGGCGTGGCCTGCGAGGAACACTGCTTTACGCACCAGGTCGGGTCTGCTCAGCGCAAGCTCCTGCGCGACGCGTGAGCCCATCGACGTTCCGACGACGTAGGCCTTCTCGTCGCCGTTGCGGACGAGCTCGATCAGGCCTGCGGTGTCGGCGACCATGTCTTCCATGGTGATGCCGTGCGTGCTCTCCGACGACGGAGCGATGCCGCGATTGTCGAACGTGCACACCCGGTAGCCCGCTGCTGTGAGAGCGGGCACCTGATGCAGCTCCCACACGCGACCGGGGCTGCCGGTGCCCATGATCAGAACCACCAGGTCTCCACTGCCCTTGACCTGGTAGTTCACGTCGATGCCGTTGATCTTGGCGATAGGCATACGTCTCCTCACTCCTGATGCGTTCGTCGGGGATCGTATCGTTCGGGCCGGGCGCGGGGTTACTCGAACAGCCAGTGGGTACCTGGTGTTACATGACTGACGAGAACGTAGCGGGCGAAGCACGCAAGGGATTGCTCGACGGAATCAAGGGCAAGGCCAAAGAGGTCGTCGGCGCGGTGACCGGCAACGACTCGTTGACAGCCGAGGGCCAATTGCAGGCCGCTCAGGCCCGTGAACACAAGGAAGCACAGGCCACGGAGCGCGTCGCCGAGGCACAGGCCACCGAAGCCGCCGAGGAACTGGCCGACGTGCGCACTGCGGCCGAGAGTCGCAGGGAGGCCGCGGAGGAAAATGCCGCGGTGACCGAGGCGCAGGCAGATCGAGTTCGCGAAACACAGGTGGTCGCGGCCGAACAGAACAAGCGAGAGGCCGTCGCACAGGAGCGCGCTGCCGCGGAGGTCGACGCGACCGCCGAGCAGATCGAGGCCGACGAGGACCGGCGCATCGAGCAGGCCGCCGCGGACTCCGACGAGATGGTGGCTGCACAGAAGCATCAGGAAGCACTTCGGCAGGCCGAGGCCGATCGCAAGAAGGCCGAAGAGCTCCGCAATCAGGCCTGACCCACTACCGCATACCAGGAGTTTCGCTACATGAGCGTTTTAGCCATACCACTGACCATCCTTCGCATTCAGTACAAGATCGCTCGAATTCCGTTGCAGCTCATCGAGACCAATGTGGTCGAGAAGATGAATGCCGAAGCACCCGCCCGGCTGGTGTACGAGCACACGCTCGGATCACTCGACCGTGCCGTCGGAAACCTGTTGGGAGACAAGAACCTCGCCGACCGCGGGGAGACTCTCGTCGACAGCACCGAGAACCGTGCCGAGGCAGCCCGCTTGGACGCCGAGGCTCGGGCCAAGAAGACCGCGGCCGACGACGAACTGAAGGTGGCTCGCGAGACCGCCGAGAAGGATCGCCGCGCAGCCGACGCCGCTGCCCAGGAAGCCGCACGTGACGCCCGCCAGGAGGCCGAGCAACGCAAACGCGAAGCCGCGGAGGAAGCCGAGCGCAAGGCTGCTGCGGACAAGAAGAAGGCCGACGAGCAGGCCGCGGCCACCGCGAAGGCCGCCGAGGATCGCAAGAAGGCCCAGCAGGCTCAGGTCGACAAGCAGGAGAAGCTGGCCGCCGCGCCGTCCGAGGCCGAATTGGCCGAGGCCGCTGAGCGTTCCGACGAAGCCGCCGCCAAGAAGGACGAGACGGAGCGCATCGAGAAGCTGTTCATCGCGGAGAAGAACAAGGACTGACTTCGGTCTTGTCGGCGAATGACGTCGACCGGTCCTATCTCCGACAGGACCTCACACCCTTTTTGCCGACTGCGCGCCCCTACTCGCATCAGAGTAGGGGCGCGCAGTCGTCGATCGCGGCGCGCGGTCCCACCATCAGTTGATCAATCGAGGACGCGAGCGAGAAACGCGGCGATGTTGTCTTCGACTGCCGCGGTTCGTGTCGGGACGTCGAAGTCCTCTTTGAACTGACGGCCCAGCGCCGGGGTCTTCTTCTTGCGTGCGTAGAGCGAGCAGGCGAGGTCCGAGCAGATGTAGGTGCCCACCGTGTTGCCGCGCCTGCCGGATTCGCCTGCCTTGGCGGCAGCCATCAACGACACTCCACCGTTGGCGTGCGTGGTGAGGCAGATGCTGCACATCTGCGCCGTGCGCGGCCCACCGACTTTGTAGCGCAACGAGATTCCACGCAGGCGATCCTCCGAAGGAACGACGATGTAGCTCCTCCCGGCGAGCTTGGGGTCGACCCAACCGAAGAAGTCGAGATCGTCCCACGGCACAGCGTCGAACATGTCGGGAAGGGAGAGCCGACCGGCGTCGCCCTTGGACGAGTTGACGAACGACGACCTGATGTCGCGTTCGGAGATCGGTTCCATGTCACTGCCTCCAGTGCTGTAAAAGTGTGTCGATTCCGTCGAGGATGCGAGCCCAGGACTGCTGCGAGTCGGGCGCACTGTGACCGAACGAGCCAGACGCGTCGAGGCTGGCGTAGCCGTGAAACACACTGCCGAGCAATCGAACTGCATGTACCTGATCCTCTTCACCGAGGTCGTACCCCCGGAGGATCGCTTTCATCATCGTCGAGTGACGCACTCCCGCACTTGCAAGAGCAGTCTCGTGATCGAGCGGAAACTGCGTCGCTGCATAGCGACCGGGGTGTTCGCGCGAATAGTCGAGATACGCGTTGGCGACGGCAACCAGAGCGTCTTTTCCTGCTCGACCCGCCAGTGCCTCGGACACCCGATCGGCCAGTTCCTCCAACGCCAGCAGCGCTATCCCGACGTTCAACTCGTGCGCGTTCTTCAGGTGCGAATACAGGCTTGCCACCTTGACGTCGAAGCGTCTGGCTACCTCACTGGCGGTGACGCGATCGAAGCCGACCTCATCGGCCAGATCCGCTCCCGCCGCCACGATGCGTCGAGCGGTCAATCCTGCACGTGCCATGCCGGCCTCCTCGTTCTTTCGAGGACACCGTAACCAAACCTAAGGGCATTAGGCAAATTGCTATAACAATCAGCGGCCCTGCCACGCCTCCCACAGCTGTGCGTACCGTCCACCGGCCGCGACCAGCTGCTCGTGCGGACCCTGTTCCAGAATCCTGCCGTGTTCGAGGACCACCACACGGTCGGCGGCGGCAGCCTGGGTGAGGCGATGCGCGACGATCAACGTGCTGCGCCCTCTGGTCGCTGCCTCGGCCGCGGCTTCGAGGTCTCGTGCCCCGGAACTGCCGGCTTCTGCAGTGGCCTCGTCCAGCACGGCGACGGCCGGGTCGGCGAGAACCAGTCGCGCCAAGGCCAACTGCTGCGACTGAGCCGCGGTCAACTGATGTCCGCCCTCGCCGACGGCAGTGTCGAGGCCGTTGTCCAGCGTCTCGACCCACGCCCATGCTCCGACGGTGCGCAGTGCGGCTTCCACGTCGTCACGACCGGCATCCGGGGCGGCGAGCAGCACGTCGTCGACCAACCGCCCGGCGAACACGTGGACTTCCTGGCTGACGATCGCGACGTGCCGCCGCAACCCTTCGCTGCCGAGCGCATCCAGTGATGCACCCCCGACACGAACCGTCCCCGACGTCGACGCCATCGAACCGGCCGCGATGGATGCGATCGTGGATTTGCCTGCGCCGGTGGAACCGACGAGTGCGACGGTCTCGCCGGCGTCGACCCGGAGGTTCACTCCGTGCAGCACCTCGTGGCCGGACTCGTACTCGTGTCGCAGATCGGTGACGTCCAAGGTGGCGTCGGCGGGCGCGGAACCGTCGCCCACGGGTCGCTCGTCGGGGATGTCGATGACGCCGACCAGTCGAGCCAACGATGCTCCGGCTGACTGGATGTCGTCGAACGTGAACAGCAGGGTCCCGATCGGATTGAACAGTCGGTGGAACAGCAGTGCTGCGGCCGTCGTCTCGCCGACGGTGACGTAATCGCCGCGCACGAGCAGGAATCCGGCCAACAGGATCACCGACAGTCCGACGCATTCGGCACGATTGTTCCGAGATGCGAATCGAGTGAGCAGGCGGAACACGTCGACTCCGATGTCGCGGGCCTTCGCCGACGCCCGATCGATCTCTTTCAGATGCGCCGACTCGAGTCCGTACGCGCGAACGGTTTTCGCGCCCTGCATGCTGCTGACGAAGGACTGCGCACGCTCGCCCATCGCCACGCGTTCGGCCGCGTACTTCGGGGCCGAGCGCGGCAGATACCAGCGCAGAGCGAGGACGTACATCGGCAGCGCGACGAGCCCGGCCAGGCCGAGCCGCCAGTCGATGCCGAGCATCGTGATCATGCTCAGGCATACGAGCAGGAACGCGCCGACGAGCTGCGGGATGACCTCACCGATCGACTTGGCCATCACAGCGACGTCGTCGCCCACCCGGGAGAGCAAGTCTCCCTTGCCCACTCGCTCGAGCGTGGCCACCGGCAGATGCAGCGCGCGCCGCACGACCGCCTCACGCAGCGACGCCAGAATGCCCTCACCGAGACTGCTGATGAGATAGCCGCTGAACCCGGTGACGATGCCGCCGACAACCGCGGCCACCGAGATGACGACGACCACTCCGATGATCGCCGACGAGTCGGCTCCGTCGCGGACTCGGTCGACCAGAACACCGAGCACGTAGACGGGCACCAACGACATCGCCGCCGCAATTGCGCCGAGGAGCAGCGTGACCGCCGTACGCGCCCGTCGTAGCTTCAGCTGTTCGAGCAGCCACTTCCCGGACCGGGCTCCGGTGGCGATAGGAAGGAGTTCGGGGGTGGTCATCGCAGCACCGCGTCCTTGTACTGCGCGTCCGAGGACGCGAGATCGTGGTGCGTTCCCTCGGCGACGACGCGACCGTCGTCGACGACGAGAACGCGATGGGTCACCGACAGCAGCGCGGGGCTGGTGGTGATGAGGATCGTTGTCTGCGAGGTTCTTTCGGTGTGTCGGAGTTCGGCGATGCCGCGAGCGATGGCGTGCTCGGTGACCGCGTCGACAGCGGTGGTGGGGTCGTGCAATACCAGGACCGGGGCGTCGACCGACAGTGCTCGCGCCAAGGCCACTCGCTGGCGTTGGCCGCCGGACAGGCTGGCTCCGCGGTCGGTGACAGAGTGATCGAGACCGGCATCGTGCAATTCGACGACGTCGGTGGCCGCGGATGCCTTAAGAACTCGGTCGAGTTCGGCGTCGGGCCGCTCCCGCCCGGCGGTGACGTTGCTGCGGACGGTGCCCGCGAACAGGTCGGTGATGTGGGGCTCGACGAGCACCGTCTCGCGGGCGCGTCGAAGATCGATTTCTCCCGCCGCAATGCCGCCGATACGAACAGATCCGGTGTAGTCGGCGTCGGAGATCTGCCCGGACAGCAGCGTGGCCAGCGCTTCCCCGTCCTGGGGCCGGTAGGCGACCACGCCGAGCATCTCGCCCGGTTCTGCACGGAAGGTGAGTCCGTCGAGGGAACGGAACCGGACGTTGTCGACACCGAGATCGGCCGCTACGGGCACCGCGGATTCCGACTGCGGCAGAACGTGTTCCGCACCGAGCACCAACGCGAGCCGGTCGGCCGATCCGCGCACCATCGCAACGACGCCGGGGATCCTCGCCAATCCGGTCAGGGGTTCGATGACGAACTGGGCGAGGCCGATGACCGTGATCAATTCACCGACCGAAATGCGACCCTGCAGCGCGAACCAACCTGCGGTACCGGCGATCCCGACGGCCAGCAACGCGTTGACCGTCGCCGACAAGCCCTGATAGACGTTGTTCGCGCGAGCCAACTTCAGAGTCGCAGCCAACGCTGTTCGACTCGACGTCACGAATCGCTGCGTCGCGGCATTCTCGGCACCGATCCCGCGCAGCGGCCGCACTCCGCTGACCAGATCGGTGGCCATACCCGACACACCGGCCACCTCGGCCTGCTGTGCGGTGGCAGCACGGGTGAGCAACGGAGCGAGACGTTGCAGCGCGATCAGGATGACCGGCGTCCCGATGACGACCGCCAGGCCCAGAGGAATATCGATGATCAGCAACGCCACCGCCGAGGCGACGACCGCCACGGCCGATGCGAAGACCCGGGCGATCAGATCGAGGATCCAGGACTCCTTCTCGGCGTCGGAGGTCGAGACCGTCAGCAACTCTCCTGCCGACAGCTCGGTACGCACACCCCGCGGATCGAGGACGCGACCGGCGACCTCGACGCGCACCAGATGCGCCTCCCGCTCGATGGCGACCACGATGATGCGGGCACCGACCCGCCACGCGTACGACAGGGTGACGAACAAGGCCGCCAGACCGACCAACGACAGAATCATCGCGGTCACATCACCGGTGTCGATGGCCCGCGAGACGATCAGGCCGATGGCCACCGGGACCATCGTTTCGCACAGTTGATGCACCCCGAACAGCAGCGACGAGACGATCAGGCGGGTGCGATGCCGTCGTACGGTGCGGCGGAGAATCGCGGAGCCGGTGGCCGGAGAAGGCACCTCCACCACTGTCCGAGCATGGCGGAGCGGCACAGAATCGGTCATTTGCTGCAGCCTATGGCATCGGGAACTGGCGATGGGGCGCCACATTTACATAGAGTCGGGTCCAACGAACACCGTGTAAGCCCAGCAGAGAGTACGGAGAACACCATGCCTGCCAAGACTTCGACCGACAACGACATCGCCGACGAAGACATCGTCCCACTCGAGTACGAGACGGCCAGCCAGGCTCAGCGCGTCGTCGCTGCCTACGCGACCGATGCCGACGAATGCCGCATGTTGCTGTCGATGTTGGGTATAGATCCCGTAGCGAAGACCGACTGACAGGTTTTCGCAGGACTGTTTACCCAGGGATCTACAAGCGGATTGGACAGTTGTGGCTGACGCCTCGCAGGGTTCGGATTTTGTCGTCGTGGCCAACCGGTTGCCGGTCGATCTGGAAAAGCTTCCGGACGGAAGCACACGATGGAAGCGAAGCCCAGGCGGGTTGGTCACCGCTCTCGAACCGATTCTGCGTGCCAACAAGGGTGCGTGGGTGGGGTGGGTCGGCGTCTCGGACGTCGACGTCGAGCCGTTCGTCGAGGACGGCCTCCAGCTGCGTCCGGTCACGATCAGCGAGAAGGAATACACCCAGTACTACGAGGGCTTCTCCAACGCGACGCTGTGGCCGCTCTATCACGACGTCATCGTCAAGCCGGAGTACGACCGCGACTGGTGGAACGCCTACGTAGAGGTCAACCGCCGCTTCGCCGAGAAGACCTCCGAGGCCGCAGCACAGGGCGCGACGGTCTGGATCCAGGACTACCAGCTCCAGCTCGTCCCGAAGATGCTGCGGATGCTGCGCCCCGACCTGACCATCGGGTTCTTCCTGCACATCCCGTTCCCGCCGATCGAACTGTTCATGCAGATGCCGTGGCGCACCGAGATCGTCGAAGGACTGCTCGGAGCCGACCTCATCGGTTTCCACCTGTCCGGCGGCGCGCAGAACTTCCTCTACCTTGCCCGACGCCTCGCCGGGGGAACCACCTCGCGCGGAACTGTCGGAGTGCGGTCCAAGCTCGGCGTCGTGCAGGTCGGCTTCCGGACCGTGCGAGTCGGCGCGTTCCCGATCTCCATCGATTCCGGTGACCTCGACACCAAGTCGCGCTCCAAGGCCGTCCGTGATCGCGCGAAGCAACTGCGCAAGGATCTGGGGAATCCCAAGCGCATCATGCTCGGCGTCGATCGCCTCGACTACACCAAGGGAATCGACGTTCGACTGAACGCGTTTCGCGAACTGCTCGAAGAGGGCCGCGTCGATCCGGCCGAGAACGTCATCGTGCAGTTGGCGACGCCCAGCCGGGAACGCGTCGAGAGCTACGTCGCCATGCGCGGCGAAATCGAGCAGCAGGTGGGCCGCATCAACGGCGAGTACGGCCAGGTGGGCCACCCCGTGGTGCACTACCTGCACCGGCCGATCCCCCGCGACGATCTGCTGGCCTATTTCGTTGCCGCAGACGTCATGCTGGTCACCCCCTTGCGCGACGGTATGAACCTCGTCGCCAAGGAATACGTGGCCTGCCGCAGCGATCTCGGTGGCGCGTTGGTGCTCAGCGAATTCACCGGTGCCGCAGCAGAACTGCGCCAGGCGTACCTGTGCAACCCACACGACCTGGACAGCGTCAAGGACGCGATCATCGGAGCCCTCGAACAGGAACCGGAATCGGGCAAGCGACACATGCGCGCCATGCGTCGGCAGGTGCTCGCGCACGACGTCGATCGCTGGGCCCGCTCCTTCCTGACCGCGCTCGCAGCGCCGGCGGAGGGCACCAACCTCACCCGCTAAATTCGCTTTCCAGACACCGTCGACGGCTGCTACTTTGCCGTCGACGGTTTTTCATGTATCGAGTTCATGCGTTTTCACGTGAGGAGGTGGGCATCGTGGCCACCTGGACGATTGCACCCCTGAGCCCTCGTTCCTCCTCCCCCAAGGATCTCGCATGTCTCCACTCGAGCATTACGGCCTCGATCAGCACTGGCTGACGGAATTCGAAAAGCATTCTCAGGAAACAACTCTCGCCCGCGTCGTTCGCGTCGACCGCGGTGAATTCGACGCCGTCACCGACAGCGGCATCGTCCGCTGCACCGGCACCGGTATCTGCACCGGCGATTGGGTGACACTGGACTCGTTCAGGCTCGTTGCCACACTGCCTCGCCGCACATCCATCGAACGCGCCTCCGCCGGATCCACCTCCGACATACAGGTTCTCGGAGCCAACGTCGACACCGTCGTCGTCACGGTCGCGTCGGACACGGCCCTCGACCTCGGTCGCGTCGAGCGCTACATCACCCTCGCGTGGGGCAGCGGCGCTGTTCCCATCGTCGCGATCACCAAGACCGACAGCGGAAGCGTCGCCGAAGAGCTACTGCTGGCCGCCGCGCCGGGCGTCACCGTGTGCAGCACCAGTGCGGTGTCGGACGGCGGAATCGACTCGTTGGCAGCACATCTGCGCGGCACGGTCGCCCTGATCGGGCCGTCGGGATCCGGAAAGTCGACACTCGGCAACGCCCTGTTGGGCGGTTCGGTTCTCGCCACCGGTGCCACCCGGTCGGCCGACGGCAAGGGCAGGCACACGACGGTGCATCGGGAATTGGTGCCGATTCCTTCCTCGAGCCTGGTGCTGCTGGACACCCCGGGTTTGCGTTCCGTGGGCGTACAGGGATCGGAAGGCGCTGTGGCGAGCGCCTTTTCCGACATCGAAGAGCTGGCCGAGTCGTGTCGATTCGGTGACTGCGCGCACGAACACGAACCCGGCTGTGCGGTACTCGCCGCCGTCGATGCGGGTCAGCTCACCGACAGAAGGTTGGGCAACTACCGAAAACTGTTGCGGGAGAATGCCTGGTCGACCTCGAGGCACGACGCCCGAGCGCGCAGCGAGAAGCTGCGCGAGTACAAGCAGATCTCGAAGTCGCTACGCCAGAAATACGCCGTCGACGGCAAAAGGAGGTAGGTCAGCTCTCGTCGAACAGTGAGGGACTGTCGGTCTCCGCCTCGGCCTGCCGTGCCGAACCTTCACTGCTCGACGCCTTCCGCACCACCTCGACCGTGGTGGTGCGTACCGACAACCGATGGCCGTCGTGATGCTCGAGCAACGCCAGACCCTGACGGATCTCGAGCACCTTCCACGGGCCTGCGTGACCGGACGCCTGAACCAGGTCGCCTGGTGCGATCTCGGAAGCCACTGTTGTTCTCCATTCACCGAGCAAGCATTTCGGGGTCGAGCAAGTCTGTGACACACACCCTATCGGGCGTGCTCTGCGTGCATCTCACTTGCTCGCCGAACAAATTAGGAGTACTCATGTAATAGTTGTAGATATACAAGCATTATCGCGGAGGTGAACGTGGCCGAGTTGACTCGACGACACCGGTATCTCGTGCTCGGCATCTGCTGCCTGAGTCTGTTTCTCGTCAGCACCGACAACACGATCGTCAACGTCGCACTGCCGTCGATGCGCGCAGATCTGAACGCTTCGGTATCGGGTCTGCAGTGGATCATCGATGCATACACGCTGGTCGTGGCGTCACTGCTGATGCTCGGCGGCTCGATGGCCGACAAGTACGGCCGCAAGCGCTTCTTCCTGATCGGCACCGGAACGTTCGTCCTCGGCTCCTTGCTGTGCAGCGTCGCACCGTCGCTCGGCTGGCTCGTCGCCTTCCGCATGCTGCAGGCCGTCGGCGGCTCGATGATGAATCCTGTCGCGATGTCGATCATCACCAACACCTTCACCGACCCGAAAGAACGTGCAGGAGCCATCGGCATGTGGGGTGCCGTCGTCGGAATCTCCATGTCTGCGGGTCCGGCCCTCGGCGGCATCCTCGTCACCGGTGCCGGTTGGCAGTCCATCTTCTGGATCAACGTCCCCGTCGGGATCTTCGCCTTGGCGATGACACTGAAATTCGTCCCGGAATCCAAAGCCGAACACTCACGCAAGTTCGATCCGGCCGGCCAGTTCCTCATCTTCGCGTTCCTCGCGTCCCTGGTCTTCACCATCATCGAAGGTCCCGCGAAGGGTTGGGGATCGCCGCTGATCGTGTTCACCGGTGCCGTCGCCGTCGGCTCTCTCGTCGGACTGCTGGTGGTGGAGTCGCGAATAGAGGAACCGCTCATCCAACTGAAGTTCTTCCGGAGCGCGCCGTTCAGCGGAGCGACGGTGATCGCGGTGTGCGCATTCGCGTCCCTCGGCGGATTCCTGTTCCTCAACACCCTCTATCTGCAGGACGTGCGCGGATACTCACCACTGCACGCCGGTCTCTACACCCTGCCGATGGCGTTGATGACGCTGATCTTCGCGCCGATCTCGGGCCGCATCGTCGGCACACTGGGAGCGCGCATTCCGCTGCTCGTCGCCGGTATCGGCTTCGTGGCCTCGGCGCTGATGCTCACCCGCCTGACTCCGACGACCTCGTTCGCGTGGCTGGCCGTCGCGTACGTGATTTTCGGAATATCCTTCGGCATGGTCAACGCCCCGATCACCAACACCGCGGTGTCCGGAATGCCGCGCAGTCAGGCCGGAGTGGCATCCGCCATCGCGTCGACGAGCAGGCAGGTGGGTCAATCGCTCGGCGTGGCCGTCGTCGGATCCATCGTCACGGCGAGCATCGTCGGTGAGATCTCCGACGGCTTCACCGCTGCCGCGGTTCCTGCGTGGTACGTCATCGCAGGCGCAGGCGTGGTGGTCACCGCGCTCGCGGTGGTCACCACCGGCCGGTGGGCCCGCGCGACCGCCGATCGAATCGACCAACCGGTGCTCGTATGACCGGGACCGAGGCAGCCCTCGTCTGGCGCGAGATGCGTGCGCTGATGCTCGAGAAGCACGACACCCGCCGAGCCGTCGCCGACGCCACGGGGATGAGTTTCCTGCGGGCCAAGCTGCTCACCAAGTTGCTCGCGGGCGATCGGACGGTGACCGAACTGGCCGAGATCCTCGCCTCCGATGCGCCGTACGTCTCGCTCAACGTTCGCGAGCTGGAAAAACGGGAACTGGTGATCCGCACCGAAGATCCCACCGATCGCCGACGCCGCATCATCGGACTCACCGAATCCGGACGCCTCCTCGCCGAGAAGGCCCGAGCGATCGCCGACGCCCCACCGCCGGAATTCACGACGGTATCCGCCGAAGACCTGGCACATCTACGACGGATTCTGCAGCTGCCCTGATTACTCGCTTCAGCGGCGGATGGCGTCGAGCGGTGTGCCGATCTCGACGAGCGCGCGCACGGTCGCCGCTTCCATTCCCGGCGAGCCGCAGACCAGGATCTGGCGATCCGGGAACGGGCCCTGCGTGGCGACGACGTCTGCCACACTGCCCTCCCAGCAATGCTCGGGCTCGAAGAACGCTGTGCTGGAACCGATCTCGGCATGAATGCGATCGTTCCATCGATCCGACGCCCACGGCTCGTGCAGTTGGTCGACGACGGGAACGACGGTCAACCACGGCAGCTCCGACGCCATCAACCACAGCATGTCCCCGGCGTACAGATCGCGAGGCGACTTGCCGCCGACGAACAGCGTCACATTCGGTGGCCGCTCCCAGCGCGTGAGGTCGAGCAGAATCGCGCGCAACGGAGCGAGGCCGGTGCCACCCGCGATCATGACGACGTCGCGCCCCGAATCGTCGACGTGCAGACCGCCCTGCGGATCGCTGATCTGCCACACGTGACCGGGCCGCGTGTCGTTGACGATCGAGCCGCTCACCCACCCGGCCGGCACGGCTCGAACGTGGAATTCCAACTTTCCGTCTCGCGACGGCGGCAGCGCGGGTGAGTATCGCCGTGTCAGCGCAGCGTTCTGGGGCACTGTCACCGACACCGACTGGCCTGCCGCGAACGGCACAGCATCGCCTTCGAGTCTGATGACCGCGAGGTCGTTCCGAAGGCGATGATATTGAACGACCGTCGAACTCCACGCCTGCATGCCGACCAGGATAGGGGTCGAAGCGGGGTGTCTCGCAAACGCGCGTGAGGTTCGGCACCCCCGCCCCGGTCGACGCCGCAAATGCGCGCGCGTTTGCCGAACGCGCGCGGAATAGTGACCGATCGCCGGCGAATCCGCGCGCACCTGACGAACGCGCGCGCGTTTGCGAGGACGTGTGCAGCAGAGACCCGGGCTCAACACCCGCGGACCGACCCGACCTCAGATGCCCAGTCGACGCCAGGTTCGCCACCGCCGACGCCCCAGTCGAGGCCGCAAATGCGCGCGCGTTTGCCGAACGCACGCGGAATAGTGACCGATCGCTGGCGAATCTGCGCGCACCTGACGAACGCGCGCGCGTTTGCAAAACGGTGGAGGGCGAACGGTGAAAAGGGCGAACCCTCGAATTCAGCGCTGGTGCTTCGGCTTCCAGACCACCAGAGCGTTGCGTTGAATCGGCACCAGGTCTCGGCGATAGCTGGCGTGCACGGCCGCCAACTCCTGAGCCAATTCGCTGATACGCGACTGCAGGGCCTCGACCTGATTGGTCAGCTCGATGATGCGCTTGATACCGGCCAGGTTGACGCCCTCGTCCTGCGAGAGTCGCTGCACTTCGCGGAGCAGTGCGACGTCACGCGGCGAGTAGCGTCGACCGCCGCCGGTGGTGCGATGCGGGGTGACGAGTCCGAGTCGATCGTAGGTACGCAGCGTCTGCGCATGCATGCCCGCCAGTTGAGCCGCGACGGAGATCACGAAGATCTGGGCGTCGGGATCAGCTTGCCCGCCACCGGCTTTCGCGGATCCGCCCTCGGGAGGGACCGACATCACACACCTGCCCACCCGGCCCGCGGGTCGAATCCGCTGGCCTTCTCGGCTTCCAGATAGGTCTTCAGAGCGTCGGTAGCAGCATCGTCGAGTTTCTGCGGGACGGCAACTTTGACGGTCACCATCAGGTCTCCGGTACCGGACTTCTTCGGGATACCGCGTCCACGCACCCGCAGCACTCGGCCGTCGACGGTGCCCGGTGGCACCTTCACTCCGACGCGACCCTCGAGGGTGGGCACCGACAGTGTCGTACCGAGCACCAGTTCTCCGTAGCTCACCGGAACGGTCACCGTCAGGTCGTCGCCGGTTCGGCCGAACACCTTGTCGGGCTTGACCCGAACCGTGACGAACAGATCGCCCGACGGCGCTCCGCGCAGGCCGGCTTCGCCCTGACCGGCGAGCCGGACCTTCTGACCGTCACTGATACCGGCCGGGACGCGCACGGTGATGGTGCGGGTCCGGTTCTGCACTCCGGTACCGCGGCAGTCGGCGCACGGGTCGTCGATGATGGATCCGGTACCGCGGCAGTCGTCGCACGGCTCACTGAAGCCGAACGCGCCTTGGTTTCTGTTGACGACACCCTGGCCGTTGCATTTGGGGCACACCCGCGGGCTGGTTCCGGGCTTCGCGCCGCTGCCGTGGCAAGTGGTGCACGAGGACGGGCTGGTCAACCGCAAGGGGACCGTAACGCCCTGTGCCGCTTCACGGAACTGCAGCGAGGTCTCGGTTTCGACATCACTGCCGCGTCGGGGCCGATTGTTCTGCGGGCGCTGCTGCGCGCCGCCGCGATTGAACAGGCCACCGAACAGATCGCCGATTCCGCCGTCGCCGCCGCCTTGACCGAAGATGTCGCCGACATCGAAGGTCTGGCCGCCGCCGCCGAAACCGCCTGCGCCGGGTGAGAATCCACCGCCGCCGCGGTTACCGAACCCGCCCGAGGCGAACAGCCGTCGTGCTTCGTCGTATTCCTTGCGCTTGGCCGGGTCGGCGAGGACGGCATGCGCCTCGCTGACCGCCTTGAACTTGTTCTCGGCCGACGCGTTGCCGGGATTGGCGTCGGGATGGTTGTCCCTGGCCAACTTTCGGTACGCCTTCTTGATCTCTTCTGCAGTCGCGCTGGAGGAAACGCCCAGCTCCTTGTAGAAGTCCTTCTCGATCCACTCCCGCTGGCTCACCGGGCGTTTCCTCCTCTCGCGCTATTTCTGTTTACTGCTCGTCGGACGCGGGTGCATCCGATTCTTGTGCTGCATCGTCCACCACGCCGACCATCGCGGTACGCAGGACGCGCTCGCCGAGCTTGTAGCCCTTGCGCATCAGCGTTCCGACGACCGGGCTGCTGCCGTCGCCCTCGTGGGAGACGGCCTCGTGGATGGCCGGGTCGAAGGCATCGCCCTCGGCCCCGAAAGTGGTCAGGCCGATGTTCGAGAACACCCCTGCCAACTTGTCTGCCACTGCCTTGAGCGGTCCGGTTTCGAGATCGCCGTGCTGGCGAGCTCGCTCGAGGTCGTCGAGAACCGGAAGAAGCTGCGAGACGACGGACGCCTTGGCGTTCTCCGCTCCGGTCTGCTTCTCGCGGTCGGTACGACGCCGGTAGTTGGCGTACTCCGCCGAGACGCGCTGCAGATCTGCGGTGAGTTCTGCGACCTGAGTGTCACGCGGGTCTTCCACAACGTCACCGTCGACGGTCCCTTCGTCCACCGAGTCGGGCTGGGGCGCAGCCCCGGTGCCCACCAGGGGCTCCGGAACTGCGTCACCTTCCCGTACTTCACCGGTCTCGGGATCGATCTTTCGCTTGTCCACGAAAGTGACCGGTTCTTGCTCGGTGTTCTCCGACGTCACTTCTTGTCCGTGTCGTCGGCGGGCTCGTCGACAACCTCTGCGTCGACGACACCGTCGTCAGCGGCCTGCGCGCCACCCTCTGCGCCGCCCTGCTCCTTGGCCTGAGCCTCGTAGATGGCGGTGCCGAGAGCCTGCGACTCGGTCGAGAGCTTCTCCACGGCGGTCTTGACTGCCGAGATGTCGCTGCCCGCGAGAGCCGTCTTGGCGTCGGCGATGGCGGTTTCGACGCGTCCCTTGAGCTCGGCGTCGACCTTGTCCTCGTTGTCCTTGACGAACTTCTCCGTCTGGTGGACGAGGGACTCGGCCTGGTTGCGGACCTCGGCCTCTTCGCGACGAGCCTTGTCCTCGTCTGCGTGAGCTTCCGCGTCGGCGACCATGCGGTCGATCTCTTCCTTGGACAAGCCGGAGCCGTCCTGGATCTTGATCGTGTTCTCCTTGCCGGTGCCCTTGTCCTTGGCCGTGACGTGCACGATGCCGTTGGCGTCGATGTCGAAGGTGACCTCGATCTGCGGGACGCCGCGAGGAGCCGGAGGCAGCTCGGTCAGCTCGAAGGAGCCGAGGAGCTTGTTGTGCGAGGCGATCTCGCGCTCACCCTGGAAGACCTGGATCTGCACCGAGGGCTGATTGTCGTCAGCGGTGGTGAAGGTCTCGGAACGCTTCGTCGGGATGGTGGTGTTGCGCTCGATGAGCTTGGTCATGACGCCACCCTTGGTTTCGATACCGAGGGACAGCGGCGTGACGTCGAGGAGCAGAACGTCCTTGACCTCACCCTTGAGGACACCGGCCTGCAGTGCAGCACCGACGGCCACGACCTCGTCCGGGTTGACGCCCTTGTTGGGCTCGCGTCCACCGGAGAGTTCCTTGACCAGCTCGGAGACGGCGGGCATACGCGTCGAACCACCGACGAGCACGACGTGGTCGATGTCCTTGACGGCGATGCCGGAGTCCTTGACCACTGCCTGGAACGGCGCGCGGGTGCGGTCGAGCAGGTCGGAGGTGATCTTCTGGAACTCCGAGCGGCTGAGCTGCTCGTCGAGGAACAGCGGGTTCTTGTCGCCGTCGACCGTGATGTACGGGAGGTTGATCGAGGTGCTCTGCCCGGAGGACAGTTCGATCTTCGCCTTCTCGGCGGCCTCACGCAGACGCTGCAGCGCCATCTTGTCCTTGGTCAGATCGATGCCGTTCTGAGCCTTGAACTTGTCGACGAGCCAGGTCACGATGCGCTCGTCCCAGTCGTCGCCACCGAGGTGGTTGTCGCCGGAGGTCGCACGGACCTCGACGACGCCGTCGCCGATTTCCAGCAGCGAGACGTCGAACGTGCCGCCACCGAGGTCGAACACGAGAATGGTCTGCTCGCTGTCGCCCTTGTCCAGGCCGTATGCGAGAGCTGCCGCGGTGGGCTCGTTGACGATGCGCAGGACGTTGAGGCCGGCGATCTGGCCGGCTTCCTTCGTGGCCTGACGCTGTGCATCCTCGAAGTACGCGGGAACGGTGATGACCGCGTCGGTGATTTCCTCACCCAGGTAGGCCTCGGCGTCGCGCTTGAGCTTCTGCAGCGTGCGCGCGGAGATTTCCTGAGGGGTGTACTTCTTACCGTCGATCTCCACGGTCCAGTCCGTGCCGACGTGGCGCTTCACGGAACGAATCGTGCGGTCGACGTTGGTGACCGCCTGGTTCTTCGCGGGCTGGCCGACCAGCACTTCACCGTTCTTGGCGAAAGCGACGATCGACGGGGTGGTGCGTGATCCCTCGGAGTTGGCGACGACAACCGGTTCGCCGCCCTCGAGGACGGACACGACCGAGTTGGTGGTCCCGAGGTCGATACCGACCGCACGAGCCATAATGTTTCCTCCTGTTATTGCGTGGATTCAGTCCCTGGGTGAGCGAACTCCACTCAAGTTTGCATAACGCGATCTGTCGCGTCAACTTCCAACTTGAGCCTCATCCACTCAAGGCTGCTGACCTGCACAACGGAGGGTGTGGCGAATTTGTTCCCCACTGCCGTAGGCACACACAGCAGTACGCCGCGACGATCACGAGGATCGTCGCGGCGCAGCGGGGAGAAAGTATCGCTGAAGGAGTTACTCGGAAGGCTCCTCGACCGGGGCGGGGATGCAGCTGTGGGTGAGCAGTCCACCGGTGATGTTGTCGAGGAAGTTCGCGTCCAGCGCACTGGCGAAGGCTGCCGCACCTGCGGGGCGAGCCATCCATTCGCGATCGACAGAAGGCACGGTGTACGTCGCTGCTTCGCCGGCCTTGATGGTCGTCTCGGTGTTCTGACCCTGCACGCCCGGCAGTGCGCCGTAGTTGACGTTGACGTTCGACGCGTCGTCGGCACCCACGTTGTCGACCTTGACCTGAAGTGCCACGACGCCACCTTCCGGCGCGTCCTCGACCGTGGTGTCGCAGACAGCGGCCATGGTCACCACCAGGTCTGGGCTTTCGAGAACCACCGAGCCGAGCGGGCCGACGGGCTCGGGGGCAGGTTCGGCCGATGCGGCGGGTGCGAGGGCAACCGCACCGATGGCGGCGGCCAGAGCGGCCGTCGAGGCCAGGATCGATGTGCGGGCAAGACGTCGCATGAACAACTCCTGTAGCTGAAGGGGATGTGACTCATGAGTCTGATGTGACTGATGGGACAGTTGGTACCTGTTTCACTATGTCCTAAAGGAATCAGACATTCCACACCAGGCGGTATCGATTCGATGACGTTCGCATATCGAAGTAAAAGGCCCCCAACGAATCACATCGATGTAGTTCGGCGTCGTTCTCACCGGTCGGCGAGCCAGGTTTCACCGGTCGTCGATCAGGGGAACCACAACCCTGCGGATCGGCCGCGCCCTACGTAGGGTTGAAGAAAAGCGAGGCTACGGAGGCACATGGATCCCGAAGTGCAGCACGAACCGAGCGAGATCACCTACGACGAGAAGTTCTATCCGGCTCGGCCGAAACCACTTCGACCTTCGGTGCGTCGCGCCAATCGGAGCAACAGTCCCACCCCGGACAGCGAGCCGGTGGCATCGAACCCCGAGTACGTGGACTGGCTCACCGAGCAGTCGATGTTGCGCGACGCCAAACTGATCGCCGAGCAACTCTCGGGCAAGGGCAGCATGTGGCAGAACCCGTATGCCGACCCCGATCCTCGTGCGGCCGTCGAGCGCGCTCCGGTGTGGTTCACCGCGTACCCCATCTCGGTGATCAACGCCCCGCAGACGAGCTTCCTGAGCACTCTCGGCGACGAGAAGCTGTGGCAGGCCTTCTCCGAAATCGGTGTCACCGCAGTGCATACCGGCCCAGTGAAGGTGGCAGGCGGTATCCACGGTTGGCGTCCGACCCCCTCGGTCGACGGCCACTTCGACCGCATCGGCATGCAGATCGACCCCGCGTTCGGATCGGAAGAGGAGTTCCGACGCCTCTGCGTGGTGGCCTCGGCATACGACGGCATCGTGATCGACGACATCGTCCCCGGCCACACCGGCAAGGGTGCGGACTTCCGGCTCGCCGAGATGGCCGTGGCCGACTACCCCGGCATCTACCACATGGTCGAGATCGAGCCGCAGGATTGGCATCTGCTCCCCCGGGTGCGCGCGGGTGCCGATTCACAGAACATCGACGCCGAGGCCGAGGCCAATCTCGCCCGCGCCGGCTACATCATCGGTCAGCTGCAGCGCGTGATCTTCTACGAGCTCGGTGTGAAGGAAACCAACTGGAGCGCAACGCCTCCCGTCGTCGGCATCGACGGCGTCGAACGCCGCTGGGTGTACCTGCACTACTTCAAGGCCGGTCAGCCGTCGATCAACTGGCTCGATCCCTCCTTCGCCGGCATGCGACTGGTGATCGGCGACGCGTGTCACTCCATCGCCGACCTGGGCGCAGGAGCACTACGCCTGGACGCCAACGGCTTTCTCGGCGTCGAGCGTCGAGCCGAAGGACCCGGCTGGTCCGAGGGCCATCCCCTGTCGGAGGCGGCGAACCATCTGATCGCCAGCGTGGTGCGCAAGATGGGCGGGTTCACCTTCCAGGAGTTGAACCTGACGATCGACGACATCAAGGCCATGGGCACCAACGGTGCCGACCTGTCGTACGACTTCATCAACCGGCCCGCGTATCAGCATGCGCTCGTCATGGGGAACACCGAATTCCTCAGGCTCACCATGACTTTGGCCCGCGACCACGGCGTCGACACCGCATCCCTGGTGCATGCGTTGCAGAACCACGACGAGATGACCTTCGAGCTCATCCACTTCGCCACCCTGCACGCCGAGGACGAGTTCACCTACGGCGGAGAGGCGGTCAAGGGCAGCGATCTGGGCGACCGTATCCGCGGTGAACTGACCGATCGACTCACCGGACGCTGGGCGCCGTACAACCGGACCTTCACCACCAACGGAATCGCCTGCACCACAGCAAGTGTGATCACCGCATCGCTCGGAATCCGCGATCTGGACCGGATGGACGAGCAAGACATCGAGACGGTCAAGCGGGCCCACCTGCTGCTCGCGATGTACAACGCGTTGCAGCCGGGCGTGTTCGCGCTGTCCGGTTGGGATCTACTGGGCATCCTGCCGATCGCGGCCGACGAGGTGGACGACCTCATCCGCGAAGGCGACACCCGCTGGATCAACCGCGGTGCACACGATCTGATGGGGTACTTCCCCGAGGCCGTGCGCTCGGAGTCGGGCATCCCTCGCGGGCGCAGCCTGTACGGCTCGCTCCCGGAGCAGCTGGCGGATCCGCAGTCGTTCGCCCGCCAGTTGGCGCGAATCATCGAGTTGCGCAAGCGGTTCGGGATCGCCACCGCTCAGCAGATCGACATTCCGACGGTCTCGCACAAGGGCCTGCTGGTCATGGTGCACGAGCTCAGCCAGGGAACCATCCAGGCCACGGTGCTCAACTTCTCGTCCGAGGAGATCAGCGCGACCATTCAGTCCAAGCACCTGGTGCCCGGTACGTGCGCCATCGACGTCTTCGACGACAACGAGATCGCGACCGTGGACGAGCTGAACAGCTTCCCGATGACACTGCGTCCGTACGAGGGCGTACCGGTGGTGCTGCGCTGAGACCGCAGCCCGTCACCGCCGACGGATAGACTCCTGCACGTGGCCGAAGAACAGAACGACCCGACATCACGGAGGCCCCGGCCTCCCCGTCCGCAACCACCGCGGCCGGATGTTGCCGTCGAACCGCTGCGGCCACGGCAGGAGCCCACTCACTCGGTCATGCCGAAGGTCGCGACTGCTCTGTGGGCTCTGACGGCAGCGCTGATCCTCGCGTTGGCCGCCGCCATCGCCCTGAACTGGGAGTCGGTACTCTCGGGCGTCGAAACTGCGGTGTCACAGCAGGATTCGACGGCCAGTGCGGCCGATGTCCGCAACACCGCCTCGGCCACGCTGCTGTCCAGCGGGGCCGCAGCGGCGGTGCTCGTGCTACTGGGATTCGTCGCACTGAATCTACTGCGCAACGCAGCGATGTCGTCCAAGGTCCTGATGGGAGCGGTCGGAATCCTGACCATCGGCGCGGCGGTCACGTTCTCGACCTTCGTGTCCGACGCCTCCGCGCTGCTCGGCGGCGTTCTGCAGTGGGGGCCGTTCGTCGTGGCGGGCACTGCGGCAGCCGCGACCATCGTGGCCCTCCTGCCCCGAGGATCCTCACGCCAGTGAGGCGAGTATCCCTTCGGCGCTGCGGGCCGCCGTGGCGCACGAGGTCGAGGTGAACCGGTCCAGCAGTGGGTGCTCGGACAATGCTCTCCACTTGTGGACGGCCGCCAGCGCGGTGTCGCGCTGCTGAGTGCGTCCGGCATCGGGAGGCAGATCGAGGCGTTCGGTGGCGGCGATGCCGAAGCCGCCGATGATGCGCTGCAGTTCGAGTAGAGCACCGTCGGGCAGTTTCGGTGTGGTGGAGCGCAATCGACCGAGCAGCCGCAGTTCGGCGAAACCGTGCACGTCGGCGAGCATTCGGCCTGCCTCGGTGCGGAGCGCGTGAGATTCCGGCCTGAACTCCAGGATTCGTTGCAGGGCAACCAGAGCCGAGTGCAACTTGAGCTGGTCGGCGCGCTGACCGAATTGCACGTCGATCACCGAGCGAAGTTCGGTCAGCCCGCTCCGTTCGACCAGATCGGCAGCCAGCGTGGGCGAATCGCGCACCCCGAGCCGAATCAACGTCACTGCCATCCGAATACCGAACAGCCCGAAGCGGTCGACGATGCTGGCGCGCAGCGATGCGTCGACCGGTAGCGTGCTCTGTGCACGGACGAATCGATCGGCCGAGAGCATCGCCAACTGCAGATCCTCGGTCGGCACCGTCGCCAACATCTCGAAGGCAGCGAACTCGTTCTGCCGCAACGTTTCCGCGCCGAGCGCCAGCAAACCCGCGACCGGAACAACTGCCTGGCACAACCCGGTGGCCTCGAGTTCGGACGCGAAGCGCGCAGCGACTTCCTTGGCCGACATCATCGCGTCCATCCGCCCAGAACCCACCTCGTCGGCCCGCGAGACGACACCGATCACACCGAGCGGTCCCGAATCGCCGCCGACGTGCGCACCGATCTGCCCGAGAAACGACACGTCGGTCGCATTGAGGGTACGCAGCAGATACACCACGGCGTCTGCGCCCGATGACGAGTTCTCCGGCGTGAGCATCGCCAACGTGCGCGCCGACACGTCTCGCGAGAGAGACGAGGTACCGGGAGTGTCGATGATCGTCGTCTGCGCCAGAGCGCTTGCAGGCCATTCGACGTCCAGTCGGTCGACCTGTGCGGCCGTCAACGACCCGAGGTCGAAGGTCAGTCGCCCGTCGCGCCGTTGCACCGGCACGTTCGCAGCCCGGTCGCCGTCGTACCAGGCCGTGACGGCGGGGGTGACGCCGTTGCGGTACCACGTGACGACCTTCGTGCACTCCGTTGCGTCGGTCGGGGCAATGTCCTGCCCGACAAGAGAATTGAGCAGTGTGGACTTGCCCGCCTTGAGTGATCCCGCGAGCGCCACCCGCAACGGCTCGTCGAGACGGTACAGGCATTCGTCGAGCATCCAGGACGCTTCGGCATCACCGGAGTACGTCGATCGTGCCGCCGAGATGAGGTCGCGTGCTCGGGCCAGAGCCGCCACGCTCATACTGCGACGTCCTCGACGAGAGACACTGCCCGAGAATTCAGTTCGGCCACCACGCGCATGTCCTTCTCCAGCGCAGCGATGCGGGCGGAACGGTCGGTGTTGTCGGCAGCGGCGGCTTCCTGCGCCGAGCGCAGCGACTCGTTCAGCGAACGCAGCGTCTGCTCGGCGATCGAGGTGAAGTGATCACGCAGCACTCGCTGAATCTGGCGCAGCCGGTCCTTCGACTCCTTACCCACCTGGAAGCTGACGTCGTCGGTGAAGCGGCGGATCGCCATCTTGGCCTCGGAACGCCGCGCTTTGACGCGGTTCTCCTTGTCCTCCTTGTAGGCCTTGGTGCCCAGGAGTACGCCCGCACCGATCGAAATCGGATTGAGCAGACTCAACCCGACGAACGTGGTGATCAGGCCGAACATCAGCACACCGCCGTAGGATCCACGCATTCCCACCAGAACCTTCTGCGTGATTCCGACACGGCCGGATTCCAGATCGGCCAGGGACGAGACGGGATCGAGGACGTTGTCCAGATCGCCCAGATCGAGATCGGGCAGCGCTGCCGCCCCGGACGAGGCGAAGTGTTCGGCCACCAACTCCGAAAGCCACAGTGCCCGTTCGTGAGCCCAGACGAAGTTGTCGCCCACCGACGCGGCGATCTGCTCCTCGAGCCACTCGCCGAGCTGCGGCCAGTCCTTGCCCGGATCGCCCTCGTCGACGGTCTCTTCCGCTTCCCGGGTGACGCGCCGCAACCGGTCGCGCAGATCGTGATCGATGTCGGAGGCGAGGTCGGCGATTCCGTCACCGAGCGTCTGCTGCCACTGCGACGAACGTTTGTGCAGCTCCTCGGCGGCCGATTTGGCGCGCTGCAGCCCCGCCACTGCCGCGGCTGCCCGCTCAGGATCCTTCAGTGCCGCAAGCTCACTGCCGAACGAGAGCGTCAGATGTTCGGTGACCGATCGGACATCGAGCGAGACCGAGGAGCGTGCCAGCACATCCGCCCGGGCCACCACGTCGTCGCGCAGAAACGCGTAGAGCTGCTGGAAACCGGACTCGGCGTTGAGTTCCTCGTCGTTCAAACGCAGTGCGTGCGAACGCAACAGAGACGACACCGGCAACATCTGCACATCGATTCCCGCGCGGTCCAGGTGTCCACGATTGGCCTCGACGATCTGCCGCCAGTGCGGATAGAGATCGATCTTGGTGATCAGCACCGCCACGGCCGGGCACAGACCCTGCACCTGTCGGAGAAACGACAGTTCCGGTTCGGTGAACTCGCGCGACGCATCGGACACGACGAGCACCGCGTCGGCCGAGGGAATGAGACCCAATGTGCCTGCAGCGTGCGGATTCGTGTGCCCGCCGACGCCGGGAGTATCGACCAACACCAAGCCGTCGGCGAGCAACGGACTCGCCACCCCGATGTCCAGACGCAGCACCTCACGGCCCTGGGCCAGCGGACTGGCGGGGGTGACCGTTGTGATCTCCTCGGCCGGAACGTCGACTCGGATCGGTTCGTTGCCCGGATCGGCGAGTACGAGCTGCGCGGAAAGGCTCTCGGCATTGGACACCACGGTCGGGATGGCGGTGGTCTCGTCGTCGCCGACCGAGCACACCGTCAGATTGAGCAGCGAATTCACGAACTGACTCTTGCCCTGCTTGAGCGGTCCGACCACGATGATGCGTCGACGTGGATCCAACACTCGCGAGCGCGCCGCCTCGACTCGATCCACCAGGTCGGATCTTCCCGCCGATGTCGCCACCGCCGCAGTCCGGCTCAGCAGCTCGGCCAGCTCCGTAGATTGCCCGTCCATACGCTCGTGTTCACAACCGTTCTCGTCGACTTCCGCGGTACCCGGGCTCCACTCACGCCCAGGAACGAACTCTAGCGACGACTCGGCCCCGAGTGCTGGCGAACACTCGGGGCCGAGTCATGTCATTGCCTACCCGCAGCCGAAAGGATCAGGGCTGCGTCGGGTCGAAATCGTGATCGACGGTCACATGTCCCAGAGAGTCGGCTGCCGAATCCACCGAACCGTGCAGGCCGGAATCGCTGAACAGGCTCGAATCGGTCTCGCCCTGACCGAAGACGTCCGAGTCGACGCTCGACCAGCCGGTGCCGGTCGCAGTGGCCGAGGAATCGAACGAGCTCGAGTGATCGAACGATCCCGACGCAGCGGAGGAAAGGCTGCCGCCGGCGTCTGCCAGTCCCTCGGCACCGGACTGCAGGCCACCGGTCAGGCTGCCCGCGGCCTGGCCACCGATGTCGGCAGCGGAATCAAACCCGCCGCCCGCGGAAGCCGCAGCGTCCGCACCAGCATCCAAACCCGCACCCACAGTGGACGCGAAGTCGCCTCCGATCGAGGCACCCGTGTCGAGTCCCGCGCCGACGTTCGATGCGATCTCGCCGCCCACCGAGGTTCCGGCGTCGACCGCTCCGCCTGCCGCACCTTCGAGGCCACCGACAACCGAGCCTGCAGCTCCCGCGGCACCTTCGAGTCCTGCGCCTGCGGATGCTGCCGCATCGATTCCGGTGCTGATGCCACCGGACACGGCTCCTTCGAGTCCGGCCCCGGCCGAAGCCGCAGCATCGACGCCGCCTGCGACACCGCCCGCTACCCCGCCCGCGATACCGCCGCCGAGGCTGCCCAGCCCTGCGAGTCCGCCGGTGAGGCCTGCACCTGCGTCACCGAGACCTGCGAGACCACCGGTCAGGCCTGCGCCCGCGTTGCCAACAGCCCCGAGACCGCCGGCCACATCGGCACCCACGTTTCCGACAGCCGCCAGGCCACCGGTCACATCGGCACCCACGTTTCCGACAGCTCCGAGTCCGCCGGCCAGATCGGCACCGACGTTGCCGACGGCCGCCAGGCCACCGGTCAGATCTGCACCGACGTTTCCGACAGCACCCAGGCCGCCGGTCAGATCAGCACCGACGTTTCCGAGGCCCGCGAGTCCTCCGGTGAGGCCCGCGCCCACTCCGCCGAGTCCGGCCAGGCCGCCCGACAGACCTGCGCCCACTCCGCCGACTCCGGCGAGTGCTGCTTCGACGGTTCCCGAGAGGTCTGCTCCGGCGGCAACCGCTGTGTCGATCGCTCCGACGAGTCCTGCGCTGACGTCGGCACCGGCTCCGAGAGCGGCTCCGAGGTCGAGTGCAGCGCTGGTGTCGAGAACCGATTCGAGGGCGGTGCCGAGCTGAGCTCCGGCTGCTCCACCGACGCCGAAAGCCGTGCCGAGGACGCCTTCGAGGCCGCCTGCAACTCCGCCTTCGAGTCCGCCGACCAGCCCGCCGCCGATGCCGGCACCTGCGCCGATCGTGCCGTCGAGTGCGGCGTCGAGAGCAGCGGTGAGGCTGCCGAATGCGCTGGTGTCGAGATCGAGTGCGGTTACCAGTGCGCCACCGACCACTGCGCCGATGTTGCCGCCCGCGGCCAACAGGGCGTCGACATCGAGGTCGGCGAGCGCACCTGCGTCGAGGACGGCTCCGAGTGCGGATCCGATGGATCCTGCGATGGCACCGTCTGCAGCGAAGAGACCGCCGAGGCTCGCGCCGACTCCACCGGCGAGGTCGCCGACCAGTGCGCCTCCGGCACCGAGCGCTCCGTCCAGTGCGGCGCCGATGTCGGTGGTCAGATCTGCTCCGACGGTTCCGAGTCCGCCGAGTGCGCCGCCGATGCCCGCGGTCAGGGCGGCACCGAGGTCACCCGCGATGTCCAGTCCGGCTCCGGCACCGAGTACGGCGTCGAAGACTCCTCCGAGGGCCGTGCCGAGCTCGGCTCCGACGGTTCCGCCGACTCCGAAGACTGCACCGAGAGCGCCGGCCAGGCCGCCCTGGATCTCGGCCAGTGCGCCGAGATCGACGGCACCGGTTGCGCCGAGAGCGGCGTCGAGTGCTGCCTGCAGCTGTGCCGCGATGTCTCCACTGATCTCGCCGCCGATACCTGCGCCTGCGCCGATCAATCCGGTCAAGGCAGCGCCGAGTCCGACCGTTCCGCCGAGAAGACCGTCGAGGTCGAGATCCAGACCGCCGCCGATACCTGCGCCTGCACCGATCAGCGCGTCGAGTGCGCCGCCGAAGGCAGTGCCGAGCTCCAGACCGATCTGACCTCCGACGGCCAACGCTGCAGCGAGTGCAGCCTGCAGGGATGCAGCGATCTCACCCGTGACGTCGATTCCGCCGGTCAGGCTGCCACCTGCAGCGAGTCCGCCGCCTGCGACAGCACCGGCTGCCAGTCCGAGCCCGGCCGACAGTCCGCCGCCGAGGCTCGCACCTCCGGCGAGTGCGCCGTCGAGGCCTGCGGAACCGCCTGCGCCCAGGATGGCCGAGAGCTGGCTGCCCGCACCGGCGAACAGTCCCGACTCGGCGACCAGGGGTGCCACCGCGACAATGTCGGCGTGGGTGACGTCGCCGAGTCCCGCGGCGGCCAGCGTCATCTCGGGGTTGGCGCAGTATGCAGCTGCAGCCTGGTCGTCGCGCAGCAGGCTGAGGATGAAATCGAGTACGGCGTTGGTAGCCATCGTGGGTCTCCTTGACGAGTGGTGCTTCGTGGTTGATCACAAAGCTATGCATCGGAGAGCCCCTGCCCAACGGGGCCGATCCCCCTACTCCCCCGGGGGTTGCCAGGGGACTTCGATTAGGGGATCTGGGCGCTTTGGGGGATTTCACTCGTTATGCGCTCTAACCTGCTGTGAGACGTAACGAATAATTGGCCACTGCCGACAGTGCGAGTGACGGCAGTAGTGCTGACGGCAGGGCGAGACGAAGGCGGCGACACGACAATGAACGCAGGGCTCGGCATACGCATCGGTTCGGTGACGGCAGTGGCTGCACTGGACACCGATCCTGTCACCTCGGTGGTCAAGCGTTCGGCACTCGACCTCCGTCCCGGCGAAGCCCCGCGTCTGGCAGAACTGTGGGACCGTTCGACGCGGAACCTGATCAGCGGTTTCGCCGACCGCGTCGGCGATCCGGTGGAACTGATCGACGACGACGGCCGCAGTCACCGGGCCGAGGACCTGTACGCCACCGCTGCTCGCGCACTCGTCGCCGAGGTCTCAGCCGGAACCGATGCCGCGCCCACCGTCGTCGTCACCCATCCCACTCGTTGGACCGCGTACACAGCCGAGGTCCTCGGTGAAGCACTTGACCGCGCGGGGCTCGCCGACGTCACGCTGGTACCGGAGTCCGTCGCCACGATGCGGTGGCTCGAAGTCACGCGCGGGCCGCAGTCCGACGGCCTGGCCGTGGTCTACGACCTCGGTGCGACCGCACTCGACGTCACGCTGATGCGCACCGGCTCCGAGGCAGGCACCGTCGGCACCGGAGTTCACTCGCAGGAGTTCGGCGGAGCGCAGTTCGATCACGCGATCATGCAGTACGTTCTCGACACCGTCTCGGGAAGCCAGTCCTTCGAGTTCGATCCCTTCGATCCCGACACCGTCGGCGCGCTGGTGGAACTGCGGGCCCGCTGCGGCGAGGCGAAGGAACAGCTCTCCTACGACACGTCGACGTCACTGACGGTCGACCTGCCGGGCCTGCACACCGAGGTGCGCCTCGTCCGTTCCGAGCTCGAGGAACTGGTCCGCGCATCACTGCTGGGGTCGATCGGGGTGGTACGCGACGCCGTCACGGCCGCGGGCCTCGACGTCACCGACATCGACCAGGTGGTCCTCGTCGGTGGCAGCTCGGCCATCCCGCTGGTCGCCGAGCTCATGTCGTCCGAACTGCGCGCACCAGTGGTGGCCGGACCGCGGCCCGAACTGACCGTCGCGGTCGGTGCCGCAATTCTCGGCAGCGACATCGCCGACGCGACCGCCTCCGACAACGCCGCAGCTCTGGCTGCGGCACCCACCACGGCCGTCGCGTCCGCTGCGGCAGCTGCGCCGATGCCTCGCCCCACTCCCCGGCCCGCGCCGACGCCCACCGCCGTCGAATCGGACTCGGGCATGTCCGGTCGCAAGAAGGCGGGCGTCGTGGCCGGATCCGTCCTCGTCCTCGCGCTTCTCGCCGGTGGAGGCCTGTCGGTGGGAACGGCGTTGACCTCCGACAACACCACTCCGGCCGAATCGAACGCGGAAACCTCGATCTCGAGCACCGAGACACCGGGAACCACCGCGGCGGTGGCGGATGCCGCCACGACGACGCCTGCCACCGGTGAGAACGGTGCCGTCGCAACCGGATCCGAGGGCGCACCGACCTCGGTGGTCAACGCCGACGGCACGGTGACGCAGATCGACCCCGCCACCGGTGCTCCGGTCGCGGGATCCCCGGCTCCGGCCGACAACGGCGCGGCCACGGTGCCGACCGTCCCGTCGGTCGCTGCTCCGACCGTTCCCAGCTACCAACCGCCTGCCGTACAGGTTCCGCAGGCACCGAGCGTGCAGGTTCCCAGCTATCAGGGTCCCACCCTCGGCGATGTCGGCCAGGGCGTCGGTAACGGACTCGGCGGAGTGGTCGGCGGCGTCGGTGACGGGCTCGGCGGTGTCGTCGGCGGCGTCGGTGACGGACTCGGCGGAGCCCTCGGCGGCCTGACCGGCCGATAGTCCGACCGTGACCAGTACCCGTTCCGGACTCCTCGGCGTCGAGCGCGCCGATCGCTTCGTCCGTGATGCCCTCCTCGCCACCGGATTTCATATCGTCGTCGGAGTGAACGGCTCCGGTCGATCCGTGGTTCTCGACTCCGTGGCCGCGTCGGTGGACGTGTACACGGGCACCATCGCCGACGCGCCGTCCGGCTCGACCGTTCTCGTCGATGACGCGCACCTGCTGTCGGAGCAGCGTCTCGACGAGATCGCAGCGGCTGCAACACGATCGGACATCACCCTGATCGTCGCCACCGCGCCGCGCAGTTTCGATTCACGCATCGAGAAGCTCATCGCCTCCGCCGGTTCCAACCGGTTGACGCTGGTTCCGCTGGACAAGGTCGCCATCGCGGCGCGGGCAGCAGCGACCGTTCGGCCGATCTCGGCGTCGCTCGCCGGTGCCGTCGCCAAGACGACCGGCGGAGTTCTCGCCGCTGTCGACGCGGCCCTCGGCGCGCTCGGCGGCGACCGTTCCGATCCGACTCCGCTGCGTGTGGTCGCCGAATCCGTTGCCGAACAGCATCGTCGGATGCTGATCGAGACCACCGACGACACGCGGGCACTGCTGCTCGCCGCTCGATTCGGCGTCACACCCGACCCTGCATCGGCCGCGCAGATCGTGCCGCGCGCGACCGATGTCGAGTCGATCGTCGATCTGGCCTGCAGCTCCGGGATGCTCGACACCACGGGCACGTTGATTCCGGCCGCCGAGGCTCCACTGATCGAGATGATCGGAGACGGGCGCTGCCGCGTCCTGCTCTCGTCCATCGCCGATGTCGCCACCCGATCCCGCCTGCTCGACGCCACCGCGGCACGCGCGTTGGCGGAGCGGGGCGTCGTTCACGCCGGACTCGCCGATTTCCTTGTCCAGCAGGCAGATTCGGCTCCCTTCGATGCCGCAGGTGCCCTGTACGACGCGGCGGTCGACGCGGGATTCGACTCGGCGAAGTTGGCTGCGAGACGGTCCGAGGTCGCGGCTGCCACCGGAAACCTAGACGAGGCGGCGAGATACGCCGATGTGGTTCTCGACAGCGCTACCGGGTGCGATGCGACGGATCTGCGGACAGCGGTGCGCGTGTCGGCGTCGATTGCCGCGCAACGCGGAATGACCTCGCGCAGTGCACAATTGTTCGCCTGGCTCGGCGAGGATCGGCTCGGACCCGACGCCGTGTGGGCTGCCCTCTCGGCGGCGGCGGCCGGTGATCGCAGCGCCGCCGACCGTTCGATCGCGGCCGTGTCCGCACTCGCGCCGACGTCGAGTACGGCGTCGGGCAGTCTGCTCGTCACCGGAGTGATCGGGTCCATCGATTCGCGGAGCGCAGCAGCGTCGAGTGCCGCTGCGAATGCGCTGATGCGGGCAATGACGTTGACGGGCAATGCTTCCGATCGCTCGTGCACCCCGGACACTCCCGCTGCCATCTCGGCCTTGCACGCGGTGCACTGCGGCGACCTGCCCCGTGTCGATTCCATCGTGGCGCGAGCACTTCCCGACCACCGTCCGGGTTCCGAGGCCCACACCAGGCTGAGCCTCGTCGGGGCGTGGGCGTCGATGCTGCGGGGGGATACCGCCGATGCGGGTGCCGCGATCGAGGCACTGCGAGTTCCGGTGGCGCACGTGCGCAATCAATTGTTCCTGCACGCGATTCGGGTGGGCCTGGCTCGTAGGTCCGGTGATGCAGGGTCGCTGATCACGGCATGGACGCAGGCGCAGGACGTCGTCGCCGAGTACTCCACCGACCTGTTCGCGCTGCTACCCCTGGGCGAATTACTCTTGGCCGCAACTCGACTCGGCCAGGTGGACCGCGTCGAGCATCTGGTGGCGGAGGCCACCGATCTGCTCGCGGGGCTCGGCGATCCACCGGTCTGGGCGTCGGCGCTGCATTGGTACCAGGTTCAGGCGGCCATCGTGGCCCAGACTCCCGACGCGTTGGTGCCGCACGCCAGAGCTCTGGCCGCCGCCGCACCTACCCACCCGTACAGCGCCGCACTCGCCGCTGCCGGCCGCGCCTGGCTCGGGGTGTTGCAGGGCAGACCCGACGCCACCGATGTCGAGAATTCGGCACGCACCCTCACCGCCTTCGGACTGCCCTGGGACGGAGCCCGACTGGCGAGCGAGGCCGCCCTGACCGTCACCGACACTGCGACGGCGACCTCGCTGCTGCACATCGCCAGGTCGTTGCGCCAACCCAGCTCGACTCAGCGCGACAGTCCGAGATCGACGCCGCAGCCGACGGGCTCGTTGAGCGAACGCGAGGCCGAGGTCGCCGAACTGCTCGTACTCGGAGTCACCTATCGCGAGGTCGGCAGTCGGCTCTACATCTCCCCGAAAACCGTCGAGCATCATGTGGCCCGTATCCGGCGCAGGCTCGGGGCGGAGTCGCGGTCGGAGCTGATCTCGATGCTCCGGGCCATGGGGTACGGGGCCTCGACCAGCGCAAGCGTCGACCCTGTAACTGTGCGAGGACCGGGAGCGACATAACGATCGACCATCAGTCCCCGATCGAGAACAGGTAGCAGCCCCATGACCGAGCAGCCCGGCAGTGCGAGAGTCGGCGCGCCGGATGTCGGCCTGTACCTGGACGACGAGCGCGCCGTCGCCGCCGTGTCCCATCCGATTGCGCCTGGACCGTCCTTGCACCTGGCGTCGCTGCATTCGACCGTGCTCAACACTCATCCCGACGGCACCGTCTCGCTCGGTGATGTGACCGACGACGATTCCGAGGCCTACACACATTTTCTCGACTCGCTCGCCGACGGTGTGGGTGTCACCGGCAGCAAGGGCACCGTCTTCCCTGCCGAGCAACTGACGTCGATGGCCCTGCTGTGCCTGCTCACCGAGGTGGCGTCGTCCATCGGTCTGCGGCCAGGTGATCTCGCCGCGGCGGCGACCTATCCCGCCGGGTGGACGGCCGAGCAGGTGTTCGCGCTGCGTTCGGCGATGAACGCGCACGGGCTCGCTCACGTGTCGCTGGTCGCCGAAGCAGAGGCGCTCGCCGCGTGGAACGCCTCGGCCCTGCAGACCTTGCAGAAGAAGGACACCGCCGTCGCCGCCGCGCGCGGTGCTGCGATTCTGGCTGCACAGTTCCCCGTCGACGCCGTCACCGAGCGGTTCGCGGTGGTCGGACCGACGAGATCCGACCGTCGCCCACTCTTCGCTGCGGCAGCGTTCGCGGCGGCGTTGACCGTCGGTGCCGCGCTCGTCGCGCTCCAACTCGGTGGGTCCACCGATACCGCAGTCCCCACCATCGACAACGCCCAGGTGGTGGTACCCACGTCGTCGATCGGCTCCGGGTCGGGTGGCCCGATCGAATTCCCGACCGTCGTCGTCGAGCCGGCCGCCGAGATCGCTCCCGTCGCTCCGCTGCCTGCGACCACGACCACCGCGGAAGAGTCGACCCCACCCGAAACCTCCGACCGCCCGCGGAGCGAACCGACCGAGACCGACATCGAGACGCGCCCGGCGAACGAGGCACCCGAGGACGACGACCGCGAGAAGTCTCCGATCGTCGCCCCGGTCGAGTCGGAACCGCCGGTCGAGCCCACCGACGAGTCCACCGAGACTCCCGAAACCGACCCGGACGACGGGCAGACCGCATCCGAGCAGACCGTGCTGAACAACCGATCGGCAGGGACAACTCCATGAGCGGTGTCGGGCATCTCGGAATCACCGTGGGCAACACCAGGTCCGTCGCGGCCTACCGCGCATCGGTCGAGGACGAACCGACAATCGTCGTCCTGCCGACGACCCTGCGATTCGACGAGGAAGGCCGAGCCCACCTCGGTGAACCCGTCGACACGGCCCCGTTCACCCGGTTCGTCGATCTCGTCGGTCAGCAGGAGGATCTCGAGCCCGACGCCGACGCCTACCGCGCCGAGGACTTGATGGCCAACGCCGCCAACTGCCTCGTCACCATGGTGTCTGCGAAGGCCGGGGTGTCCGGCGGCATGCCCGTCACGACCATGACGTACCCGACGCGGTGGACCCGCGCCGCCGTCGCCCTGCTGCGTGACGCCCTCGATCACACCGGCCTCACCGAGGTTGCCCTGGTTCCCGACGCCAAAGCCGCAAGCGCGTTCGCGCAGCCGAGCCCGGGAGCTGCGGTCACGGTGGTCGACATCGGAGCCACCGGCACCGACATCTCCACCTATCCCGGAGGCGGGACGGTACGCAGCACCGACGTCGGCGGAGACGCCTTCACCGACGCACTCTTCGATCACGTGGTCACCGATCGCGAGCACATCGACCTGTCCGACGCGGCAGTCCTGGCGGCCCTCTCAGGCATCGTCGCCTCGTGCGAGGCGGCCAAACAGACCCTGAGCACGGCCGACGTCGCCACGATCTCGGTCGAACTTCCCGGGGACTCGCAGAGCATTGCGGTCACACGAGCCGAGTTCGCGAACCTCGTCGCGCCGTTGCTCGGCCGACTCGACGTGCCGGGGTCCGGCACCGTGATACTCACCGGCGGCAGCGCCGCACTCCCGTCGGTGGCGACCGGCATCGGCGAACGCTCGTCGGGCCGAACGATCGTCGAGCCACTCGCCGCGACCCGCGGCGCACTGCTGCTCGCCGAGGTCGAGGATGTCGACGGCAACTCCCTGGTGACCGGTGCCGCGCCGGTCGTCACCCGCAACGACGGCACGGAGTCCCTCGACACCGACGCCATCCCGGTCGTCGCACCCGAGCCGTCCCTCGCGTTCTCCGAGGCAATTCCCGCGGTCGCTCCGGTGTTCGACCATTCGGAATTTCGCTCCGAACCGATCGTTCCGGTCGACGAGAACGCGTCGACCACCGCGTACGCACCCGTCGCTCCGGCCGCCGCCGCCCAGGTCGGGGCGAAGAAGGAACGCAGCGAGCGTTCGCGGACGATCGCCACGATCGTTGCCGGTGCAGCGGCAGGCGTGGTCATCGTCCTCGCGATCGCGGCAGTGAGCGGAGTGTTCGGTGACGCTCCGGCCGCGACACCTCCGACCGTCACCGATGCCGGCTCGCCGATCGTCACCTCGACGCGCGCACCCGCGACCACCACCGCCACCCCCGTCGAGCCCGTCTTCGTACCCGAGGTCGTCGAACAGACGCCGGACGAGCCGTACATCGCACCCGAACCTGCCCCCCTGCCTGCTCCCGCGCCAGCCCCTGCGCCCGTGGTACCCACCACGACGCCCGTGGTCACCACGACTCCGGTGACGACCACACCGGTCGAGACCACGACTCCGGCTACGACCACCACCAGCACCACGACGGCGGCCACCACCCCATCCGACGAGCTCGATGCGCCCTGAACTGGGCAAACACTGATTCTGCGCCCGATGCCCTAGGGTGGGTCGCTGACGACAAGCACCCGATGAAGGGATTTCATGCGTAACACCGGGGCGCTGCGTGCTGCAGTGCTGTGTTCGACGGCTTTTGTTCTTCTTGCTTCGTTCTCCGGAACAGCAGCAGCCGAACCCGTCGTCCAGTCACCCGCCGATCAGCTTCCCCGCGAGCTCGTCGAAGCCGTGCAGCGAGATCTGAAGATCTCCCCGCAGGAGTACCTCGATCGTGCTGCCCGCGCGCAGGAACTGTCTGCTTACGCATCGGACTTCCGGGCCAGCCGTCCCGCAGATTTCGCCGGTGCCTGGATCGGACCCGACGGCAATGCCGTCGTCGCCGTCACCTCGCCTGCTGCGGCACAGGCCGTCGCCAAGGACGGATACGCCACCGCGCAGTCGCCCGTGTCGGCAGACGGACTCGAGAAGTCGCTGGCCGACCTCAACAGTTGGATCGCAGGCCTCCCCCGCGAGATCTCCGAGCAGATCAACGGTACGGCCATCGACTTCATCGACAATCAGATCGTCATCGATCTGGTGAACAGTCCGATCGGTAGCGCGCTGAATCTGCCGACGCTGCTGGCGAACATCAAGGTCATCCTGTCCCCCGGCGGAAACAAGCCGGTCGACCCGACTCCGATGGGCGGCGACACCTACGTCACCACCTCGGGACCCATCGCCGACGCTCCGGCCACCGACATCAGCATCTGCTCGTTCGGCTTCAACGCCGTCGACCCCTCCGGTGCCGCGGTCAATCTCAGCGCGGGCCATTGCAACCCCGACAAGGCCACCGGATCCGGCGGCGCACCGGTCTACCTTCCCGATCCGGCCGACATCTCGCGCAGCACGCAGATCGGGTCGTTCGATCGGTCCAGCCTGGGTGCGGCGGACGGCCTCGACTGGTCGGTCATCGCCTTGAACGACACCGGCGTCGCGTCCGGACTCGACCGCCCCACCGTCCGTGGAGCGAACGGCAGCACCGTCACCGTCACCGGAACCGCGGCTCCTGTGATCGGAGCGCCGGTCTGCAAGTCCGGGCAGTCGTCGTCGTTCACCTGTGGAGTGGTTGCGGCCGATCGCGTCGAGACACAGCTCTACATGGAGGACGGCACGTCCCGCACCGTGCGCGGATTCGCCAGCACCGCATGCACTCTCGCCGGCGACAGCGGCGGTGCCATCGTGACCGGAACACTCGCGCTCGGAATCACCAGCGGATCCAACAGCGGCGGCGCACCCGATTGCAACGAGGCCAACCTGGCGCTGGCGCAGTACGGCGGCACCGCAAGCCTGGGCATTCCCATCGATCAGGTCACGCGCGCGACCGGAGCCACACTGCGCACCGAGTAGTGGCTACTTCGGGAGGCGTTCACCCCCTATAGTCGTACAACAGGGTGAACGGCATCACATCTTCGGATGCCCGGGGGAGAGGTTTCTATGCGTCGCCGTGCGTTTCGGCTGTCGATCGTTGCAGTTCCGCTTCTGGTGACGCTGGCCGTGTCCGCGCCCACTGCAGTGGCAGATCCGGCGGCCGAAGCTGTATTGCCCGCGGCCTTGGCCGACGCCGTGGCCCGCGACCTCGGGCTCGATCCGCAGCAGTTTCTCGACCGAGCGGACGCGGCGCGACGGTTGGCCGAGTTCACCGCCACCATCGGTTCCGGCGGGGTCACGCGCGCGTGGCTCGACGAGAACGGGCGTCCCGTCGTCGCGGTGGCAGACGGACCGACTCACGCCGACGTGGCCGATGCCGCGTCGGCCAGCGGTTTCGAGGTCGATGCATCACCCATCGAGATCCCGCCGGCAATTCTCGATGTCGTCCAACCTCTGGTGGACCTGCTCCCGTTCGATCCGTCACCGACGGCAGGCCCGATTCGCCCGAGTTCGTATCTCGGCGGCGACAGCTACCTCGCGGGCACGCCTGCCGGCCTCGGTCAGCGATGCTCACTCGGGTTCAATGCCGTCGACCCGACGCACGGGTCCGTCAATATCACTGCGGGACACTGCAATCCGAATATCGCCGATACCGGTTCCGCGGCACTGACGGGCGCGTATCCGATGTACGGCAGTCTTGTGGGCTCGAAATTCGGGACGTTCTACCGAACCAGCCGGTCGCACAACGATTACGCCTTGATCGACATCGACGACGCCAACGTCGGCGAATTCGAGAGCAACGCGGTGCGAGTCCCCTGGGCTGCTCCCCTGCACGTCACCGGAACAGTGGATCCGATCGTGGGAGCACCGGTCTGCAAATCCGGATCCAGAACCGGATTCAATTGCGGCACAATTCTTGCCACGGGTCAGCATGTCGCATTGGGAGAGAACGTCTTCGATCGCAGCTTCTCCACGTCCATCTGCGCGTTGCGCGGCGACAGTGGTGGCCCCATCGTCAGCGGCACCCTCGCCGTGGGCATCTCCAGTGCATCGAACGTGGGCGATCAGCCCTCCTGCGAGGTCGCGACCGTCGTCAGCATGCTGCAGGGTCAGCGACCGGAATTGTTCGCCACCCCCATCAACGACATACTCGCCGAGAACCCCGGCCTGACCATCCGTACGTCGTAGGCGTCCACTCGGACAAACACACCCACGCTCCGTATGATCCGACGCGTCCATCGCTGCGAGGCGCATTGTCGCGTCCTGCGTTCCGTTCCAATACCGAGGCGGACCTCCACATGATCGCAATACTCTCTCTCGGCTTCTCGATACTCAGCGACGTCTACACAATCGTGACCGAGGGCATCACGCTTGCCACCATTCACGGAGCCTGACGGATTCGAAAGAAGCAGGGCCCGCACTCTCGGTGAGAGTGCGGGCCCTGCTTGACGTATGAGCTGAAGGCTACTTGGCCCAGACCGAGGTGCCCGGTGCCGCGTTCAACGTGTTGATCAAGTCGATGCCTGCGACCACGAGAGTCGGTCCGCCTGCCGTGATGGTTCCGGCAAGTGCTCCGATCGGTGCACCGACGAGGGCACCACCGATGCAAGTGAGTACCGCGACCGGAATTCCGACCACTGTCAGCGCGGGCGGCGTGCCACCGATGATGCAACCGACGCCAGCGCCGACGATGGTTCCGGTCACGCTGCCGACAGCAGACGCGATAGCGAGCTGAGACGAGAAGTTCTGCTGCGCCTTGAGGTTCTCCTCGGGCGACGCGACGGTGCTTACCGCAGGCAAGTCGCTGGAACGCAGCGAAGCCTGGCTGAGGTCGAGGTTCGGAACCAGACGCAGAGTCTTGCCGTTGTCGTCGATGTTCTGCTCGTACGGGAAGTTGAGTCCGCCGAGGTTGAACGTCAGCGGGAGCGTCACGAGGGTGTTGTCGGCGGCGTCGAGGACGTCGACCGTCTTGCCGTCGTCGGCGACCTTGAAGACACCCGCGTCGATGGTGGTGACGATGGTGCGATCTTCGAGATCGACGGTGTAGTTGGTGTCACCGGGGGCCGTCTCATCGACGGGCTGGGCATACGCGGTTCCGCTGGCCAGGCCCATCGCGACTGCAACGAGGGCCGACGTGACGACCAGTTTGCTGAGTTTCATGTGGAGTTCAGTTCCGTTTCTGTGCATTGAATGCTTGGCAGTACCGCTAGGCAACCGTCAAACGCAAAGTCACCCCGATGACGCTTTTGCGACTTTTGGTGCGCCCGAATTGTAGCGTACGAATCGGACCGGTCGTTGTCCTTTTGAGACCGGTCCGCCACCTGTCAGTTACCCACTGTCACAAACATTTTGGATATTCGCAGCACAGCGGCCCGAGTCACGTCATGCTGGGATCGGATATGTCGATCATTCGACCGATCGAGGAAGACCGGGCCCGTGATCCCACCGGCCTCGGCCGGCCTTCAGGTGACATCCCGCCGCGTTCACAGAGCAGGTAAGGACTGCCTTCCCGACAGCACCTCGACGGCCTACGCATACGGTGATCTGCGAGACAACCTACTGACGAGTTCAGCCCACCCGTCGGACGGCCTCATTTCCGCACCCACCAGCATCGCTTCAACCGGCGATGCTAAGTTACCCATCAGTACGGTGAAACTGCTACTGGCGAGTAACATAGCCCGTCCGCCGGCTCGACGGGCTGAACCCGCGGTAGCCCCCAGCTGCCACCTGAACGAAAGGCCGCGACATGAACGCCCTGACGATCACGTTGGGCACAGTCGGTGCTCTGCTCAGCCTCGTGTGTTGGTATGTCTTCATTCGCGGGGGCCTGCGGATGTTCAACATCGTGCGACTGGGCCAGCCGGCACCCGACCGCTGGCGACCGATAGTGCCTCGCTTCAAGCAGATGGTCGTCGAGTTCCTGGCCCACACCAAGATGGTCAAGTTCCGCACCGTCGGCTGGGCGCACTGGCTGGTCATGATCGGCTTCATGCTCGGTGCCATCGTCTGGTTCGAGGCCTACGGGCAGACGTTCAACCCCGAGTTCCACTGGCCCATCGTCGGCAACACCGCGGCCTACCACCTCATCGACGAGCTGCTCGGACTCGGCACGGTCATCGGCATCACCACGCTGATCATCATTCGCCAGCTCAACCACCCACGGAAGCCCGAGCGCCAGTCGCGCTTCGCCGGCTCCGGGTTCAAGGCCGCCTACTTCGTCGAAGCCGTCGTGCTCATCGAGGGCCTCGGCATGGTGTTCGTCAAGGCAGGCAAGATCGCCACCTACGGACATGCGAACCCGTACACCGACTTCTTCACGATGCGCTTGGCCGAACTGCTGCCCGCCAACTCGAACATGGTCGCGGTGTTCGCGTTCGTCAAGCTGATGTCCGGCATGATCTGGCTCTACATCGTCGGATCGCGCATCAACTGGGGTATCGCGTGGCACCGGTTCACCGCGTTCCCCAACATCTACTTCAAGCGCATGGACGACGGCACCGTTGCTCTCGGCCCGGCCAAGCCGATGATGTCCGGCGGCAAGGTCCTCGAGATGGAAGAGGCCGACCCCGACGTCGACGCGTTCGGCGCAGGAAAGATCGAGGACTTCAGCTGGAAGGGCTGGCTCGACTTCACCACCTGCACCGAGTGTGGCCGCTGCCAGTCGCAGTGCCCCGCGTGGAACACCGGCAAGCCCCTCTCCCCCAAGCTGCTGATCATGTCGCTGCGCGACCACAGCCACGCCAAGGCCCCGTATCTGCTGGCCGGCGGCAAGAAGGACATGGCAGGTGACGAGGTCGGACTCGTCGACTCCGAGGGCAACGTCGATCAGGCCAAGCTCGACGCCATCCCGCAGGCCGCCCGCGACGAAGCCGACCGCAAGCTCGTCGCCGACGCCATCGAGGGCGGCATCATCGATCCCGAGGTGCTGTGGAGCTGCACCACCTGTGGTGCCTGCGTCGAGCAGTGCCCGGTGGACATCGAGCACGTCGACCACATCATCGACATGCGCCGCTACCAGGTGCTGATCGAATCGGAGTTCCCGTCCGAGCTCGCAGGTCTGTTCAAGAACCTCGAGAACAAGGGCAACCCCTGGGGCCAGAACTCGAAGGACCGCCTCAACTGGATCAACGAGATGGACTTCGACATCCCGGTCTTCGGCCAGGACGCCGATTCGTTCCAGGACTACGAGTACCTCTTCTGGGTCGGCTGTGCCGGTGCCTACGAGGACCGCGCGAAGAAGACCACCAAGGCCGTCGCCGAGCTGCTCGCCACTGCAGGCGTGAAGTTCATGGTGCTGGGTGCGGACGAAACCTGCACCGGCGACTCCGCTCGCCGCGCGGGCAACGAGTTCCTGTTCCAGCAGCTCGCGATGCAGAACATCGAGACGCTGAACAACGTGTTCGACGGCGTCGAGCAGAGCAAGCGCAAGATCGTCGTCACCTGCGCCCACTGCTTCAACGCGCTCGGCAACGAGTACCCGCAGGTCGGCGGTGACTACGAGGTGGTCCACCACACGCAGCTGCTCAACCGCCTCGTGCGACAGAAGAAGCTGATCCCGGTGGCCTCGGTCAGCCAGGACATCACGTACCACGACCCGTGCTACCTCGGCCGTCACAACAAGGTGTACGACGCCCCGCGTGAACTCATGGCCGCGTCGGGCTCCAACCTCAAGGAGATGCCGCGCCACGGTGAGCGGTCCATGTGCTGTGGTGCCGGTGGCGCACGCATGTGGATGGAAGAGAACATCGGCAAGCGCATCAACATCGACCGGGTCGACGAGGCACTGGCGACCAACCCGAAGAAGATCGCCACGGGTTGCCCGTTCTGCCGCGTGATGCTCACCGACGGTGTGACCGCACGTCAGGAAGGCGGCGCACACGAGGGCGTCGAGGTCGTCGACGTCGCGCAGCTGATGCTCGAGTCGATCACCCGCGTCGAGTCCTCGGTGCTGGGCGAGAACATCAAGGTCATTCCTCGCGAGCGCACTCCCGAGGAGAAACTGGCGACCGAGAACGCTGCCGAGGTCGAAGAAGCCGAGCGCATCGCACCCGTCGAGGAGCCGGCCGAGGCGAAGTCCGCTCCGGCAGCTCCGGCTCCCAAGGCCGGCGGCGGTCTGAAGATGAAGGGTCTGGCAAAGGCTCCGGGAGCGAAGGCACCCGGTTCCGCTGCACCGGCCGACAGTGCCGACGCAGAACCCGCCGCCAAGCCCAAGGGTCTCGGCATGGCCGGGGGCAAGGCACCCGGCGGCAAGGGTCTGCAGATGAAGGGCAAGGCACCCGGCGCGAAGGCGGCTGCACCTGCACCTGCCGACACTGCCGCGTCGACCGAAGCACCTGCCACCGCAGAGGCCTCGGAGTCGACTCCCTCGGTCAAGCCCAAGGGTCTGGCTGTGAAGTCCGGATTCAAGAAGCCGGGAGCCAAGGCACCGGGTAAGCCTGCTGCCGAGGCCACTACGGCGTCGGCACCTGCCCCGGAAACACCTGACGCACCTGCGGAATCTGGTTCTGCTGCAACCGAATCCAAGCCGACCGTCCAGCCCAAGGGCTTGGCCGTGAAGTCCGGATTCAAGAAGCCGGGCGCCAAGGCACCGGGTAAGCCTGCTGCCGAGGAGCCGGTCTCCGAAGCACCTGCGGCAGAGGCTCCCCAGGCCGAGGCACCCAAGGCCGAGGCACCCACTGCTGAGGCACCGGCGTCGGAGGCACCCGCCACCGAGGCTGCAGCAGAATCCAAGCCGACCGTCCAGCCCAAGGGCCTGGCCGTGAAGTCCGGATTCAAGAAGCCGGGTGCGCGTACGCCGGGTGCAGCGGCCGCACCGGCAGCGACACCAGCCGAGCCGGAGAAAGCAGAGCCCGAGAAGGCCGAGCCGACTCCGGAAGCCGAGACATCGGTCGCCGACGCACCGGCAGCCGAGGCACCGGAGACAGAGGCGCCGAAGGCAGAAGCGTCGGACACTGCGGGTGAATCGGACGATCGCACGCCGCCCAAGCCGAAGGCCGGTGGACTCGGATTCGCTCCGGGTGCCAAGGTTCCGGGTCGCCGGAAGTAACCTCACACCCTTTTTACCGACTGCGCGCCCCCGCTCACTTCAGAGCAGGGGCGCGCAGTCGTCAGTAGGGGTGTGAGGTCCACTCCCACGAGTTATCCACAGGCACCGAGTTATCCGAAATCGGCCGCGTGGGGGTTGTCGAGATCGGCTGCGCCCGAGAGCATTTCTCCATGACCCGCATCGTCTCGCGATCCGACGCACTCTCCCGCGGAATTTCCGACGCGGAGTTGCAGCGCTACTGCCGAACGCGAGCGTGGCGACGACTCCGTCCAGGACGGTTCGTCAGCAGAGAGGAGTTCGATGCCCTGTCGAGAGAAGACAAGCATCGAGTCGTCGCCGAGGCCGTCTTCGACGCGACCACCGCCCCGGATGCCGTTGTCAGCCATGTGAGCGCCGCAATATTCCATGGTCTCGACGTATGCAATGCGGACCTCGGCCGAGTTCACATCACGCGCAACCGCGCCCGTGGCGGCGGTCGTGGCAGCGCTGTTCGAGCAGTACACACCTCGCCGTACACCGCCGAAGAAGTCGTGGACTTCGACGGAGTGCGCGTCACAGGTTTGGCGCGCACTGTCGCCGATTGCGCTCGCACACTCCCGTTCGAGACGGCTGTCTGTATCGCCGACCTCGCTGCGAGAACACGCGGACTCACCGCCGAAGATGTTGTCGCAGAACTGGATTCATGTCCGAATCATCCGGGCAATCGGATGGCGCGTCGAGTCGCAGAATTCATGGACGGTCGGTCCGAGAGCGTCGGCGAATCACGCGCCCGAGTATTGCTGCACCATCTGGGCTACACCCCGCAGCTGCAGGTGACGATCACAGATTCCCGCGGAGTCGTCGGACGGGTCGATTTCGACCTCCCCGACATCGGGACTGTTCTCGAATTCGACGGCAAGGTGAAGTACGGACGCTACGTGCCCGAGGGAAAGTCGGCGGCCGATGTGTTGTGGGAAGAGAAGCGTCGCGAGGATCGCATTCGCGCAACCGGCCGTCAGGTGGTGCGAATCGCCTGGTCGGATCTCGATCGCCCCGAGCTCGTCGATCGGATGATCCGCGATGCCGCCCACAGAACGGGACCACGCAACCGAGCGACCTTTCTATCGACCGCGCGCCCCTCGTCGCGCCCGAATACAGACGCGCACCCTGCAGAAGCGGTGTGAGGCTCCCCCGGACCACCCCCGCGACGTGGACGAATCGGGCACCGTGAGTATGGTCGGAAACGCACGGCGTACCCGAGAAGTAGGAGCAGGCATGACCGACGACGCGGACAAGCTCTGGCGACGCTACGACGAGTGGTGGTCGGCGCTGACCCCGGACGACCGAGCGCACGTCGAGACGTGTTGCGAGTCCGGCCGCACCGATGAGCGCCTCTGTTCACTCATCCTCGAGAATGACGGCCCGTCGAAGGCAGCGTTCGAGGCAGGCAGCAAGCTGTCCGAGGGCAACAGCAAGTACTGCGCCATCCCCAGCGCGCTGCTCGAGTTTCTGGAAGCGAAGCGCGCGCACCCACCTCTCAGCTAGGGGGACGCCACAGCTGCAGCTCGGGGATTCCCGGCGGCGTGAAGCCCATGACCTGGCCGTAGAAGGACAGTTCGGATTCCCGTGCGTTCACCTGTGTTTCCAGTTTGCGGAATCCGTGCGACTCGCCCGCATATGCCAGGTAGGCGTGCGGTATTCCCTTCTCCACCATGGCGTCTCGAAACCGCTCGGCCTGGGACGGCGGCACGATCGGATCGTCGAGCCCCTGCAGCAACAGCACCGGGCACGACAGTCCGTCGACGTTGTTGACCGGCGCGCGGGTGCGGTACAGGTCGATTGCCTCGGGCAACGGTCCGATCAGCCCGTCGATGTAGCGGGACTCGAAGTCGTGGGTCTCGGCGACGAACAACTCCAGTTCTGCGACACCGAAGTACGATGCGCCGCAAGCGAACACGTCGGAGGATGTCAGCGCAGCCAACACCGTCCAGCCACCTGCGGAGCCGCCCTCGATGGCCAACCGGCGCGGGTCGGCGAGTCCGCTGTCGGCCAGCCCCTGCACCGCGGCGATGGTGTCTTCGACGTCGACCACTCCCCACTGCCCACGCAGTCGGTTGCGGTATTCGCGGCCGTATCCGCTCGACCCGCCGTAGTTCACATCGACGACGCCGATGCCGCGGCTGGTGAAGTAGGCGAACAACGGGTTCAGAGCGGGTGCCACGTGCGCCGTCGGGCCGCCGTGGACGAAGGCCACGTACGGCGGGAGTTCGCCGTCCAACCCCTCGTAATCGGGGTTGCGCGGCGCGTAGGTGATGGCGTGCACCTCGCGGTTCGGCCCCTGGAACGTCACCTGACGTCCCTCGGGCAGATATGCGCTGTCCGGTACGGACTCGAAACCCGAACGTACCGAGGTCAGTTCGCCGGATTCCAGATCGAGGGCGAACAATCCACCTGCCACCTGGGCTCCGCCACCCTTGAGGAGCACGGTCGACCCGGAGCGCCCACCGAGCCCCACCGAGGTCACACCGTCGAGCGCGATGTCCTCCAGCGCGCCGGACGCAGGATCGAGTACCGCGAGGGTGTCGGTGCCGACGGTGCGCACGGTGAGCAGCTTTCCGTCGTCGAGCAGCGAGTACCAACTCGATCCCAGCCGCCACAGCGGAGCCCCGAAGTCGGCGTCGAGCGTCAGCAGCGGGGTGACCGAACCGTCGAGGGTGACCGAATACAGGTTCCACCAACCACTTCGGTCACCGATCGCATACAGCGATCCGTCGTCGATCCATTCCGGCTGCATCACCGATTCCTCGGTCGAACCCAGCAGCACCGTCCAGGACGAAGGATCGGCCAGCGAAGCCACACGCAGTTCCGTTCCGTCCCAGGGCATCTGGGGGTGGTTCCACGCGATCCAAGCGATGTGGGTGCCGTCGGGTGACAGTCTCGGGAACGCCAGGAAATCCGAGCCCGCCACCAGCGAGCGCACCCCGCCGCCGCCGAGATCGATGGCCACGATGTCTCGTGACACCGCGCCTGCGTCGTGCATCTCGCGGACTGCGATCACGTCGGTGCCGACCACCGAGAGATCGGCGTACCGGATGCCCGACGCCACAGCCGGTTTCGGAGTCAGCGGGACGGGTGCGCCGCCGGGGGTGAGTCGGTAGACGCGTTGATCGGAGAACTCGGCGAACACCAGGTCGCCGTCTGCCGTCGCAGTCCAGGCTCCCCCGCCGTATTCGTGGACGCGGGTGCGGGCGTTGAACGGTGCGGGCAGAACGGGCTGCACTTCTCCGTCGACGTGGCGGCAGACGGCCGTTCGGCCCTGTTCGGCCGGCCGCAGTTCCGACCACCAGATCTCGCTGCCGACGAAGCAACCACCCTCGACGGGGTGGCCCGCCGAGGACAGATCGGCTGCGGTGATGGGCGAGGGCCAGGATCCGAACGCGAGAGCAGTCACGCCGTCCACCCTAGTGAACTGACGTGCACGTAACGCGTTGTTCACCGGCCCTTCAACCGTGACCCGGATGATGGGAGACAAGAAGCACTAGGGGGACACCATGCGCCGGACCACTACCCAATCGGTGGACCACGAGATTCTGACATTCGGCCGAACCTGGCGTGGGTACGGCGGTGGCAGCGACGAGGACATCTACGTGGCATTCGGCGTCGACGCGCGTACCTACTTCGAGCGACTGGGTCGCATCCTCGATTCGCCGATCGCCGAGGAGCTGACGCCGGACGAGCGGGCCGCGATTGCCGAGATCTGCCGAACGAGACTCGCCTGAGCCACCGCTACACCGGCGTCAACAGCTCCGGGCTGTTGTTCTTCACACTGTTCACCGCGGTGCTGACCTCGTAGGGCTCGAGCCGTGGTTCGGGGATCGCGGCCAGCAGGTCTCGAACGTCTCCGAGGTCCGTCACCCCGGGGTCGAGCCAGCTCGCGCGCAGATCCGGGGGGAGTACGACGGGCGAGCGATCGTGAATGTGCCCGAGCGCATCGGCTGCAGGCGAGGTGAGCACGGTGACCGACCAGACCCAACGCGCCTCGTCGTCCTCGGCCTTGGTTGGGTCTCGCCACAGTTCGTACAGGCCGGCCATCGCGAGCACGCCCTCTTCGTGCAGGAAGTAGGGCACCTTCGCGCCGTCGCGCTTCTCCCACTCGTAGTACCCGTCGGCGGGGACGATGCATCGTCGCCGACTTGCCGCCTTCTTGAACGACGGCTTCTCGGTGATGGTCTCGGACCTGGCGTTGATCAGCCGGGAACCGATCTTCGCGTCCTTCGCCCACGACGGGATCAGGCCCCAACGCACCGACCGCAGTTGCCGAACGGCGTCGGCCTCGGGTTCGTCCTTCGGTGCTCGTTCGAGCACCGTCCGCACCGTCTGGGTGGGGGCCACGTTGTAGGACGGCGGCACCTCCGCACCGACGGTCTCGGCGATGTCGAACACCGCCTGCAGGTCACTGTCACTCCGGGTACTGGCATACCGTCCGCACATGGAACGAGATTGTTCCACTCGCCACCGACAACGCGCTCGAACAAACCCCGCGCGAAACCACCTCGCGAAACAACCTCGTGGAAACCGATACCGCCCACCTGGCACGATGTGACGGGTGACCACTCCGCAGATCCACTCCCAGCCGCGTTACCGCACGTTGCAGCAGTCCACCAAGCTGCAGAACGTGCTGTACGAGATCCGCGGACCGGTACACGCCCATGCCGCGCGCCTCGAGGCAGAGGGCCACCGCATCCTCAAGCTCAACATCGGCAATCCGGCACCGTTCGGATTCGAGGCTCCCGACGTGATCGTTCGGGACATGATCGCGGCGCTGCCGGTGGCCCAGGGGTACTCGGAGTCCAAGGGCATCCTGTCGGCTCGGCGGGCCATCGTGACGCGCTACGAGCTCGAACCCGGCTTCCCCGAGCTCGACGTCGACGACATCTACCTCGGCAACGGAGTGTCCGAGCTCATCACGATGACGATGCAGGCGTTGCTCGACGACGGTGACGAGGTGTTGATCCCGGCCCCTGACTACCCGTTGTGGACGGCGATGACGACGCTGTCCGGTGGCAAGGCCGTGCACTACCTGTGCGACGAGGAGAACGGGTGGAATCCCGATCTGGCCGACATCGAGTCCAAGATCACCCCGAAGACCGTCGCACTGCTGGTGATCAACCCCAACAACCCGACGGGCGCGGTGTACTCGAAAGAGGTGCTGCAGGGCATCGTCGATCTGGCGCGCAAGCACCAGCTGCTGTTGCTCGCGGACGAGATCTACGACCGGATTCTCTACGACGACGCAGAGCACACCTCGCTGGCGAGCCTGGCTCCCGACCTGCTCTGCCTGACGTACAACGGACTGTCCAAGGCGTATCGAGTGGCCGGTTACCGCGCCGGATGGCTCGCGATCACCGGACCGAAGGCGCACGCCGCAGGCTTCATCGAGGGTATCGACCTTCTCGCGTCGACGCGGCTGTGCCCCAATGTGCCTGCGCAACATGCCATTCAGGTCGCACTCGGCGGATATCAGAGCATCGAGGATCTGATCCTGCCCGGCGGTCGTCTGCTCGAGCAGCGCGACGTCGCGTGGGAGAAGCTCAACGCGATTCACGGCGTCTCGTGCGTCAAGCCGCGGGGTGCGCTCTACGCGTTCCCACGACTCGATCCCGAAGTCCACGAGATCTACGACGACGAGAAGCTCGTCCAGGATCTGCTGTTGCAGGAGAAAATCCTGGTGGTTCAGGGAACCGGCTTCAACTGGCCCGGCCACGATCACCTGCGCATCGTCACGCTGCCGTGGGCCCGAGACCTGGCCGTGGCGATCGAGAGGTTCGGTAACTTCCTCGCGTCGTACAAGCAATGAGACGCGAAGTTACCGCAAAGTAGTTGAAAGTGATGCACAAAACATCGGGGTGCTCACGCCTGAACGGCGAATGATCTGTACATTGGCGGACGGCACTTCGGTGCCCGCGAGCCCTGGTCGTACCCCTCCCCCCCGGGTCGGTCAGGTGGTGGCGGGGGACGCCCCCCCTGCTCCCCGCCACCGAGCTCCTCGCATCGGGCAACGGCCCGGCCCCGTACTAGCCTGGCACCGTGGAATCAACCGGCAATACTCCCGACGGCAGTAGGCCGAGCCTCGGATCTCATGTGGGTCACGGTCATGGGCACGGCCACAGCGACGCACCGGTGCCGTTGGGACCGGTGGCAGCCAAGGTCGTCGTCGGACTGTTGGTCGCCATAGCCATTGCAGTGATCGGCGGTGCCATCGCTCTGTGGCCCAGCCAGCAGAACGTCGATATCCCGCTGCCGTTCCAGACCTCCGGCGGAGGTGCGGTGTCCACCGAGGCAGGCACCATCACCTCGCAGAGCATAGGGACCTGCGGCAGCCCCGACGCCGGTCGAGCGTTCACCGGCAACCCGACACCCGCCGTCAACGACTCGTACGAATGTCAACGCAGCATCGTCGACATCACCACCGGCGAGGACGCAGGCAAACGAACGGTACTCGAGATCGCGCCGGGCCCCGGACAACCGACTCTGAGCGCAGGCGACGACATCCGGCTGGTCCTCCAGACCGATCCATCCGGTGGAGTCCGCTACTCCTTCAACGACTACTCCCGCGGCCTGCCGCTGGCGTTGATCGTCGGCGTGTTCGCCGTGGTCATCTGCATCGTCGCCCGCTGGCGGGGGTTCCGCGCCCTGGTCGGTCTGCTCATCGCGTTCGCCGTGCTGGTGGTGTTCATGCTGCCCGCACTGCTCGACGGTGCACCCGCCATTCCGGTCGCCCTCGTCGCCGGCGCGGTGATCCTCTACGCCGTGCTGTATCTGGCGCACGGGGTGAATCTGCGCACCAGCTCGGCACTGCTGGGCACTCTGACCTCGATGGCAGTGGCGGCAGTGCTGTCCTACGTCGCCATCCGCATGACCCACCTGACCGGGTTGTCCGAGGAACAGAACACCGCCGTCCAGACGTACATCGGCAACGTCAGCGTCACCGGTCTGTTGTTGGCCGGCTTCATCATCGGCTCGCTCGGCGTACTCAACGACGTGACGATCACCCAGGCGTCGGCGGCCTTCGAGCTCGCCTCGGTCGACCCGACGGCATCGAGACGCGAGATCTTCACCGCCACTATGCGGGTGGGGCGCGATCACATCGCCAGCACCGTCTACACCCTCGTGCTCGCCTACGCCGGTGGTGCGCTCCCACTGCTGTTGCTCTTCAGCGTCGCCGACCGGTCCATCCAGGACGTGCTCACCGGCGATTCGGTGGCCATCGAGATCGTCCGCTCCGCGGTGGGCGGCGTGGCGCTGGCGTTGTCGGTTCCGCTGACCACGGCGATCGCGGTGCTACTGGCGCGCCCCATCACCGTGACAGGAACCTCGAACCGCGCCGAGCGCCGGGCCGCGGTACCCACCCGCAAGACCCGGGGCTCCGGCCGCCACAGTGCGTAGAGCCGCTGCCGCTCGTCAGGCGAAGGCAGCGGCGACGGTCTCCGAGAGCAACGCACCGTTGTGCGTGCTCAGCCCGGCTTTGAGACCCGAGTCCGCCTCGCAGGCAGCTTCCCAACCCTTGTCGGCGAGTGCGACGACGTACGGCAGGGTGGCATTGGTGAGTGCGTAGGTGGAGGTGCGCGGTACGGCACCGGGCATGTTGGCGACGCAGTAGAACACCGACTCGTGCACCTTGTAGGTGGGATCGGCGTGGGTGGTGGCGTGCGAATCCTCGAAGCAGCCGCCCTGATCGATGGCGATGTCGACCAGAACCGAACCCGGCTTCATGCGCTGAACCAGGCTGTTGGACACGAGTTTCGGTGCCTTGGCTCCGGGCACCAGCACTGCGCCGATGACGAGATCTGCTGCGAGAACGGCCTGTTCGAGTTCGTACGCATTCGACACCAGAGTCTTGACGGCACCGCGGTACTGATCGTCGATGGCGCGCAGCGCCTTCACGTCGAGATCGAGCACGGTGACGTCGGCGTGCATGCCGAAAGCGATTGCGGTGGCGTTCTTTCCGGAGACACCGGCTCCGATCACCACGACGTTGCCGGGTCGCACTCCGGGAACTCCGCCCATCAGAACTCCGCGGCCGCCTTCACTGGACATCAGGTGGTAGGCACCGGCCTGCGGGGCGAGGCGTCCGGCGACTTCACTCATCGGCGCGAGCAGCGGCAGCGAACCGTCCGGCGCAGTGACGGTTTCGTAGGCGATGGCGGTGGTACCCGACTCCAGGAGCGCATCGGTGCACGCCTTGGACGCCGCGAGATGTAGGTAGGTGAACAGCACCTGCCCCTTGCGCAGGCGTGAATACTCTTCGGCGATAGGTTCTTTGACCTTCAGCAGCAGCTCGGCCGATTCCCAGACCTCGGCGGCATCGGTGAGGATCTGCGCACCGGCGGCCTTGTAGTCGGTATCGGTGAACGACGAACCGGCTCCCGCTTCGGTTTCGATGATCACTTCGTGTCCTCGCGAGACCAGTTCGTGCACGCCCGCCGGGGTGATGGCCACCCGGTATTCGTGGTTCTTGATCTCGCGTGGAATTCCGATCTTCATGGCGGCCTCCTCGGTGGTGGGTGACGTGAAGCCGTGGCTCCATCCGTGTAGGCCAACTATGAATTATCTACGAAATACCTGCAACGGATGTGAACAAAATTCTGTACGATCGCCAAATGGCGAGCAATAGTTCATTCGAGACGGGTGGAGCGGGCACTCAGCCGAACGATGTTCGGTCGATTCCACTGGACCGGATCGACCACATCCTGCTCGACGAGCTCCGTCGCGACGCTCGCACACCCAACAACGCACTCGCCGCTGCGGCCGGTATTGCACCGTCGACCGCACTGGCGCGGGTTCGCGGGCTCGTCGAGCGCGGCGTCATCCGCGGCTTCCACGCCGAGATCGATCCCGAGGCACTCGGCCAGGGCATCCAGGCCATGATCTCGGTTCGGCTGCAAGCAGATGCTCGCCGACGCATCAGCGAATTCGGATCGAAGATCGCCTCACGGAAGGAGACGCTGAACATCTACTTCATTGCCGGTGCGGACGACTTCCTGGTGCATGTGGCGACCGTCGACACCGCCACGCTTCGTGATTTCGTCGTCGAGAATCTCAGCGCCGACCCCGCTGTGGCCGCCACCGAGACCATCCTGATCTTCGAGCACATCCGACCGCGAAACACACACGCGGACAAGTGAGTTCGATCAGGGTGCAGCAGGAGCGACCGGTGGGAACACCGGCAACGTGAAGTCCGGGAAACCCGGGATCAGAGGAGGCGGCTGCTGCGTCGTCGGAGGAACGCTCTCGACGGGCGGCGGAGCAGGCTCGGCCGTCGTCGTGGTCGGCTCCGGCGTCCACGGCTCCTGGTAGACCTCGGTCTCCGGCGGCACCGTGGTCGGTTCGACGGAAGTGGTCGGTGCCGGCGCGGGCGGCGGCAGGACAGGAGCGGGTGTCACCGACGTGGGCGGTGCCGTGGTGGTGACAGCAGGAGCTTGGGTCTGACTGCGACTGACCGAGGTGTCGACCACCTGCGGTGTGTTCTGCTGGGTGAGCATGAACGCCGAGACGCCCACCACCAGCGCGAGACCGAGCGCGAGAACGCCTCCGGTGCGGAGCTTGCGCCGAGCCCGGGTGCGATCGTCCTCGCCGTCGTCGTCGTCGTAATCGGCGTCGAGCCAGTAGACGTTCTTCAGCTGGAACGGAACCGGCTTGCCGTCGTCTTCTGCCTCGGTCCGGGCGGCGGAGCCCTCGGCAGACGGATCCCCCGTGTTCGCGCTCACCGCAACGACCTCCCCGTCGACCCGCGCCCCCTGCACGTGGTCGTCGTGAACATCTTCCACTACCGGTGACGTGTCCGGAACCGAATCGACTGCAACGGATTCGGCGGAGTCGGTGAATCTGGAGGATGCGAACCCTGCCGCCGTACCGGCGGGCTCGACCGGCATCTCGGAAACCGTGTCCCGAGAATGCGAGCCCTCGGTGAGCGGTGCCTCGACCTGTGCCGCCGCGATCCAGGGACGGGCGGGAACAGGACGCGCTGTCGAAGGAGCCTCGACGGGTACGCCAGGCGCGGCGTGCTGAGAGTCGGTGCGAGCCGGAACCGGTCGGACCGGCGCGGGTAGCGGAGGCGGCACCGGAGCCGACACCGGCTCCGAGCGCACCCGCGATGCGGGTTCGGCTGCGATCGACGCTGTGGACTCCACCGGCCGAACGGCGTCCGGTACGCGTCGCGTCACGGTGCGTGTGCGCGAATGCGGCCGAGCGGCCAGTGCCGCTCCACGTGCCGCGACGGTCTCGGGCTCGGTCGGCACGATCGACGGCAGTTCGAGCAGCGGTCCGACTCGTTTCTGCACGATCGGCATGCGGGCACCGCCGCCGATCAGGACGACGGCGTCGATAGGAACGTTGGCCCCGATCATCACCTCGCGCGCGAACTCGACGGCCTCGTCGAGCAGGTCGGTGATCAGCAGCTCGAAGTTCTCACGCGAGAGCAGGATCATGCCGCTCGCATCCGGCAGACACACGGCGTCCTGAGTGGACAGGCGTTCCTTGGCAATTCGGCAGCGCTTCTCGAACAGCGCCATGTCGGAGTCGGTCGACTGCTTGCCGAGGCGTTGGAGCTGATTGTTGCGCACGTAGGCGTCGAACAGATCCCCGCTGTACTCACCGGATCGCTGCGAGGCGATGACGGTGCGCTGCACCAGGTCCACGACGCTGACGGTCAGTCCGGAACTTCCGAGGTCGAACAGGGCGACGGAGCTGCAGTTGCGCGCTTCGCCCGTTGCTGCCAGGTATTCGACGACAGCTTCCACCTCGTGGACCAGGTGGTAGTTGTGCAGGTGCGCCCCGGCGAGGGCAGCATGCAGCGCGTCGGCCTGGCGGGGGTCGCGGTACGCGACGCCGGTGGAGAGTTCGGGCTCGGTTTCGGCTGCAGCACCGATCGATTCGGCGGCCAGATGCGGAAGGTCTCCGCCGACGCTGTCGATGAGTTCGTTGCGGAAGAACAGAGGCCGGTCGATGTCGGTGACCAGGCCGGAAGGGTCGGCGACGGGTGCCCCGAACTGCTCGGCTCGGGGCTGCGCCGTGCGCACGGCCCGGGTCCCCATGGACACCCCAAGCAGCACAGTCACGGTCTTCGGCCTCACTTCGATCGGCAGTTGTCTTCGGACGCGAAACAGCTCGTCCAGAGCGCCAGGCTACCGCTTCGGCCGAATCGGCGGGGCGCGCGCCCCGGAGGCGGGCGCACCCGGACGTGACGAAACCCGTCTCGCTCCCCCTAGGGCCGGCACGAACCGAACCCGCGGTTTATTCCGGCAGCTCCGCATCGACAGCCGGTAGGTACAACTCGCCGTCGTAGGTGAACACCCGCTCGTACAGGTCCGTGTCGGACAGTCGGGCCGGCCCCAGGACGGGCAACTCGGCGGGACCGGGAGCGGCCCCGTCGGCCGGACCGGCGGCGGCGGAGAGCTGCGCGGCGAACGTGGAATCCACGGGAACCTGCTGCTCGATCAGAGGAGTGGGCGGCGGCGTGTTTCCCCTGGTGAACACCAGTCCCACCACCGCAACTATCAACAGACTCACGGCGACGAGCACGGACGCATCGCGTACCGACCAGGTGCGTGAGCCGCGGCGAACCGGCTCGGCGACGACACCGGGCTCGGGTACCGAGGGTTCGAGAACCGCGGGTTCGAGAACCTCGGGCTGCAGGAGTGCAGGTTCGTCGAGGTCGACGGCTGCCGGGTCCGTATCGAAGGTGGTCGACGGGATCGTCAGATCCTCGGTCGCGAGCTGGTCGACGGTCAGGCCGTCGACCATCCACTCCTCGACGGTGTCGAGGCCGGTCGTCTCCGGTGCATCGAGTGTGTCGGGTGCATCGAGCGTGTCGGGTGCGGTGAGCACCTCGGGCGCATCGAGCAGTTCCGACGCATCGTCCGGGACAGTGATGATTCCCACATCGGCGTCGAGGGGGGCTTCGACGGGTCTTTCGTCGAGTGCCGCCCCCTTGGCGACAGCCATCGCAGGCGCGTCGGGCACGTGGACGGGAACGTTCCACTTGTCTTCGATGATGGTGCGCACCGCGGGAATGCCTGCACCGCCGCCGATCAGCAGTACTGCGTCGGGGGCCTGCTTGGAGGCCCAGTCCAATGCATCGGAGACGAGCGGGGTGATCTCTCGCTCGAATTCTTTTCGGCTGAGCAACATCGGACCGCGGTTGGGTGCCCGGACGCCAACCGACGAGCTGACCAGCTCTTTGAGCTCACGGAAGAAGGCCTGATACTCCTGATCGCCCTCGGGTCCGACCGGAGCAGGCAGGATGCCCTTGGCCATCACGATGCCTCGAACCACTTCGTCGAAGCGGTCGCCGCTGATGTCGACGGTGCGTGCGGTCCACTCGACGTACTCGCCCGCGACATCGAGTGCGGTGGCCGAGAGCCCCTTCTTGCCCAGGTCGACGACCAGCACGTAGTCCTTGTCGGCCAGTTCCGGAACGGTGCGGGCGTAGGCGAGCAGGGCGCGGGACTCCTCGACCATGCGGGCTTTCGGAACGGTGCCGTCGCCGAGGGTCTCCAGCAACGCCGTCACCGCTGCGGTGTCCCATCCGGCCAGCACGATGTCTTCGAACGGCCCGAGGTCGACGAGCTTGCCGGGCAGCAGGTCGTGGGCACCCTCGGCATCGATGGAGTCCTCGACGCGGCGGCCGTCGGCGATGTACGCGATGCGCACGGCACCGGTACCCACTGACACCCCGCAGACTCCACCCATCGACCAGACAGTCCTTCACAGATTGTGTTTCGACGCCCGATCCGGCGCCCGTACGAGCCCCCGCTCCACTCGAAGTGTACGGCGGTCAAGAAGCCCGATGCGGGCATCCCGGTAACGCTACTAAACAATCTACGATATTGTTTGGAGGGGTCTGGGGAGACTTTGGGTCGAAAAGGCGCACAGCCAGCCGACCCTGAGTCGACGACGAGGCCGTCCGGTCTCGTGGTTAACGCGATCGGTGGAGGTTTCGATGCAGACGCTCAATGCTCACGACGTGGTTCGAGTGCGAACCGTGCTGGAGAAATTCGGAAAGCTTCCGGTTCCCGTGGAGGGCATCGACGAGGCCGCCGATCTCTACGACAGCGGTCTCACCTCGCACGCCAGCGTCAACGTCATGATCGCGCTCGAGGACGAATTCGACGTCGAGTTCCCCGACACCATGCTGCAGAAGTCGACGTTCGGCAGCATCAGCGCGATCGCCGCGGCCATCGCCCAGCTGACGGACTGAGGCCATGACCACCGTCTACGAGAGCTCGATCGACCAGTCGATCACCGACGTGCTGGCCGTACTGCGGACCTATGCCGACGAGGTCGACCGCGATGCCCGTTTTCCCACCGAATCGGTGGATGCGCTGCGCGACGCCGGCCTGCTCGGGGTCGGAATTCCGCGGGAGTTCGGCGGAGGCGGGGCAACACTGACCGACATCGCCCGGATCTCGCGCGCCCTCGGTGCCGAGTGTGCATCGACGGCGATGATCTTCGTGATGCACCAGTCGCAGGTGCTCAGCATCGTCCGCCACGGCAAGTCCGACGCCATGGCAGACCTGCAGCGTCGCATTGTGACCGATCGCATACTGGTGGCGTCGGCCACCACCGAGATCAACATCGGTGGCGACGTCCGTTCGAGCAGCTGTGCGGTGGAGTACGACGGTGAGCAGATCACGCTCAGCAAGAACGCACCGGTCATCTCGTACGGCGAGTACGCACAGATCGTGTTGGCGACGGCGCGGCGCAGCGTCGACAGCCCGCCGAGCGATCAGGTGCTCGTGGTGTGCGAGAAGCCCGACGTGACGCTCGTCAAGACCGGCACCTGGGACACCCTCGGCTTCCGTGGCACCTGCAGCCCCGGCTTCATGCTGGACGCACGCACCACGACGTCGAACATCCTGGGCGACAACTACGGCGATATCTCCGCTCAGACCATGCTTCCGGTTGCGCACGTGCTGTGGGGATCGGCGTGGCTCGGCATTGCCGACGCGGCTGTCACCAAGGCCCGCAAGTCGGTACAGAAGGCCGCACGCAAGACTCCGGGGACGCCGCCGCCGAGCGCGCTTCGCCTCGCGGAGCTGATGGTGGTGCACGAGCAGTTGGTGGACACGGTGTTCGGTGCCGCAGCCAAGTTCGAGGCCGTCGCCGACAGTCCGGCCGAGCTCGGAGCCATCGGCTTCGCGCTCAAGATCAACAACGTCAAGGTCACCGCGTCGACGCTCGTCATCGACATCGTCGGCAAGGCACTGCAGATCTGCGGCATCTCCGGGTACCGACAGGACGGCGAGATGAGCATCGGCCGTCATCTTCGGGACGCGCACGGGTCCGCGATCATGGTCAGCAACGAACGCATCCTGGGGCACAACGCCCAGCTCTCCCTCGTCTACAAGGGAAAACAATGACCACCACACACTCCGCACCGGAGACAGACATCAGCGAACTCGACTCCGCCCGAGCGTCTTTTCGCGCCGAGCTGGTCGACGCCGGCTTGCTGGTACCCAGCTCGATCCCCGGTTTGTACGGGCGCAGTGGCGAATTCGAGGACATCATCGAGTTCGTCGACGCCCGCGTCACCCAGGCCGGGGTCGCCGAGCACGGCCGTCAGGCCACGCGGTTCCGATTCGCTCCGGTCTTCCCCCGGGAAGCGTTCGAGCGCACCGACTACATCGCGTCGTTCCCCAACCTCACCGGTGCCATCAACACGTTCGAGGGCGACAACAAGGAACATGCAGCGTTGTTGGCGGAGAGGTCCGACGGAAAGGACTGGGATCACTTTCTGCATTCGGCGGGCACCATGCTGGTCTCGGCCGCCTGCCATCCGTCGTACTCGATGCTCACCGGCACGCTGCCCGAAGAGGGCACGCTGATGGACATCTACGGCTACTGCTTCCGGCACGAGCCCGCGGTGGATCCGGCTCGAATGCAGGCATTTCGGATGCACGAGTTCGTTCGAGTCGGCACCCCCGACGAGGCGGTCGCACACCGCGAACGCTGGGTACCGCGCGGCCTCCAGATACTGGCAGATCTGGGACTGGAAGCCGAGGCGGTCATCGCCAACGACCCCTTCTTCGGTCGCGCCGGACGCATGCTCGCGGCGAACCAGCGCAACGAGAACCTCAAGACCGAGCTGGTCGTCAAGCTCTACGGAGATCTCGACGAGGGCACCGCGGTCGTCTCGTGCAACTGCCACCGTGATCACTTCGGGCACACCTTCGGCATCGAGACCGCCGACGGCGAACCCGCCCACAGCGCATGCGTCGGTTTCGGCATGGAACGCATCGCACTGGCGATGCTCCGCACCCACGGACTCGATCGATCGGGCTGGCCTGCCGCACTGCGCAACTGACCGACACCGCTCCACCCGTGTACGTACACGAAGGACTCATTGAAGTGAACTTCTCCCGCACCGCGCCCCGGCGCATCGGCTCAGTTCCCGCCGAGTCCTCTTCGCGTACGGCAGGCGGCAAGTACCCGATGTGGTTCGGCCCGTCCGACTCACCGCTGTTCGGCACCGTCCACGTGCCGTCCGGCGGTCGGGCACGCGGCGGGGTCGTCCTGTGCCCGCCGCTCGGCAAGGAGCAGGTCGACTCGTATCGCGGCATGACCCTGCTGGCGCAGAAGCTCAGTGCGCAGGGACTTCTGGTGCTGCGGTTCGACTACCGCGGCACCGGCGATTCGTGGGGCGATCAGGATCAGCCCGGCGCGGTCGCACACTGGCAGCGGAGCATCGTCGAGGCCGTCGACTACGTTCGCGGTTGCGGGGTGAGCGAGGTCGGCCTCGTCGGTCTGCGCGTCGGCGCCTTGTTGGCGTGTTCGGTCGCCGCCGAGTGCGGGCCGCTCACTGCGATGACGCTGTGGGATCCGGTCGTCAAAGGACGGTCGTATCTGCACGAGCAGCGCGCACTGTATTCGGTGAGCGTGACCACCGACTCCGACGCAGATCCCAGGGTGTCGATCATCGGCGCTGTGCTGCATCCGGATTCGGCCGCGGACTTCTCCGCGCTCGATGCCGCGAAGACGAAGACGGATGCGCCGGTGCTGGTCGCCACCCGCGCCGAGCGAGGCGATACCAAGCCGGTACGCAAGCTCGTCGAGGCTCTCTCGGCTCAGGAGCACACGCTGACCGCGCACGACGACTTTCTCGAGCCGAGCGACTTCGAGGTCATCATCCCGACGTCCGACATCGCGCACCTCGCGACGTGGACGGCGTCCAAGTTCCCGGCGGTACCCGCCGCCGAGCTCGAGGTGAAGCGTCGGTCGCGGTTCGTGGTCGACGGAATTCACGAGAACATCGAATACCTGGGCGACCAACAGCTTTTCGCGATTCGGTCCACCTCGGATCGATGCCGGGCCGGTGGACCGACCGTGGTGCTGTACCCCACCGCCAACGAGCACCGCGTCGGTCCGGTGCGCATGTGGGTGGAACTGGCCCGGCTCCTGCCTCGATTCGGGGTCTCCACGGTGCGTTTCGATCGACGCGGCACCGGCGAGAGCGGCAGCGTCTGCGACGGGGAGTTGACCCGGCTCTACAGCGACGAGGGCAACGAGGACGCTCTCACCGCCGTCCGACAGTCCGGCACCACCCCGGACAACGTCCTGGTGGCCGGAATGTGCTCCGGCTCCTGGTATTCCAGCTTCGCCGCCCGGGAACTGGGGGTTCGTTCCGCGGTCTTGCTCAACACCCTCGACTGGACCACTCGTCGTCTCGAATTCGTCAAACGCTCGTCGATGCACACAGAGGAGACGGGACTGCGGGCTCGCGCACTCGATCGTCTGCATCACTGGGGGGTGGCGACCAAGAATGCACTGCAGCCGCGGATTCCGTATGCCCTGTGGATCTGGCTCGGGCGACGCGGACTGATCCAGGTTCCCGAGATCTCGCTACGCATTCTCAGCGACCGTCAGGTGCAGACGCGAGTTCTGCTCTCCCCCAGCGACACCGCCTGGTTCGAGACCAACCGCGGCCCGGAGGGAATGCGCCGGCTCCAGCGCCGATCGTCCGTACCCACCGTCACCTCCTTCGAGTCCGGTGATCACTCGCTCTACGGTCGCGATCTGCGAGAGAACGTGCGCGCCGAACTTCTCGCGGCCACTGCTGCTGCCTTCGACATCGAGATCGCCGCACCGTCGCCTCCCGTGCCGGTGGGGAAGGTTCGATTGTGAAGCACCGCGCTCCCCGGATCCTGCCGCCCAAGCACGAACAGCTCGAACAGCTTCGGTGGTATCCGGTCGAACCGGCTCGGTTCGACCTGGGTCTGATGAACAGCCCGACGATGCCGGTGCAGACCGTGCCTCGGCACGATGCCGTGCACTCGGTCGACGTATCTCCGGTCGCCGAGGAGTCCACCCGGCACCCGGCACCCGAGACGGGGCCGGGATCGAAGGCGTCCGATCGCAACCTCGCGCTCAATTCGATGGCCCTGATGCTCTCGACGGCCATCACCGGCGCACTCGGCCTGCTGTTCTGGGCTGCGGCCGGCCGGCTCTATCCCGTGGCGGAGGTGGGCAGCGCGTCGGCGGTCATCACCTCCGCGGTGATGCTCTCGACGCTGTCCAATCTGAGCCTCGGTTCGATGTACGAGCGGTTCCTGCCGATCTCGGGCCGGTTGGCCAAGACGTTCATCGTGCGCGGCTACCTCACCGTCACCGCGTTCGCGTTCGTGCTCGGCGGCGGCTTCCTGCTGGTTGCGCCGGTGGACGAGATGTTCACCAACACCGCGGAGATCGTCTCGTTCCCGTTCTTCGTCGCCGTGCTCGCGGTGTTCGCGCTGCAGGATCAGACGTCGTCCGGCCTGGGCGTCGCGCGCTGGGCGGCTGCCAAGAACGTCTTCCACGCCGTCTTCAAGTTCGTCATGCTGTTGGCGCTCTTCGCAACCGAGCGCAGTACCTCGATCATTTCTGCCTGGGCGGTCCCCGCGATCGTGGCGTCGATCTTCGTCCTGCGCGCGATCATGAAGAACGTCCGCACCGAACAGCGGTACGCCGGCAAGCCGGATCTGCCGCCCCGGCGTGAGATGTGGGCCTACTTCGGCTCGGCGTACGGCATCACCGCGCTGGGATCGCTCGCTCCGCTGCTGGTGCCGATGATCGTCGTCGCCACCCTCGGCGCCGAGCAGAACGCCTACTTCTCGCTCACCTGGTCGATCGTCAGCGCTCTGTACATTCTGATCAGCGTGTTGATCGGACCGTACGTGGCCGAGGTCGCCGCCCACCCCGAACAGTTCCACCGCCTGACCAAGCGGTTCATGACCCTGGTGTGCATCGTTGCGGTGGGTGGGTCGATCTTCCTGGCCTTCTTCGCACCGTTCGGTCTGGGGTTGATCGGCCAGGGCTACCGCGACCAGGGCACCATCATCGTGCAACTGGCCGCACTGACCATCCCGCTCTCGGTCGTCGGTTCCCTCTACGACGGTTTGGCGCGGGTCCGTCGACGCATGCGATTGGCCGTGATCGTGCAGGTCGTGGCCACCTCGATCATCATCGGCGGATCGATCGGCCTGTCGTCGTCGATGGGCATCGCGGCCGTCGGCTGGGCGTACCTCGCCGCAGAGGCGTTCGGTGCCGTCGTGCTGATCGTGCCGCTCGTGCGCTGGATCCGCGAGCTGTCCGCAGGCAGCAACGGCGAGTCCGGTGACGACCAGGGCCCGTCGGGCTCCCCCGGACCCCGCGGGCCGATCGACGACAGCGACGCCCGTGCACCTCGATCGCGTCATCGAGAGCCCCGCCACGGCGAGCCCCGACACGCCGAACCTCGACACCGTGAACCGCCTCGCCGCGAGCCACAGGACGGTCCGCCGCCCCTCGACGAATCGTCACCGCGTCGTATCCCTGTCCACGCTCAACACAGGACGGCACCATGACTCAGACATATCGCGCCAGTTCGTTGGACATGCTGCGGTCCGATTCGCGCATCGTGACCGTGCTGGGACCCGCCGACTTCGGCGATCTTGCACGAGTGCAGAGCAGGGTACTGGCCCTGGCCTCGATCGGTCCTGCGACGCGGCTGGGTCTGCGCGCCGACCAATCTTCGGCGGGCTGGGTCTACGAGCCGGAGCGGGTACTCGAGCACATCGCCGAGGGACCCGCCGTCGGTCACGAGCAGTTGGCCAAGGAACTCACCGTGTTCTCGCACGCGTCCGTGCCCGAAATTCCTCTTCGACTTCGTTTGGCGGGTCGCTACCTGTTCCTCGATCTCAATCACGGTCTCGGCGACGCTCTGTTGCCGGTCGATCTGTTCGCGTACCTGGCCGACGCACGCCCCGACGCACCGCTTCCGACGTGGGCAGACAGTGCCGTCGACGGCCACCCACTTCGAAAAGCACTGCTGCGCTGGGTCGTTCGAAATCCCAGGAACGTCGTCGACACGCTCTACGACCGCGTACGTCCCGGCTCGAAGCGCGAATCCACGGTCATGGCCGCCGCACCCGACACCGCATCGCCGACGGCTTTTCGGCCGTGGGCACCGTCCGCTGCGGTGGCCACCGTGGTGACGCCGTCGGGTACCACCGATGCGATCCGGCAGTGGCGAGAATCCCACCTGCCCGGCGCGAGTGTCAGCGCGGTGATGTGCGCGGCCGTGGCCGCGGCGTTCGCGCGCACATCGTTCTCGCTCGATCGTTCCGCAGCTTTTCTCTTCGACTGCCGCCGCTACCTTCCGCCGTCGGCGGTCGTGCTCGGTAACTTCGCTGCCGGGATCCGGTTCTCGGACATCGATCCCACCTCGGCCGGGGAGGTGCACGGGGCACTGTCCGGTGCGATCGCCAAGGGCCGTCCGATCGCTTCCGCGACGATCAGCACCATCAAGTACAAGCGCGAACACAAGGCCGTCTCCGGGGTGTTCGGCGACCGCGTCCCGGTGGATCCGAAGGTCCAGCTCATGTACTCCGATCTCGGTAGAGTCAGGCAGTTGGAGCAGATCTCCTGGGTTGCCGAGCCCGCCGACCGCGCCTTCTTCGTGATCGCCGATCCGGGCCAACCGGAGTCGGTGATGATCACGATGGAGACCATCGATTCGGTCGTGTTCGTCTCGGCGTCGTTCCACGACAATGTTTTCGACAGCCACACCGTGCAATCCGCACTCGATCTCGTAGCAGCGAACCCCCTCGCATTGCTGGCCCCTCAGGAGAAGACTGCATGACCACCGAAGCGAAGCGCCCCACGAAACCCGAAGCGAACCGGCCATCGTCGAGCACGCAGGCACCGGTGCGATCGGGCTTCGTCGCCCACGTCGCTCGTTGGGCAGGGTTGTCGGTGGTGCAGTTCGTCCTCGTCGAGTACATCGTCTCGGCCACGTGGCGCGGGCTCTACAGCTACCGGAACAACTACATCAGCGAACTCGGAATCCCGTTCTGCGGTCCCACCGGCAACTGGCCGTGCAGCCAGCTCTACGTCCTGCTCAACGCCTCGATGGTGCTGTTCGGTGTGGCGATCGCGGCAGTGGGCGCATCCTGGTACATCGTCCGCCGGATCGACGGTAGAGCCGCGTCGTTCTTCCTCGTCGCAGGCGTGGGTGCCATCACCGCAGGCGTCGTCAACCAGGGCGTGAACTACCCGATCCATTCGTTCGGTGCCACCGCGTTCTTCGTCTTCGGAAACTTCGGCCTCGTCATAGCCGGCGGGCATCGGAGTCTGCGACGCAGCATTCGCACCGTCGTGACCGCACTCGGTGCCGTCGGTCTGGCCGGATACTTCGCCTACATGAGCGGTCACGAATTCGGCCTCGGCATCGGCACCATGGAACGCATCGCCACCTATGCCCTTCTCGTGGGCATAGTCGTGCTGTCGGTCTCGCAGTTCAACGCGACGCGAGTACCGAAGAACGTCGACGAGACCGCGTGAGTCGTCACGCCGCATCGAGTCGAGAGTCCGGAGCGGGGACCGTCGAGGTTTCGCGGCTACCCGGAACCGGGCTCATCGTCGAGCCTCCACGACGGCGCTGGCCGTCCGTTCTGGCGTTCCTCGTCGTCCTGGGATTGGTTGTGACCGGCACCGTGTACGGGATGACGCACCGCTCCGATCCCGGCGGCACTGCGCAGGGCACGGTCGACGCCACCTCCACGACGTCGGCGTCCAACACTGCAGCCACCAAGCCCGGATTCACCGTCTACGACGACTTCTCGGGGACGGCGGGCGATGCGGTGGCGGACGACCGGTGGAGTCACGATGTCGGACAGACCGGTTGGGGCAACAACGAGAAGCAGGACTACACCGATTCGACCGAGAATTCGTCTCTCGACGGCGACGGCAACATGGTCATCAAGGCCATGCGCAACGGTGATGGGTACACCTCGGCCCGAGTGACCACCAAGGACAAGTTCGAGTTCACATACGGCCGCATCGAAGCTCGGATCAAGATGCCCGCCGGAGCAGGCCTGCATCCGGCGTTCTGGATGCTCGGTACCGACCTGGACTCCGTCGGCTGGCCGCTCTCGGGCGAGATCGACGTCATGGAGACGCTGAACCAGGCCGATCAGTACCACACCGGAATCCATGCCCCCCAACCCGATTCGTTGACGAGTCAGAAGGTCGACGCGGGCGGAATCCCGCCGGAGCCGCTGTCCGAGAACTTCCACACCTACTGGGTCGAGCGTTCACCGGGTCGCGTGACCACCGGTATCGACGGCACCACCTTGGCCACCGTCACTCCGGACGACCTGATCGGCGGCGACGACTACTGGGTCTTCGACAAGCCGTTCTTCCTGCTGTTCAACGTCGCCGTCGCCGGCGACTGGCCCGGTCCAACCGACAACTCCACGCCGTTCCCGGCGACCATGACGGTCGACTGGGTGCGGTATCGCGCCGACTGAGACTCCGCTCCACCTGCCCGTACGTGTCACCCCGAAAGGACCCTCCCCGTGTTACCTCCCGCGCTCCCCAGACTCCAGTCTCCCGAATGGGACGGTGCCGTGTGGATCGGTGACATCGACCTGGAGCAGGATCTGCCGGAGTCTCTCGCCCTCGACGATTCCGACGGTTACCGCCGCGCCCGGTTGTTGATCCGACGCGGACTGGACCCGCTGGGCTTCGTCGAACTCGATGTCGTCGACGGCGCGATCGCGGCAGAAGACGCGCGACGGGCGGCCATGTCGCTCGCCCAGGTTCCGATGCCCGACGCTCTGCCCGACCCCGATCGGGCGCTGCCGCCGATCACCGTGGTGATCTGCACTCGCGACCGAGTCGACCATCTGAAGGGCGCGCTCGCGTCGGTGTCCGCTCTGGACTACCCCGACTTCGAGGTGGTCGTCGTCGACAATGCATCCCCGACCGATGCCACACAGCAGTACGTTCGCGGGCTGCACGACCCCCGTGTTCGCGTCGTGTCCGAGCCGACGGCAGGTCTGTCCAGGGCGAGGAACACGGGGTTGCGGGCGGCCCGACACGACATCGTCGCCTTCACCGACGACGACGTCGCCGTCGACGCGAGGTGGTTGCGCAGCATCGCGCGCGGCTTCGGGCGGGCCGATCGGGTCACGTGTGTGTCCGGCATCGTGCCGAGTGGGGAGATCAGAACTCAGGCGCAGGCGTATTTCGATCGTCGTGTCGGGTGGGCGAGTTCGGTGACGCCTCGGGTCTACGACCTGAAGAATCCTCCGGCCGACGTGCCGCTGTTTCCGTTCCAGGTCGGGATGTACGGAACCGGAGCCAATTTTGCGGTCGACCGCGGCCGGATGTTCGATCTGGGAGGATTCGACGAGGCACTGGGAGTGGGATCCCCGACCAACGGCGGTGAGGACCTCGACATGTTCTTCCGGGTCTTGATGGCCGGCGACAAGCTCGTGTACGAACCTGCGGCAATCGTGTGGCACCGTCACCGCGCCGATTCCGAGGCGTTGGCGGTGCAGGCGCGCGGGTACGGGCTCGGGCTCGGTGCGTGGCTGTACACGGTCGCCACCGACCGCAGATCGGCGACGCTGGCCGCCACGGTGGCCGTCCGCCGACTCGGCAGCGCAATTCGGTTGTCGGCGAAGATGAGCAAGGTCGCCTCCCCTCCCGACGATCTCGCTGCCGACCTGCCCGACGGCATCGGCCGGATGGAACTGCTGTCCATCGCCAAGGGCCCCGCGGCCATCCGGCGCAGCAGACGCGAAGGGCGCGAGCGCACTCCTCTGGCGGGGGTGAGCCGTGAACCTGTCCTCGACTGATTCCGGATACCGATCCATCGCGGATCTGCGGCACAAGCTGTTCGTCCCGTCCGACTGGACCGTCGACTGGCCCGTCGGCACCACCGACTCCGCTGCAGGCACTCGGCGGCGCGCGGGTAGCCGATTGCGCTACTCCGACATCAGCGTTCTCGCCGCCCTGTCCGGTCTGGCCTCGATGATCGCGCTGCCGACGCTGGTTCGCGTCGTGCTTCTGACGGTCCTGCTGTTCTTCGGACCCGGTGCCGCGATCCTGTCGTGGGTGCGTATCCCGCGCACCGCGGTTCCTGCGGCCCTGCCGATCCTGAGCATCTCGGTGGTGACACTGATGGTATCGGTGGCGATGTGGGGATACCGCTGGTCGCCCCGGATGTGGACGTTGTGGCTGTGTCTGGCCCTGATCGGCTCGTCGGTGTTGTGGTACCGCAAGCACGGCCGTCCCGACCTGCCGGTGTGGCTCTCGCGGGCCCGTGAGGTCGTCTCACCGTCGTCGCGAACGTCCGCCCTCGCCTCCGTGAAATTCGTCCTGACCGACCGCGAGACGTTGCGACGCAACGTTGCCGGCCTGATTCTGGCGCTGGCGTTCTTTCTGTGGCTACCGCTGTTGCCGGGTCTCGAGCGCGCGACGTACTCGCAGTTCGGACTGTTGACCGCCGGAACCGGCCCGGGACTGGTGCTGTGCATGGTTCTGATCATGGCGGCGTTCCTGATCGCGTTGCGACGTCATCAGCTGCGCACCATGCTGGTCGCCATCGGGCTGGCCATCGCGGTACAGCGATTCACCGTCACCCTCGTCACCTCCGCTCCGATCTACGACTGGACGTACAAGCACGTCGCCGTCACCGAGTTCGTGCTCGATCTGAACCGGCTGGCTCCGAGCGGCGTCGACATCTACAGCGAGTGGCCCAGTTTCTTCCTCGTCTCGGCCTGGTTCCAACACGTCACCGGATACGACACGCTGTCTCTGGCGCACGTGTTCGCGCCGATGATCCACGTCGTGCTCGCGGCAGCCGTGTACGGACTGGCGCGGGTCATGAGGTTCGACAAACGCGCAGCGATCACGGCGGCGATGCTCGCCGAGGTCATCAACTGGGTCGGCCAGGACTACTACTCACCGCAGGCCTGGGCCCTACTGCTCGCCGTGGGCTTCCTGGCGCTGTTGATGTCCTCGTCGCTCACCCGAGCCGCGGCGTTCCTGTCGATCGTTCCGTTCGCGGCCCTGGTCCCCACGCACCAGCTGACGCCGTACTGGCTGATGGCCGTCGCCGGCGTACTGCTGGTGACGCGACGAGCCAAGCCGTGGTGGTTGATGATTCCGCTCGGCATCATCTTGCTGGGATACCTGTATCCGCGACTGCCGATCGTGGCGCCGTACGGACTTTTCCAGGGGTTCGACCCCGTGCAGAACGCCGCGAGCAACGTCGAGGCGGAGGGCGTGCTCGGCAAACAGATCACGTCACTGGTCTGCCGCGCACTGTCCGGCGGGGTGTTCGTGTTGGCGTTCGCCTCGGCGATCTACGCCTGGCGCACCAAGAAGACGTTCTGGGCACCGATGGTGATGGCGTTCGGGTCGATCATGCTGCTCGCAGGGCAGAGCTACGGCGGCGAGGCTATCTTCCGGGTGTATCTCTACGCGATCCCCGGCTGCGTACTGCTGATCACGCCGATGTTCCTCGCACTGTTCGATCGCACACCGTCCCAGGATCGCCCGTCCCGAGCCCGCAGGCTCACCGCACGGACATCGGTTGCGGTCGCCACGGCCGGGGCCCTCGGCTCCGCCGTGCTGGGCCTGCAGAGCTACTTCGGCCTGTGGCCGATCGTGCTCGAACATCGCGAACAGATCGACGACGCCCGAGCGGTGGCCGCGGCGTCGCCGTCCGGCACCTCGATCACGATGCTGTACTCCTCGGGCTACCCGGCCCGGTCGACGTCGGACTACGGACGGCTGACCGAGGCGAACGAGTACTGGGACGTACCGCTCTACGCGCTGGGCCCCGAGTACATGGAAGGCTTCCCGACGCCCGAGAAGCTGGGCCAGATCGACTACAACGCGTCGATCAGCGACACACCCACCTACATGGTCCTCACCCGTCAGTCGCTCGAGGCGATGCAGTACTACGGGTTCGTCGCCGACGATGCGGTCGCTCGCTTCCGACAGTGGCTCGCGACCAATTCGGCGTGGTCGGTGCGGTATCAGGACGTCAACACGATCGTCTACCAGTACCGATCTCGTTGATTCGCGTCACAAACTATGACGTGAATCTCCAAACAATCTCCCAGTTGGTTTGTTTACAGCTTGACAAACCAGTCGCATCTTTTAAGCTTACTTTCAGTCAAAGGAAACAGGTTCTTGCGCTTCAGAACGATCGCGAGGCACTGTCTGTGGATGCGGCGGGGGTCGTTTCACGGAGCTCGGAGACATCTGCCCATCGCACTCGACCCATGTGGAATGGATATGTTGAATCGTCAGAATCCCCGCGTCAGTGTCGTCATCCCGACGCTCAACGAGGCCGCGAACCTTCGTCACGTCCTCCCCCTGCTCTCACACGACTACGAGCTCGTGCTCGTCGATGGTGGATCCGTCGACGGCACCATCGACGCCGCTCGCGAGATCCGCGGTGACATTCGCATCATCAAGCAGACCCGCAAGGGCAAGGGCAACGCGCTCGCCTGCGGCTTCGAGGCCGCTACCGGCGACATCATCGTCATGTTCGACGCCGATGGCTCAGCCGATGCTGCCGAGATCCCGCGCTTCGTCGACGCCCTGATCGCCGGTGCCGACTTCGCCAAGGGCAGCCGGTTCTGCGAAGGCGGCGGAAGCCACGACATCACGCCGCTGCGCCGCGCAGGCAACGGTGGACTGCACCTCGTGGCCAACACGCTCTTCGGAACTCGCTTCTCGGATCTCTGCTACGGCTACAACGCCTTCTGGCGCGATCTGGTGCCGGTCCTCGACCTGCCCGTCGTCGATCAGCCGGGTGCCGAGGGCATGATGCTCTGGGGCGACGGTTTCGAGATCGAGACCATCATCAACTGCCGCTTCGCCGAGGCGTCCGTGCGCATCGAAGAGGTGCCGAGCGTCGAGTTGGCTCGCATCTACGGCCAGAGCAACCTGCGGACCTTCTCCGACGGCTTCCGGGTGCTGCGCACTCTGATGACCGAACGCATGCGTGCCCGCAGGATCAAGCGCAAGTCCATCGTTCGCCCGTTGCGGGAGTCGATCGACGCCCGTACCGACATGGACCTCGAGTTCGAGGCTCTGGAGTCGTACAACGAGGTTCTCGAACTTCGCGAGAAGACGGCGTGAGTCTGCCGACTTCCTCGGTAGTCATCTGCGCATACACGTTGGCTCGATGGTCCGAACTCCGGACCGCCGTGACGGCCGTCCTCGACCAGGATGTGCCTGCCGACGAACTGATCATCGTCATCGATCACAATGCGCAACTGGCGGAGCGGGCACACGACGAGTTCTCGCCGCTGCACCGGACCGTGAACGTGGTGGAGAACAACCACCCTCGCGGCCTCTCCGGAGCGCGCAACACCTCGCTCGATCTCGCGACCGGTGAGATCGTCGTCTTCCTGGACGACGACGCCTCACCGCGCACCACGGAATGGCTCGGAGCCATTCTGTCCCATTACTCGGATGATGCCGTGTACGCCGTTGGGGGCTCTGCATACCCGGTATGGCCGGACAAGCGTCCGGCCTTCTTACCGGCCGAGGTAGTGGGTGAACCCGGCGAACTCGATTGGGTCGTCGGGTGCACCTACCGCGGGCAGCCGACGGAAACCGCTCAGGTCCGCAATCTCATGGGCGCGAACATGTCGTTCCGCCGTGAGCCCGTCGTCGCACTCGGCGGATTCGTCTCCGGCATCGGCCGGATCGGACGCGTGCCGCTCGGCTGCGAGGAGACGGAGCTGTGCATCCGTCTGCGCCAGACGCATCCCGATGCGCAGATCGTGTTCGATCCCTCGATCGTCGTCGATCACACGGTCAGTGCAGACCGCACTCGTCCGCGCTATCTCATCACGCGCAGCTACGCCGAGGGCGTGTCCAAGGCCGCCATCGCCCGGTTGATCGGGTCCGAGGACGCCCTGTCCTCGGAGCGGGCCTACACCGCCAAGATTCTGCCTCGCGCGGTCGGCCGGGAGACCAGCGCTGCTGCGCGCGGCAACCCGGTGCGTGCCTGGGGTGCGATGGCCGTGGTGGCAAGTGTTGGCGCGGCCGGAATCGGCTATGCCCGAGGAAAACTCAGCCCGAGCCGCTAGCGGCACGTGCACGGCTTGGGCCACGGACTGAATTCGTAGTCCACTACGAGCTTCTGCTCACGACCTTCGGCGCCACCGAGGCCCGCTCCATGGAGTTCAGCGCGCGCACATGTCCCCGCGGTGCACTCGCGCCACGACTGACGAGAGTCAGCGTGCGAGGTTCGTTCGGTGCCAGGTGGAACCACGAGTCGGACACCTCGAAGCCCTCGATGTCGACGCAGACGTACTGCGCCGGCCAGTCGGACCGGACGGTCAGTTCCCATGTCCCAGAATCCGTTTCGACGACATCCACGGTCAATCCCACCGTGTTCTGACGGCTCTGCGCGCCGACGAGTGCGGTGGTTCGCGTCACCTCGACGCCGTTGTCGTCCAGGAACAGGACGGTGACGGCGGAGTAGGTTCGGCTGCCGAAGCGGTAGGCATGGTTGACGTCGGTGAAGGTGCCGACGATGGAATCCACCGTCAGTGCGATGGATCCATTCGCCGGGGCGCTCACCGTGCGCTCGAACTCGTGGCTGCCGCGCGAGGCGTGCAACACCACTCGAATACTGCCCGAGCGCGCCGGTCCGTCGTTGACCAGTTCCACCGAGTAGCCGTCGAGTCCGTTGTCGGACAACAGCAGTGCCACCGGGGCGCTGGACCGCGCCAACGCGTAGAAGGGTGCCTTGGGCACACCGCCGGTGTCGACGATGCCCCAGCCTGCGCCGGGCACGGTGTCTCGTAACGTCAGCACGAGGGCTCCGGCGCACCCCGAGGATTCTCGACGCCAGTGGCCGAACGCTTCGGTGAACGCTTCGACGATCGCCGCCCTACCGTAATCGAGGTACAGCTCGGCGTCGTCCCGCCGGATCAGGTGTGGATCGACGCCGAAGATCGTACGTACGTAGTGATCTCGCACGTCTTCGAAGTCCCAGGACGAGCCACGGTCACGTGGGACGGCGGCCTTCCAGTCCGGGTGGTGACCGGCGACGGCCGCGGACCCGAAGAACTTCTCCACCTGCGCCCGTTCCGGGGGAACGGCAAAGGCCAGGCACTCTGCCGCGAAACGCACTCCGGCAGTTCGGATATCGGACAGTGGGCGCAGGTATCCGCCCACCCCGAAGTAGTGCGCGATGCCGTCGCCCACATGGGTGTGCAATTCCCCCTGAGCGCTGGACGGGCTCGATGTCACATACGCCACAGCGGGCAGGCGATCTGCCAAAAAATCAGGAAGAACGCTGTCCAGCATCTCCATTCGTTGATCCTCGGCTGCGAGACCCAACATCGTGGGTTGCTGCTGAGTCTCACTTCCGCCGCTGACGACCATCAGGGCGGGGTTGGCGGAGACGATGTCGGCGAACGCGTCGAGCTCGTGGGTGACTGCCGCGGTGTACGTGTCGTCGGTGGGCGGGTCGATGGTGCCGAACATGACGTCCTGCCACACCATGATGCCCAGTTCTGCACACAGGGACCAGAATTCGGGCTGCTCGTACACCAGGGTGCCGACGATGCGCACCATGTTCAGGCCCGCCGATCGGAGCTGCTCGAGAGCAGCCCGCAGATCGGCCTCCGGCGACCACAGCCGCACCGGGTCCAGCGGGGTCCACGTTCCTCCGCGGCAGAAGATGTTCTCGCCGTTGACCGTCAGTACTGCGCCGCCTGCCGTACGGTCCAGCTCGATCGTGCGAAACCCGACGAATCCCATGGGATGGACGATGCCGTCCACCTCGAGTGCCACGCGATACGTTCGCGGTCGGCCGTGCGTGTGCGGCCACCAGAGTTCGACGTCGGGCAACGTCACCGCCCGGTCGATGCGCTCGACGGTTCCGAGCTCGAAGGCCCTGTCGTCGATCAGAATTCGAGCCACTCCGGGAGCATCCAGGTCGGCGCGCAGTGTGACGACGCCGTCCGTACCCGATACCGACGTCCTCAGGTCGACGCGACGAACGTCCGGGATCACCGTCATGGACACCGGACGCCACGGCCCGACGGGTACCGGAAGGGGCCCGTACACGGGTGCGCGACCGAGCATCGTCGTCCGTTCGTGTCGCAGCCCCTGCGCGGCGATCAGCGACGATCGCCACCGACCGCGGGGGCGTCGAGACGTCAGATGTGCTGCCAGCGATTCGACGTGGACGGCGATGGCGACGGTGTCACCACAGTCCGTCAGATCGAGAGTCTCGGGAACGAACATCGACGCCACGGTTCTGCGCTGGACACCATCGATCCAGATCTGCGCACGGGTCGCGATGCCATCGAATCTCACTCGAACCCGGCGATGGCCACCGGTGGGGACGTCGGCGACGAACCACCAGTCGTGATCGTCCGGATTCACCGCGAGTGAGTCTCCGAGCGCGCCGGCAACCGTGCCCGGCACCACTGCGTCGACCCAGTCGAGATCCTCGCGTAGGTCCTCAGGGTGAAGAACGGAACCGGCGTCGGTTCGGGCCAGCCGCCACCGAGCGCCGTCGAGCAGATCGATCACGCGCCCAATGCACCTGCAACGATGTCCATGGCGGCCGTCCAGTTCTTGCTCATCTCGATCAGCGGCTCGTCGAGCACCACATCCCGGCCACGTGCGGCGCGCGCCATCCGGAATTGAACGGCCTTGGCACCGGAGGCGGCGTCGAGGAAGTGCGGCGCTGCGGCGGCGGCTCCCGTCACGCCACGACCTTCGAGGTAGTGCACGTAGTTCGCCGCGAGTTCGGCCGTGGCACCGAACTGCCGGAGCAGGCCGAACGACCACAGGTGGAATGCGTCGGGCCCTGCGGTCTGCACGAGCGGGATGTCGGCGATGATGCGGCGAGCCAGCGCGTCGACGGGGTTGCCCGGAGCGCGGCGTGCCAGGTGTGCGCGAGCGACATCGAGGTCACGGTCACCGAAACCGGCGTCGAGAACCGTGGAGTCCACCTTGATCTGCTCGACGTACGGCAGCAACACCTCGGCGTGCGGTTCCGGAGCGAGATTGAAGATCCCGTCGAAATCGGCCCCGGTGAGCTCGAAGTAGCCGCGATTGTGGAAGTAGCCCATCACCTTCCCGTCGCGATCGACGAGGTTCGGCACGATGGTGGTCTTGGTGTGCTGGTTGCGGTAGCTGGTCCCCGCGGTGTCGGGCAGCCAGAAGCCGTCGACCTCCACGGTGACGTGGATGCCGTCTTCCAGGCCTTCGACGACATGCTCGAGCACAGGACGCCACACGTTCATCTCGGCGACGCCGATGCCGTACAGGGTGCGCAGGTCCTCGGGCGCGATCTTCACGAAGTCCCACTGTCTCCCGTCGCAGCCGGCGCTCAGCACGAAGGCGAGAGCGGGTGTGGGATCTGCACCGAACGAGTGCAGAACTTCGATCCACAGGTCGACGTAACAGTTGGTTTCGGTCCAGATGCGGTCGTGATTGTGTATCGGGTGTGGTCGGTAACTGATGGGGTCGAGTTCCAGGACTCGTAGGCTGGTCCCGAGCCTGTCCAGCACTGCATCGTTCGACATGAAGCCTCTCCTACCGGATCGAATGTCGGACGGTCCCCGAGCCGCATTTGTCCGTATTGCCTGTATCCAGGCCCCTAATCCTAACGAATCGGTTTGTTCTTCGCACTCGATCGGACGGTAGGATTGTTTTTGCCCGCACGAACTACTTCCAGGGCCACCATCTCGACAGCAGTGACATCTGCCCCCGGTAACGGGGGCAGTCACAGAGCGAGCAGTCGGTTCCGCGCCGGTAATGCTGGTGCGCAGCCTGTTCGTGATGACACTTGCATACTGGCTCTGAGCTGGGCACATGCCGAGTGTAGACAACACCTGACACATCCACGCCCATCTCGGGCACGCAATAGGAGGCACGAGCACGATGCGCCGATTCGCATCCAGCGCAGCGCTGGTCATCGGCTGGGCTCTGCTCGCAGTCGTCTTCGGAATGTTCCTCGTTCGCCAGATTGGTGTGACCGAGATCACTTTTGTTGCGTTCGTCGTCGGGGCTCCGTACCTCGGTGTCGCCTCGATCGCCGCCGTGATCCTGTTCGCCGCAGCGCGCTCCCGCATCGGGTCGGCCGTCGCAGTACTGATCACCGTCGCCGTCGTCGGCGTTCAGGTGCCGATGTACCTGTCCGACGGCCCGGACAACACCGGACCCGAATTGTCGGTCCTGACGATCAACGTCGCACACGGCGACGCCGACGCAGCGTCCATCGTCGACGCGGTGCGCACCCACGACGTCGACATTCTCGCGGTCCAGGAACTGACCCCGGAAGAAGTGACCGATCTGCAGGCCGCCGGCATCGACGACCTGCTGCCGTTCTCCTTCACTGCTGCCCTACCGGTGGCCGATGGCACCGGGCTGTGGAGCCGCACCCCGCTGACCGACGGCACCCGCCTCGACAACTTCGGATTCGTACCGGTCCAGGCGAAGACCACCGTCGACGGGCAGGATCTGACCGTCGTCTCCTTCCACGCGATGTCGCCTGCCACACCGCGCCACACCACCGAGTGGGACGCCGACCTGGCCAGGATGCGGTCCATCATGGAGACCTATCAGGGCACCGTGCTCGTCGCGGGCGACTTCAACGCCACCAACGACCATCGGCAGTTCCGCACCTTGGCATCGTCCCCGTTCTCCGACGCGGCAGACGGGGCAGGCGCGGGCCTGTTCCGCACGTTCCCGTCGGAGCGTCCGCTCGCGCGGCTGGACCATGTGGTGACGAGCGAGAACGTCCGGGCTCGGTCGGTCGAGCCGTTGGCGATCCCGGACAGCGATCACCTGGCGGTTCTCGCGGAGTTGCAGCTGCCCTGATCCGGGCGGGCACCGACGCGAGCTAGAAGCGCGGCAACTCGATCACCGGCGCCGGAGGCAGCTGGATCTGCGGCAGCTGAATCTGCGGCAGGCCGGGGATCAGCGGCGCCGGGGCGGGAGCAGGCGCGGGTTCAGCGGGCGGCACGTATTCCGGCTCGGAGTAGGTGCGAGCCGGGGCCTGAGCGGCCTCGGTGGTCGGCGGCACGGTGGTGGTCGGCGGCGCTGTGGTGGGTGGCGCGGTCGTCCTCGGCGTCGTGGGCACTGCCGTGGCAGGTGCGCTCGTCTCGGCCGGTGCACTCGTCGGTTCCGTCGAACTGCCGCCGTACCCGAGGGACAACCCGAGTGCAGCGATGGCGACGAGGCCACCTGCGACGAGCACTGCGCCGCGGACCTTGCGCTTGGAGTCGGCAGGCTTGTCGGCAGCGGGGTCGGGGCTCAACCAATCGGGAGCCCCGGTCAGCGATGCGGGGTCGGACGGAGACTGTCGAACGCCCGGCTGTTGGCTCGGTCGACGCGGTGCGTCGGCCACCGGAGTCGCGAGCAGCGCCGCGCCGCGTGCGGCCACCGATTCCGGGTTCGCCGGGGTGACGACGGGAAGGCCGATCCACGCACTGAGAATCGACTCCACCAGTGGGATGCGTGCACCGCCGCCGATGAGGAAGAGAGCGTCGACGTGCTTGGGTGAACGACCGATCACGTCACGTACCAACCGCGCCGAGTACTCGATGGGAACGGTCACCAGAGACTCGAACGACTCACGCGAGATCAGGATCACGCCGCCGTCACCGGGCAGGCACACCGCGCCGCTGGTCGAGAGCTGCTCCTTGGCCACGCGGCACCGCGCGGTGAACTCGCTCAGTTCCTGGTTGTCGGCAATGTCGACGCCCTGCTTGGCGAGCTGATTGTCCGAGATGAGCCGATCGAAGTCGTCGCCGCTGATGTCGATGGTGCGCTCGGCGAGCAGAACCTGCCCGGTACCGCGGTCGATGACACTGATCGTCAATCCGGAGCTGCCGAGATCGTAGAGAGCGATGGTGCCGAAGTGCCCCAGCTCGCCCGACGCCTCGAGGTACTGCAAGGCCGCGCGCGCCTCGGGAACCAGTCGGTAGTTGTAGAGGCGCTGACTCGCCATCGCCTGCTGGATCTCGCCGAACTGCTGCTGGTCCCGATACGCGACGCCTGTCGCTTGCACCGGTCCACCGTCGCCCGGCTGCGAGAGCACGACGCCGATCGATTCGGCGGCCAATTCCTCCGCGCGGTCCCAGTAGGCGTCGACGGTGTCGTGGTGGAAATCGAGGCGACCCGAATCCTGAGGGCGCGCGTCGGGACGAGCCATGCGCACGGCACTGGCCCCCACCGACACACCGAGAACTTCGGTCATTACCCGCCTTCGGTCGACTTCCCCGTGAACACACGCCGAGACTCGATGTCACGAACGAGTCTCGATCCCCCCTACCAATGGCTCACTGTAGCGCGTCCCGCGGTGCACAGTGCGGGACCCGACCACAGCACTAGGGTTGCGGGCATGCGCGTTCTGTTCGTCTGCACCGGGAACATCTGTCGATCGCCCACAGCCGAGCGACTTGCGGCCGCATTCGCGCGCGAGGGTGGCTTCGAGCTGACCGCGAGCAGCGCCGGAACGCAGGGCTTGACCGGATACGCCATGGACCCGACGGCCGCGACGGTGCTGACGCAGCTCGGTGGCGATCCGGACGGTTTTGTTGCCCGACGCCTCACGCCTGCGATCGCTGCCGACGCCGACCTGGTTCTGACGATGACGGCGGCCCATCGCGATGCCGTCCTGGCACTTGCACCGCGGCAGATGCGTCGCACCTTCACGCTGCTCGAGGCGTCCGGTCTCGCGGCCGCGTCGGGTGCGCAGTCCATCGCGACCCTGGCCGACGCACGGGCGGTGCACCGGGTCGACACCCTCGACATCGGCGATCCGTATCGGCGCGATCACTCGGTGTACGAGCAGGCCGGGGAGTTGATCGCGCAGACACTGCCCCATGTTCTGCGGTTGTCGACGCAGTGAACGTCCACCTCTCGCCGCGTCGCTCCCTGAGGTAACGTTCTCGCATCATTGCCGACCATCCGGGTCCGGCCACGGCGTTAGGGTCTGTGCATGCGCGACAAGGTCATCGCGTCGGCAGCAGTGGCGAGCGCCGGAGTGGCAGTCGCAGTCGGCTTGACCATCGGCGCTCTCGGCGGCGCGTTCGACGACACGAGCCAGACCGTTCGTCCTCCCGCCCTGAAGTCGGACAGCCTGAGTTCGGTCGAGGCGACGCCGAGCTCGACGATCGTCATCGTCCCGCCGTCGCCCACCTGGCAGGTCGCAGTACCCACCACCGCTCGCCCCACGACGACCACTCCGGATCGCCCCGAGACCACGACGCGAAGCCCGCGCCGAACCCCGTCCTCGGACCGGACGACCACCACCACCGCCGAGAACGATTCGGACGACGAGAGCACCACCACCGAGTCCGAATCCGACTCCGGGCGTTAGACACCGGCCGGGTGTTCTCAGCCGGACTTCGTCAATGTCGTGTTGTCGCCGATTCGCAACGCGGCCACCAGCTCTCGGTAGAGCGAGTCGGTGTTCATGAGTTCGGAGTGCGTGCCCCTGGCGCGGACCACTCCGTCCTCCATCACGAGGATCGTGTCGGCGTCGAGCACGGTGGACAACCTGTGCGCGATGGTCACGACGGCGGAGTCGGTCGCGATCGATCGGATCACCTCGTGGATTGCCGCCTCGGTTCGGCCGTCGACCTGAGCCGTGGCCTCGTCGAGCAGAAGGATCTCCGGACGACGAACGATCGCCCTGGCCAACGCAATTCGTTGACGCTGCCCACCGGAGACGGTCGATCCGATCAGGTCGGTGTCCAACCCTTCGTCCAGGGCGCGGATCGCCGAGTCCAGATGTACCGACTCGAGCGCCGACCAGATGTCGTCTTCGCTGGCATCGGGATGGCTGAACAGTAGGTTCTCGCGGATCGATCCGGGGAGCACCGGCGTCTCCTGCTCCACGTACGACAACCGGGCTCGCACCTCGTCGATGGTCAGCTCGTCGTATGGAGTGCCGCCGAGCCGGATCTCGCCGGCCTCGGGCGTCAGGAAACGCAGGATCAACGAGAAGACGCTGGTCTTGCCTGCTCCGGACGGGCCGACGATCGCGGTGTGCCCACGCGCGGGCACCTCGAGGTCCATACCGCGCACGGCCGGCTCCCTGCCCGGCGCGTATCGGGCTGTGACGCTGCGGAATTCGAGAGCCGGAGCGGGCGCTTCGGTCTTCACCGAACGCGTGGGACCCGTCTCGCCTTTTTCGGTGACCAGGTCGTCGATCTGGCGAATACGGGCAGCCGCCGCCATTCCGGCCTGCAGTGCGGTGATGTTCGTGGCCAGCGTGGACACCGGCCCCATCACCTGGAATGCGTACAGCAGAAACGCGATCAGGCTGGACACGGCCAATGCCCCGGTACTGACGCGGTAGCCGTCGAGACCGAGGATGCCGATGATCGCCAACTGCACTCCGCCCCCGGCGAACGTCCATGCCAGCGCGGAGATCTTGACCGCCCTGACGCTGTGCTGGGCGGAGATTCGCGCCTCGGCGATGACTCGCTCCGATTCGCGGGCCTCGGCTCTGCTGGACTTGACGGTACGAATCGCCCGCAGCGTGCCGTCGAGAATTCCACCGAGGCGGCCCACCGCTTCCTGGGATTGCCGCTGTGCGACGGCGATAGGAGGCATCAGGCGCGCGAACAACACCGCGATCGCGATGATGGCCGAGGCGATCGCGCCGAGCAGCACCAGATCGAGCACGGCCATGAGAATCAGTGCACCGACGAGGCCGACGACACTGTTGACTATGGCCACCAAGGCATTCGACGTGGCCTCGCGCAGCAGCACGGTGTCGGAGGTGACCCGGGTGACGAGTTCTCCGGTGGGCCGAGTGCCGAGACTTCCCACCGTGGCACCGAAATACTTGCGCACTATCGATTTGCGGGCGTCCAGGACCACGCGTTCGGCCAGCACCCCCAGCACGATCCACTGCAGATACAGAACCAGCGAACCCACCACGAGCAGACTCACCAGGATCAGCACCGGCTGTATCAGGGACGCGTCGGTGCCGAGGCCGTCGAGCACTCCTTTGGCCACCATCGGGGTAGCCAGAGCGGCTCCGGTTCCGATCAGGCCGAGTGTCAGCCCCAGCGACAGTGTCCGACGGTGCGGCCGGACGAACTGCCACAGCACGCGCAGATTCGGGACAGTTATCTTCTTCTTCTCCGCTGTAGCGATCTGCACGTCGACCATGGCACCAGTGTGCCGGACAGGGAGGTCAGGGCGGTCGTTCTAGGTCGCGTCCCAGATCATGTGCACGGTCGTACCGTTCTGGTCCGAGGTCACTGCGGCGCTGTCGGCAAGCGCCCGCATCAGAGGCACACCCCGCCCGCGGTTGGGGTCGGAGTTGTGCGACGCCCAATCCCCGCGATCGGTCACCTTCACCTCTATTCGACCCTCCACGGCACGCGAGACCCGGATGTCGAGTGTTCCGCGATCGGTGTGGTCTCGATACGCGTGCTCGACGCTGTTCGCTATTGCCTCGTACGTGGCCAACACCACGTCGTATGCACGATCGGGGTCGACGCCCACTTTGCCCAACCAGTCACCGAGCTCACGACGAAGCTCCGACGCTCGATCGGCGTCGGCAGGTTCGCCGGTGAACAGCAGTTCTTCCATTCGCGCACCTGCCGTCGAGATCGAACTGTCGGTACGTGAGTCGTCACCTCCGAAGAGAGTCGCCATCATGAATCCCGTCTACCCAAAAGTTCAGGATCTACCCTTACGAAGTGCAACGAATGCTTCGTCGACCGTTGCATAGATTCCGAACACCTCGTCCAGACCGACGAGAGTGAGGGGACGACCGGTGGCCGGACCATCCGCGACCACCGCAAACCCGGCGTCGCCGCCGAGTTGCTGATGTGTCGACGCCAACAGAGACATGCCGGCGGAGGCGAGAAATCCCACATCACTGAGGTCGATCACCACAGCCGAAGGCGATTTCTCGAGCACGAGAGCAACCGACTCGGACAGATCGGGAGCAGTCACCAGATCCAGTTCACCGGACACCGCCAGAACCACGTCCTGATCACGCCATTCCACAATCACATCGAAGTGCTGGGGCCCGAGGCCCGTGTCGTCCGCAGTCACATGCCGACTTTACCCCGGCCCACCCCGGCCGACTTTCTTCCACTCGGCCGAGTTGCTCGACTCCCACTAGGCTCGCTCCGGTGATCGAGGGACTGCAGCAAGCGGACCGTCGTCGTTCGGTCGGCGAATACGTCGCGGTCACGGTCGGCGGCGCTGTCGGTGCGGCTTTGCGGTACGAGGTCTGGACGTGGCGGGCTTCGCCGAGGTGGCTGTTGATGAGCACCTTCGGCGTCAACGTGTTCGGTTGTCTTGTCGTCGGCGCTGCCCTGGGCTACCTGTGGGGACGGCACGCCCCGGTTGCCCGCGCCGGACTCTTCGGGCTCGCGTGCGGTTTCACCACGTTCGGCCTGTACGCGTTCCAGGCCGTGACGCATCGCGGTGCCTGGAATTCAGTGATGTATCTGGTGGGAACGCCGGTGATCGCGTTGATCGCCATGGCACTCGGCGCGGCGATCACCAAGCCGAGATCGAGCAGCGCTCGATGACGACCATGCTCCTGGTGGCCGCCGGAGGCGGGCTCGCCGCGCTCGGGCAGTTCGTGTTCTCGCACGCGATCAGGTCTCGGCGACGGTTGTCCGCGCTCAACCTGGTGGCGTGCGCGGCGTTGGGGTTGGTGTTCGCTCTCGATCCACCGGACCGGTTTCGTTCGCTGGTGGGCATCGGATTTCTGGCGTCGGTGGCTCCGTTGGCCACGGTCGTGCTGGCTACGCTTCGGCTCACTCGGAACCAGCAGTACCGCAGCGCAGCAACGTTCTTCGCTGCGAACGTGGTGGGCGGTATCGCCGCGGTGATGTTCGGATTCCTGGCGTGGAAATCCGGCATCACGCTCTATCACAAGATTTTCTGACTCGGCTCCGTCAGTCGCTCGCCGAGTCCTCGCACGGCCCCTGCACTCCGGCCTTGACGAATCCCGCGAGCTGATAGAGGTAGGTGAATTCCCATTCGACGAGGGAGAAGTCGTAGGTGCGTGGCGTCGGACGCATGGTGACGGTTCCGTCGAAGCACTGATCGAAGATGTAGCGGGCGCGCGGTAGGTGATATCGCCACGTGACGACGATGACGTGGTTCCACCCGCGTTCGCGGGCGAGTTCCTCGGTGAAGATCGCCTCTCCGCGCGTGGTCGACGGCACCGGCGGAATGCACAGCACCTCGAACTTCTGTGACGATGTGGCGCACGCCTTCTTCATCGTCGAGTCACCGGACCCGTAGGGATCGGAGAGCACCACCGTCTTCGCCAGACCCTGCTCGGCGAGCGAGATTCCGTAGGCCTCGCGGCCGTCGTGTTCGCCGCCCAGTACGACGATGGCGTCGGCCGTGGTCAGCGGATCGACGCGAGCCTTGGTGAACGCGACATAGCCGCCGACACCGATCGCGGACACCAGGACAACGGGGATCGCGAAGGCCAGAAACAGCAGTAAGCGTCCGCGGAACACCTCACCAGGTTAGGGAAGGTGTACCGCGGGCGCGCGGTCAGAGACTCGAATCACTCACTCGGCTGCGGCACGTTGACGTTGCAGTCCGTGACCTCCGGGTTGACTCCGAAGTAGTTGAGCGGTCCTGCGACGACGGTGAGGGCGATGGTGCCCGCTCCGGCGCAGTTCTCGGGTGCGCTCTCGAAGTCTCCGCGCTGGTACGACGCGAATGCGCCGATGATCAGCCAGACGAGAACGATCAACGTTACGAACCTCATGGTGCCCCCTCGATCGGTCAGCCGCCGTTCGGCTGTCGGGAGCCAGGTATGTCCGATTGTTGCAGTCTTCAAACCATCATTGGTCGTTCTGCCTGGACAGAGTCTGCGACAGATAGTCACTGAGCGCCTGTTCCTGGACGCGATCGAGGGCGCGGGCCAGCTCCGCCTGCGCAGATTTCATCGCCAGGCTGCGCATCTTCTCGAACATCTCGGTGGTCTCGGCCACCTCCCCCGACTTGGGGAGCCAACCCGGGCCGTGTTGCGCGATCAAGTGGTCGGTCACGCTCCCCACCATCGACTCGGCGATGGCGTTCATCTTGGACGCGGTCCTCTCGTGTTGATCGAGCAGTTGCTCCAGCGTGAAGCCGTACTGGCTCAGATCGACGAAGACCTCGAGGAGAGTGGGGTCGAGAATCTCGCACTGGTCGCCGCCGATCCTGATCAGTTTCGCCTCGATCAGTCGGGCAACGATGGCGTCGTTGTCCTCGCCGAGAAATTGGGCGATCAGTTCGAGGGGAATGACCGTGGTCTCTTCCGACGACCATTTACGGGTCACGATCTCCTGGAGGCCCAGGATCTCACCGAGGTCCTTGCCCTGCTCCCAGCCCGAGAGGAAATCGGCGATGTGCACCGAGGTGAAACCTCTCTGCAGCAGCGAATCGATCACCTTCAGCCGCGTCAGGTGATCGTCGCCGTAGATACCGACTCGGCCGCGGAGTGTGGGCGGGGGAAGCAGTCCACGCTCCTGGTACGCCCGCACGTTACGAGTGGTCGTCTTGGCCTCTCGAGCCAAGTCGTCGATTCGATACTCCACCGATCTCCCTACCTCCGCCGCGCGTCGACCCACAGGATATACGTCGACGACGCGGCGGAAGGTGGACCCGAACCCGAACGTCATCGCGACGGAAGCATGCTCTCGGCGGCCCGTAGCGGTTCCCGCGGCCGTTCGACGCGGCGCGGGACCATCGTGAAGTCGCCCTGCTCGACGCCTCTGAGCTGGTTGACGTACTGGGTGGCGAAACCGGGGAACATGGTTGCGTTGAAGCCGTCCTCGGTGAGATACCAACTGCTGCAACCCGAATTCCAGGTCGTCTTGGCCAGCTTGCGCTGCATCTCCTCGTTGTACGCATCCTGAACGTCCTGGCGCACGTCGGCGCTGTGCAGATTGCCGTCGAGAACCAGGGAGATCGCCTCGACGAGGTAGTCGATCTGGGCCTCCATGTACACCAGGGCAGAGCTGTGCCCCGGTCCGGAGTTCGGGCCGAAGGTGAAGTACATGTTCGGATAGCCCGACACAGCGATGCTCTTGTACGCCTTGGCCCCTGCGCTCCACTCGTCGGCCAGCACCCGACCGTCGCGCCCGGTGATCGGGATCGGCGTCCCGGTGTTGGACACGTCGAATCCGGTGGCGAACACGATGGCGTCGAACTGATGCTCGATGCCTTCCACGGTGCGAATACCCTTGGGCGAGAGCGTTGCGATCGGCCACGTGACCAGCGTGCAGTTCGGCTTCTGCAATGCCGGGTAGTAATCGCTGGTCATCAACAGTCGCTTGCAGCCGGCCCTGAACCGCGGAGTCAGCTGACGCCGCAGCCATGGATCGCGAACCTGACGCCGCAGATGGGCGCGACCGACCAGTTCGACGATGCGGGTCAGCGGGGTCTTCCAGACGACACCGAGGGCGACGGACTCGTGGCCCCAGAACCACAGCGAACGCGCGATGGTCTGAGCCTGCGGGTACCGAGCGTATCGACGCTTGGTGCCGCCCTGTGTCTTTCGGTTCACTCTCGGCAGCGTCCAACCGGGCGTGCGCTGGAACACCTTGACCGTGTCGGCGATCTTCACCAGTTCCGGAACGATCTGCACCGCGCTCGCCCCGGTTCCGACCACGGCGACCTTCTTACCCTCGAAGTCGTAGTCGTGATCCCACCGAGCACTGTGGATCTTGTGCCCCTCGTAGGTGTCGATGCCCCGGATGTTCGGCAGGCTGGCATTGGCGAGCGGCCCCGACGCCATCACCACCGTGCGCGCTCGAACATCGGGGTGCCCGTCGATGCTCAGGTGCCAATGCCCGGCCGCCTCGTTCCAGATGATGTCGACCACATTGTGCCCGAATCGAATACGCGACTCGATGTCGAACTCGTCCACCATCGTGTGGATGTAGTCGAGAATCTCACCGCTACCGGAGTAGGTGTGCGACCAGTTCGGGTTCGGCGCGAAGCTGTACGAGTACAACCTGGACGGGATGTCGCAGGCTGCGCCCGGATAGGTGTTGTCGCGCCAGGTCCCCCCGACCGCACTACCGCGTTCGAGGATGACGAAGTTGTCGATACCTTTGTTGCGCAGTCGGATAGCGGAACCTATTCCGGCGAAGCCTGCACCGACGATCACCGCGTCGAGGACACCTTCGCGCGCATCGAGCTCGCTCATGCGACGGGCTCGTAGGTCAGTTCCTTGGCCCAGGTCGGCTCGGAATTGAGAGTCTTGCTCGGGTACCGGCGAGTGAGCTTCACCAGGCCGTCCGCCAGGAGGTGATACGGGTGCTTGCGATTGATGACGATGCTGCCGTGCCACTGCACTATTCGGTACATCGGCACACGCAGTGCCTCGGGGCTACGCTGCCCGACACTGCGGAATCGCTTCATCGCGGTGTACAGGCGCTCCTCGTCGACGCCCATCTCGACGATGTTGTCGCGCATCTTGTTCAGCAGCGGGATGTACCGCAGCGTGCCGACGATGAGGGCCGGGTTTATCCATGCGCCGACGGTGTCGACCAGAATCTTGCGCATCCGCGAATGCCCGAGAAGCTCGATCACGGCGAAATCGACTGCCAAATGCCGTGATTCGTCGGAGTTGATCTTCTTGAAGACTGCCTGACACACCGGATCGTCGATCTCGTCCATGATGAACTTGACCAATGCACCGTCCAGCGCGACCTCGAGCATGGGAATCACGGTTCCCAGCACGGCCAGAGACAGCCCGTCCGAGTGCTTGTCGAGCCAGTCGATGACGAGCTTGACGTTGATGTTGGGCTCGGGCATCTCGTCACCGTCGAGCATGCCCCAGCGTCGCATGAGAGCGAGCTCGGCATTGGCGTGCTTCTGTTCTTCGGCGTGGAAGTAGCGGTAGATCTCTGCCAGCGTCTCGTTCGGGGCCTTGAGCGCCATGGCCGCGAAGCCCCGAGCGCCGACGTTCTCGATCCACATCAGATCGGACATGAAGGGCTTGAGCTTGGCGTGCAGTTCCGGACTGATGGTCTCCGCACCCGGACCGTCCCAGTCGATATCGGCCAGCGCCCATTGACGGTCCTTGATCTTGGTCAACATGTCTTCGAAATCCATTGCCATGTCAGGCTCCTGTGGTTGTCGAGGTGAGGGATTCGTTCTTCGCCGGCTCCTGCTCGGCGGGCATCACACGATTGAGCAACCCGAGAAAACGCACGTACACCGCGGGCAGCAGTCTCTTGAATCGCCAGACGGCCTTGGCGTCGAACTGGGGAACGACGTAGAGCCGACCCTTGTCGAAGGCATCGAGTGTTCGGGCAGCGATCTTGTCCGGTGAGCGTCCGGTCCAGCGCATCGCGAACTCGGCCAGCCGGGACGAACTCGCGGTGATCCGGCCGTCGACGGCAACGTTGGTCTTGACGAACGTGGGGCACAGAACCGATATCCGCACACCGGTACCCGACAGTTCCGCCGCCATCGTCTCCGACAGCGACATCACCGCGGATTTGCCGACGTTGTAGGGACCCATCAGCGGCGCGGCGGCAAAGCCTGCGGCGGAGGCGACGTTGATGATTCCGCCCTCACCGGCTGCCCGCAGCGCAGGCGTGAACACCTCGCAGCCGTGGATCACGCCCCACAGGTTGATCCCCAGAGCCCAGTTCCAATCTTCGAAACCGATGTCTCCGACGGGCTTTCCGCCGATTCCGACGCCTGCGTTGTTGATGAGCACCGTGGTGGGTCCGTCGAATTCGACGCCGGCACGAAGCGCCAGTTCCTCGACGTTCTCGCGTACCGACACATCGCATTCGACGGCGTATCCGGTGGCACCGAGGGCGTTCACCATCGCTACCGTCTCCTGTGCGCGCGGCAACGAGATATCGGCGCACATGACGGCTCCTCCGCGTCGAGCCAGCTCGAGGGCGAAGGCCCGGCCGATGCCGCTGCCTGCGCCGGTCACTACCGCTCTCGACCCGTACGAGGGTTTTCCGGTCTTGCTTCTCATCGACCTACCTGTTCCTTCGAATCATGGTGCACTACTTGGTTGTCGAGTGTGTGGGCGATGAACTCGGCTGCATGCTCGAGCGCGTGAGCGGCCTCGGGGATCAGCCGCGGGAGAGCTTGGAACACGTGCATCTGGTCGGGCCAGATCTCGAGTTCGCTTCGTCCGCCCGCCGCCTCGATCATCGTGTGCAGGTGCCGCGCATCGCCTCGCAGCATCTCGGTTCCGCCCACCTGGATGAGCGTGGGTGGCAGATCGCGCATGCGGGCGAGATCGAGCCGTAACCGCGGGAGGCTCGAGTCGTGACCGTCCGTGTAGAGCGCCACGAGTCCTCGCGCTGCCTTCGCCGAGATCATCGGATCCTTGCGCGTGCGCTCCATCCGCGCCGAGAGCTCGAAGTCGAGATCCACCAGCGGCGAGAACAACACCATCGCGCCGGGCTGCGGCGTTCCGGTCCGGTCGTTCTCGATGAGCAGGTCGGCGGCGAGGTGACCGCCGGCGGAGTCCCCGGCGATGACGATGTTCGCCGCGTCGTACCCCTGGCCGAGTAGCCAGCGGTAGGCGGCTTCGAGGTCGTCGGCGGCGGCGGGAAACGGGTGTTCCGGGGCCAACCGGTAGTCGACCGTGAACACGGGCAGGCCGGTCGAGCTGGACAATCGCGCGGTCAGGCCACGATGGGTCCGTGCCGAACAGATGACGTATGCACTGCCGTGGATGTAGAGAATCACCCGGGGTCCCGGGGCCAGTCCGGGCGCGCGTACCCATTCCCCGCGCACCGGGCCGTCGGCGACGAGGTCCACTCTCGTTCCCTTCGGAACGGGACCGAAGAGGTTCATCGAGGTGGCGACGAGGCGTCGGGAGAACTCTATGCCGCCTCGGGACGTCGGAAGCAGGTTGGTGATCGGACGCAGAGTCAGCCGAGTCGTCAAGGCAGCCAGCCGAGTTCGTCGGGAACCCGCCGCGAAGGCACCGCGAGGCAGGTAGTCGTGGTTTGTGGTGGAAGTCACCTCGTCACCTTCACTGGCTATTCGCCATTTGTCAATGGCCTATTAATTAGTGGTCCAGTGTGCAAGAGTGACGACCGACACAACGAAGCCAGCCGGAAGGAGGGAGTACGTGACGATGTTCGGGAACGCAGCACCGGCAGACCTCGATGCGTCTGCCGTCGGTCACGAGGACAGAATCTTCGAGTTGGAGATCGCCGAGGTGACCCACGAAACCGAGGATGCGATCTCCCTCGGCTTTGCGGTTCCCGCGCACCGGGAACCGCACTTTCGGTACGAGCCCGGGCAATTTCTCACCCTCGAGATTCCGTGCACCGACGGCGGCTCGGTTGCCCGCTGCTATTCCTTCTCCAGCTCCCCGGTACGCGACCCGTACCCCACCGTGACCGTGAAGCGAATCCAGGACGGGGTAGCGTCACACTGGTTGCACGACAACGCTGTTCGCGGGATGCGGCTCAAGGCATTGAAGCCGTCGGGCATGTTCGGACCCGAGAACTGGGACGTCGACTTCGTCCTTCTGGCCGCAGGCAGCGGAATCACCCCGATGATGTCGATCATCAAGACCGCCCTGTTGCGGCACGACAACCGGATCACCCTCGTCTATGCCAATCAGAACCGCGACTCGGTGATCTTCGCTGAGCAACTGACCGAACTGCAGTCTCGCTTTCCCGAACGACTCGAGGTGCACCACTGGTACGCCTCGGAATCGGGGTTGCCCACCGCTGCGGGACTGGCCTCGACGGGCGCGACCGTTCCGGCCGACTGCGAGGCATTCCTGTGCGGTCCCCCGCAGTACATGAACGTCGCCGAGGAGTGGCTCGACCGCACCGGCACGGTCGCACGTAGAACGCATCGAGAGGTCTTTTCCTCCTTCGACTCCAACCCGTTTCGGGACGACAGGACCGCAACTGCTCACGAATCGGATGCGAACTCCGTCACCGCTCGGGTCGAGATCGACGGGACCGAGACCGAGTTCGCCTGGAGTGCGGGCACCAAGCTTCTCGACCGCCTCCTCGAACTCGGTCTGGACGCGCCGTACGTCTGCCGCGAAGGAACCTGCGGCGGCTGCGCCTACACGCTCACCGAAGGCACCGTGACGATGCTCGCGAACGAGACGCTCGACGAGCACGAGATGGAACACGGGGTGCGATTGGCATGTCAGTCCGTGCCCGAGTCCCAGACGGTCCGCGCGGTGTTCGACCGCTGATGCCCAACGCGATGGGCCGGATGGCCTCGAATTACCTTCGGCAGCACCCCGTTGTCGCGATCTCCACTTTCGGCCGCCAGATGGGGATGGGTGTCAGGGCCGGGAGATCACTGACCTCGGACATCGTCCACCGGACGTTTCCCTTCTCCGAATTCATCCGCCAATGTGCGTTCATGGCAAGCACATCGGTCATCCCGACCTTGCTGGTCGCGATCCCCTTCGGAGTCATCGTGTCGGTTCAGGTCGGTGCCATCGCAGGCCAGGTCGGTGCCACCTCGTTCGCCGGTGCCGCGAACGGTCTCGGCATCATCCGTCAGGGCGCGCCGTTGGTGACCGCGCTGCTGATGGCCGGGGCGGTCGGGTCGGCGGTGTGCGCGGACCTGGGTTCTCGCACGATCAGGGACGAGATCGACGCCATGGAAGTCATGGCCATCTCGCCGTTGCAACGACTCGTCGTGCCACGATTGGCCGCCGCGATGCTGGTCAGTGTGTTGCTCTGCGGCAGCGTCTGCTTCGTCGGATTCATCACCGGCTACATGTTCAACGTGTTCGTTCAGTCCGGTACACCGGGTAGCTATCTGGGTACTTTCGCGGCCTTCGCCACCATCGGTGATCTGGTGCTGGCTCTGATCAAGTCCGTCGTCTTCGGCGCGATCGTGGCAATAGTGGCCTGCGACAAGGGGTTGACCACTCGCGGTGGACCCGGTGGTGTGGCCAACTCGGTCAACGCGGCTGTGGTCAGTTCGGTGATCCTGCTCTTCGCTGTCAACGTCCTGTTCACCCAGCTCTACACCATCGTGTTCCCGGCTCGGTTGATCTGACATGGCCACTCGCTACACACCGCCGCTGCTACGCCCCCTCGTCGGTGCGGCGAACGCCGCGGTCGCCGCACCGACGCGCGCCCTGGCCACGTTGGGCCACCAGGCGACCTTCCTGAGCCGATCCGTTGGATCGATGCCCTACACGGTGCGGCGGTACCGGCCCGAGCTGTGGCGTCTGCTCTCGGACGTGAGCTGGGGAAACGGTGCCATCGTCGTCGGTGGCGGCACCATCGGAGTGATCGTTCTCCTCGGAGCCTTCGCCGGAGCCACCGTCGGCATCGAGGGCTACACCGCGCTGAATCTTCTGGGCATGGGCCCGTTGACCGGAGCAGTGTCCGCGTTCGGGACCACCCGAGAACTTGCTCCTCTGATCGCTGCCATCGGGTTCGCCGCCCAGGCCGGTTGTCGCTTCACCGCGCAACTGGGTTCGATGCGAATCGGTGAGGAGATCGACGCGCTCGAGTCACTCGCGATCGACCCCTTGGCGTACCTGGTCAGCACCCGAATGATGGCCGCCGTCATCGCAATTCTGCCGCTGTACGTTCTCGGACTGAGCGCGAGCTACCTCACGGCTCAAATCGTGGTCGGGGTGCAGAGCGGCCAATCCGCGGGCACGTACCTGCACTACTTCCATTCGTTCCTGTCCGTCCAGGACGTCCTGTACTCGGTGACCAAAGCTGTTGTCTTCGTTCTTCTCACGACGATAATCCAGTGCTACTACGGGTACTACGCGTCCGGCGGCCCCGAAGGAGTCGGGGTGGCGGCAGGCAAGGCGATCCGCACCAGCATCATCGTCGTCATCTTCGTCAATACGTTGATGACCCTTGCGATGTGGGGATCCGATCCCGGCATCAGGATCTCGGGATAGGGGCCGGGATGTTCGATGTGGGAGGGCGCGCACCGTCGATGTCCGCGCTCGTGATCCGGGGCCTGTGCGTGTTCCTGCTGTTCAGCACCATCGCAGGGCTTCTGCTGGCGCGCTACACGGGTGTCTGGCGCAACACCGTCGACGTCGTCGCGTCGATGTCCACACTCGGAGACGGTCTGCCGCAGAATGCGGACGTCAAGTTCCGCGGAGTTCTGGTCGGCGCGGTTGCCGGGGTGGACAGCGATCCCACCGGCAACAGCACCGTGGAAATTCGGTTGAATCCCGCACGCGCCGAGACGATCCCGGACACCGTCACCGCGCGGGTCGTGCCCAGCAACATCTTCGCCGTTTCCTCGATCGAACTGGTGGATACCGGCGGCGGACGGAGCATCGAGGCGGGCGCAACCATTCCTGGCGACGCCTCACAGGAAACGCTGGAACTGCAGACCGCGATGACGAGTCTGCGCAACGTGCTGACCGCAGTCGACCCCGAGAAGTCGAGTTCGGTGCTGTCCACGCTCGCCGACGCTCTGGACGGCCGCGGTGAATCGATCGGCTCCACCATCTCGACAGCCAGTGAGTACCTGACCGCACTCCGAGCCGAAATGCCGGATCTCACTTCCGATATCGACCTGCTCGACACCTCGATCGGCAGCCTGAGCAGAACGGCCCCGCTGTTGTTGGACACCTTGGAAAGTTCGCTGATTCCCGCGGCGACCATCGCGGAGAAGCGCGATCAGCTGACGCAATTCCTGACCAGCGCGGCCGGTTCCACGTCGAGTCTCGACGCGGCGCTGGCACCCAACCTGTCCGGGGCGATTTCGTTGGTTCGAGACCTGGACCCGGTCATGGGAGCTCTGGCCGTCAACGGAGACGACCTTCCTGCCGGTGTGCGGGAGTTCGGCCGAACGTTGGAAGGCTTCAACCGCGCCTTCACCGGCCCCAACGGGCGACTGATCTGGTCGATCGACATCACCGCCACCCCATTCACCCCGTACACCCGGGAAGATTGCCCCCGCTACGGCGACATGGCCGGAGCCAGCTGCTCCACTGCACCGCCGTCGCGAGCCTCGGGCGGCGACGCGCTGGGCGGCACGAGTGTTCCGGCGGAGGGAATCTCGTACTCGCCGGGCAACATCGGATCCGTCGGCAGCGACGAGGAGAAGGCCGCAATCGGCGATGTGCTCGGTAGGCCGGCCGATCCCACCTCGATCATTCTCCTCGGGCCGCTGCTGCGCGGGCAGACCATCGCGATCGACAACGCCGATCCGGTCGGTGCACCATGACGTCGATTCGCAGGCCCCTCATCGGATTCGGCATCTTCATGGTCTTGGCCATCGCGGTGACCACGCTGATCTGGACCACCCTCGGCCGTTCGGTGGCAGGTGAAACCGAAACGTACGCTGCGCTTTTCGAGGATGCATCAGGGCTACAGAGCGGCGACGACGTCCGGATCGCCGGTGTGCGCGTGGGCAAAGTGGAGGATGTCTCGCTCGACGGAAACACCGCACGAGCGCAATTCGTCCTCGAGCGCGGCCAGACCGTGTACGAGAACACTACGATCTCGATCAAGTACCAGAATCTGATCGGTCAGCGCTACCTCGCCCTCGACACCATCGGGCAATCCACCGGTACGGTCGAGCCGGGTGCAACCATCGGGATCGAGCGCACCGAGCCGTCGTTCGACGTCTCCGCTCTCCTCAACGGCTTCCAACCACTGTTCAGCGTGCTCGACCCCCAGCAGGTCAATTCGTTGTCCGAGTCCATCGTTGCCACCCTGCAGGGAGACGGCGTCTCGATCAGCACTCTGGTGGTGCAAAGTGCCTCGCTGGCAGCAGAATTCGCGGAGAAGGACGAAATACTCGGTCTGATCGTAGCCAACCTGGGCGAGGTACTGGCCGAGGTGGCCGATCGCGGTGACGATACGACGGCTCTCATCGAATCCACGCAGAGATTGATGACCGATCTCAATGCGCAAGCAGAACCTCTGGCCACCGCGGTGCGCACGATCGGAGATTCCGCCGGTCCCGTCGCCGAGATGGTGGACGACGTACGGCCGACGCTCTCGGGCACCATCGATCGACTCGGCGCGACCACCGATCTCGTGAACCGCGACGGCGCGCAACTGAGCACGTCCATCGGGATGCTGCCCTCGGTGCTCTCGTCGTTCTCGCGCATCACCGAGAACGGAAGCTTCATCAACATGTACGTCTGCAATCTGGACGTCAGTTTCGCCGGACTTCTTTTCCCACCAGGTGTTTTCAGTCGAGTCGGCGGCACCGCACAGTCGGAGGTCTGCCTCGAATGACGTCGCTATCGGCCCGCGTTCGGGCCTCGACCCGGGCGATGCCCCGTGACTTCTGGCGCGGTATCGCCGGATGCGTGGCAATCGTCCTGATCTTCGGTGCGGTGCTCGGCTATCAGCATGCAGGCATCGGCGATCGGACCGTCGACGTTCTCTTCGCTCAGTCCGCCGGGCTGCGGAGCGGTGACGACGTCCGCATCGCCGGAGTCTCCGCCGGGAAGGTCGATTCTCTGGCGCTGGCAGGCGATCACGTTCACGTCGTGCTCGATGTGGACGACTCCGTCGAGTTGGGTTCCGAGACGAAAGCCGAGATCAAATTGTCCACCATTCTGGGGTCGCGCTACGTCTCACTCACACCGGACGGCGACGCCCCGCTGGGTGATCGTCCGATCGAGCTGTCGCACAGCACAGTTCCCTTCGATCTGCAGAAGGCGATCCAGACCGGTACACCGGTGATCGAGCAGATCGATGCGAGAACGATGCGCGAGTCACTGACCACGGTCGCCGATCAACTCGAAGGCACTCCCGAACTGACCGGTCAAGCACTGGACAGCATCTCGGCCCTGTCGAGGGTGATCGCCGATCGAGAGGATCAGATAGCGGCGCTGCTCGACGATGCAGATCGGGTGACGGCGCGATTGTCGGACAACAGTGCCGCCCTGATGTCGATGCTGGGCCAAGGTGCGGCTCTCGCAAACACCATCGCCGCGCAGCGGGGCGCGGTGGCGAACTTGCTTGCCTCGACCGATGCGCTCACCGCCCAGCTCGACACCGTGTTCGCCGAGAACCGTGCTGCGATAGACCCGTTGATCGGGCAATTGACTGCGCTGAGTCAGGGTCTGGCCAACAACGACGACACGCTGCGGCGGGTGTACGAAAGTCTGCCGGTCACCGTGCGGCAGATGACGAACGCCTTCGGCAACGGTCCCTACGTCGACATCGCCACTCCGTGGTCGCTGCTGCCGGACAACTGGTTGTGTTCGGCCCACGTGGTTCAGGGTTGCCGATGAGAGCCGGGATTCGGGTCGCCACGGCCGTATGCGCGTCGGCTGTGCTGCTGACGAGCACCGGCTGCGGCATGCCTCGACCGCTCTCCTCGGCGACCGGTTCGACCATCACCATCACCGCCGATCTGGAGAACGCGGCCGGACTCTACGAGGGAAACGAGGTTGCGGTGTTGGGCATGTCGGTCGGAACAGTCGACAGCATCGAGGCGCAGGGTTCGCACGTACGCATCAGCATGACGGTCGACGAATCGGTGCAGTTACCAGCGGATCTGGACGTGGCGACCATCTCGACGTCGGTGGTGACCGATCGGCATGTCGAGTTGACGCCGCCGTATTCGGGAGACGGGCCGGTTCTCGAGGACGGGGCGCATGTGCCCCTCTCCCGAACGCACGTACCCGTCGAGATCGACAGGGTGCTCGACGCCGTCACCGAGCTGTCGGCCACTCTCGCGGACAGCAGCGACGGCAATCGGCCGATCGCCGATCTACTGGCGGTGACGAACGAGGGATTGACGGGAAACGGGGCCAAGATCCGGTCCACTCTCGACGATCTGTCCGCAGCGTTGGCGGTCGGGGTGGACAACAAGGACTCCTTGACCCGCCTGATCACCTCGGTCAGTGAGCTGACCCGCGTTGCGGCAGAGAATGATACGCAGATTCGTGGTTTCTCGACGGACATGGCGCAGGTGATCGGTGAAGCAGGTGATCAGTCGGCCGCGCTCGGAGAAACCGTCGCGCAGATCAATCGGCTGACGAGTCGACTGACGGGCCTGATCGACGCGAACCGAGAGTCCTTTCCTGCACTGTTCGCCAACTTGGAGACCACGGTCGCGGGACTGACCGACCACAGCCGTGAACTGTCGGAGACGATCGACACGGCACCGACGCTGTTCCGCAATCTCGAGAACGCCACCGATCCGGTCTCCAGAGCTCTGCGCGTCCACTTCCTCACCGACAGAACGCTGTTCGATACCGAACTGGTCAACGAGTTCTGCCAGCGAATCCAGTCGAAGTCGGAGGGCTGCCGTACCGGCCGCGTGTACGACTTCGGACCGGACTTCGGCATCTCGGCCTCGCTGCTGGGGCTGAGTCAGCCGTGAAGTACTGGACGATGCCGATCGCAGCGATCTCGGCGACGGCACTTCTCGCCGGCTGCAGTACCACCCTCGAGGACCTGCCGCTGCCGAGCCCGGGGGTCGGTGCCGACTCGTACCGCATCGACGCCGTTTTCACCGATGCACTCAACCTGCCTCAGCAGGCGAAGGTCAAACTCGGCGGGGTCGACATCGGTCAGGTCCAGGAGATCGACGCCGAGAACTACACGGCGCGGGTACAGATGGCCATTCGGTCGGGCGTGAACCTTCCGAGCGACGTACGGGCCGAACTGCGACAGGCGACTCCGCTGGGAGATGTCTTCGTCTCTCTGTCTTCGCCCGGCACAGGACCCGATACCCCTCGGCTGCAACCCGATTCGACCATCGATATCACCTCCACCTCCGCGGGTGCCAGTGTCGAGGAACTGCTCGCCTCGGCGTCGCTCGTCGTCAACGGCGGTGGGGTCAGCAGACTGCAGACCATCATCGCAGAACTGGGCACGGCGATCGACGGTCGGAGCGCCGACGCGTCGAACATTCTCACCGAGCTCACCGCCACGGTGACGGACCTGAACGAGCGCACCGATCGAATCGATTCGATGCTGGACCGAACGCAGGAGCTCAGTTCGATTCTCGGTGCCAGAACCGACGCGATAGACGCGATCGCACAGCAGCTACCCGAACTCACCCAGACGCTGGCCGACAACAGCAAAGGCATCACCGACGTCATCGCCGCCGCGGGAGGTGCGGCAGGCAAGCTAGCAACCTTCACCGACGAAACAGGTCCGGCGCTGCGTGATCTGTTGGTCGGCACCGAGCAGACGCTCTCGTCGGTCGCTGCGATCGGCGACGACCTCGACGTGGCCATGAAGCAACTCGAGCAGCTCGCACCGAAACTGGCCTCGAACACCAAGGGTAATTCCGTCGCGATCTATGTTCGGCTCTCCTGGCTGAGCCTGGCTGCGCTGGACGATCCGGAGAGCCATTGGCCGGGGGCCCAGGACGGCGAGGACTTCGTCGGCAGCCTCACCGACACGTTGAACCGTGTGTACGGTCGGGTGACCGGACAGGGACTCACTCCCGCGCCGACCGTCGAACTGCCGACCCCCACCGGCACCCCGTCTCCCGACGACACGGGGGCCGGCCGATGACACTGCGCCACTGGGTGACTCGACATCCTGTACTCGTCTCGAACACAGCACTCGCGCTCGTCCTTCTCGTGGGGGCGGCATACCTGACCGTCGGAGCGCTGCGCATCGATCCGCTCTCGGACGACTACCGCGTCACCGTGCGGCTCGACGGATCCGGTGGGGTGCAGGCGAACGGAGATGTCTCCGTGCGCGGGCAACGAATCGGGCGAGTAGCTGCTGTCGACATCACCATCGACGGTGTCGAAGCGCAACTGGACATCTCGGCCGGGCACCGCGTTCCGGCCGACGGCACCGTCGTGGTGGCAGCGCTGTCCGCTGCGGGCGAGCAGTACATCGACTTCCGCCCCGATTCCGACGATGCTCCGTATCTGGCCGACGGCGACGTGGTCGAACAGGATCGAACGGACACCCCGGTCCCCTTCGCCACGATGCTCGTGAGTGTCACCGATCTGGTGAGCCAGATCGACCCGGCGCAGCTGTCCTCGATCATCGACGAGCTCGATGCTGCGACGGCGGGTGGGCCCGCGGAACTGCAAGCGATCATCGACGGCGGCGGCGCACTGCTCACCGGTCTGGATTCCGTTCTTCCCGAAACGATCACCCTGATTCGCACCGGTCGGACGCTGCTGCAGACCGTCGGCGACATCGAACCCGATCTGACCCGACTCTCGGTCGGCGGCACGGCGTTGGCAGAGCAGTTGTCTGCGTCGGATGCAGAGATTCGCGCTCTGCTCGACGACACCCCTGCTCGACTCGATTCCGCCAAGGCGGTCATCGGGGAGAATCGCGATGCCGGCGGGGATCTTCTGAAGAACCTCGCCCGCATCGCCAGGGCCGCTCGCCTGCACACACCCGCGATCGAGGCCCTGTTCCCGGCGATGTCGGCCGGCGCAGGCGCTTTCGGACTCGCCGGCCACGACAACCAGCTCAATGTCGTCGCCGACCCGTATCCGAGACCCACGTGCGACTACCTCAACCCCACTGTGTCGCCGTCCATCGCCGCGATGACTCCGCCGCTGAAGTACATGTACTGCAACAGCACCGACCCGGGGCTGCAGGTTCGGGGCGCGCAGAACGTTCCTCGTCCACCAGGCGACGACACCGGCGGTCCCCCCGCCGGCGCTACCGGGCAGGAGCGGACGGGCGGCTGACCGACCCCTCGACCGTCTTCCCAACGAAGGAGTACACATGACCGACCTGAGAACCGACGACCCGATATCCGACGAAAATCTGGACGAGATCCCCGAGGAGCCCGCGGTGCAGGCTCGCACACGTCGGCGGCCGTCGGCAGTGGTGTCTGCTCTGGCGCTGGCGTTGATCGCCGCGATCGCCTGTGCGGGTGTCTTCGCGTACCAGCTCGAACACCGACGCTCGCTCGACACCTCGCGCGCCGAGGCCGTCGATACCGCTCGTACCTTCGCGATCACGTTGTTCACCTACAGTGCAGATACGTTCGACACCTACGTCGACGACGTATTATCTGGTGCCACTGGGTCATTGGCTGATACGTTTACCGAGACCAGCAGCGATTTGCAGGCGACTCTGGTGGAGGCCAGTGCCACATCGACGGCGCAGGTCCTCGACATCGCTGCGAAGTCCACGGCCGTCGACCGGGTGGAAGTGTTGGTGATCATCGATCAGACGGCCTCGAACGCCACGGTCACCGAACCGCGTCAGGCGGTGAATGCAGTGGTCATGACGCTCGAAAAGCAGGAAGACGGTAGGTGGTTGACCAGTGACGTCGCCAATCCCAGCTCCGCGCAGTAGTTCGGGCGACGCGTTCTCCCCGGGGCCGTACTCGGACGGCCCGCCTCCCGAAGCCCTCGACATCGAATACCCGGACCTCACGCATTTCGGACTCGAGGAGTTGGGCCGCGCCGCCTGGATCACCGTGGTCCTCGTTGCTGCCGCTGCGATAGCCGTCATCCGATGGCCGGTGTCCTGGCTCTCCAAACGGCGTCGCTTCACGGTTGCTCTCGCCGAAGGTGTGGTGAAGGGGTTCGAGGCGCTGGGGCCGACGTTCGTCAAACTGGGCCAGTTCATGGCCTCGTCACCCGGCGTGTTTCCCCCGGTTCTGGCCGATGCATGTCTACGACTGCTCGACGGTGTCCCACCCGTCCCGGCGCACAAGGCTCGCCGCGCGGTCGAGCGCGACCTGGGCGGCAGCATTGCTGAGCTGTTTCGGTCGTTCGACGACGTGCCTCTCTCGGCTGCATCTGTGGCGCAGGTACACGCCTGCGTGCTACCCGACGGCCGCGAGGCGGTGGTGAAGGTGCAACGGCCGGAGATTCGACGTCGCATGCGGGTCGATCTCCGGGTCGCATACACCGGAGCCGCGTTGCTGGAGAGATTCTTCGAGTTCTTCCGTATAACGAATGCGACGGCCGTCGTCCGCGATCTCAACGACCTGACGGCCCAGGAACTCAACAGCGCAGCAGAAGCGCTGCGCCAGGAACGTTTTCGCGACAATCTGTACGTGTTCGGGGACAATTCCCACGTGATGGTTCCGGAGATCTTCTGGAGCCATTGCGGACCTCGGGTGATCTGTATGGAGCGAGTTCGCGGCACTCCGGTCGGCCGCATCATGTCGGACGGTCCGGCCACGGTCGACTCGGAGCTACAGCTTCGTCGTGGCGTGAAGGTCTGGCTGGAAGCCGTTGTGCTGCACGGGCCGTTCCACGGAGATGTGCACGCGGGCAATCTGTGGGAGCTGGACGACGGACGGGTCGGGTTCCTCGACTTCGGGATCGTCGGCGAGCTGCCCGAAGAGTGGCGCGACGTGTTGCGCGAAATGTTCCGTGCATCTCTGTTCGACGGTAATTACACCGAGGCTGCGCGACGCATCCGCATGCTGGGCATCACCGAGGGAACGACGTTGGGCGACAAACTGGTCGGCCTCCAGTTGCGAAAACTGTTCGAGCCGGTTCTCGGCCGAGGTGCCGGCCGACTGGATCTGAGCAGGCTGGTGGGGTCGCTCGTCGAGACCGGTAGGCGCTGGGGCGTCGCGACGCCGGAAGAGTTGGTCTTGTTCGGCAAACAACTGGGCTACTTCGAAAGATACTCGGCCACACTGGCTCCCGACTGGATACTGGGCCGAGATCTCTTCCTCTTCCGAAACATACTGCCCAACGAGGTCGCGGCCGCCGCCCTCGCGCGAAACATCACGCTGCCCGACTGACCGCCCTCACCTGGGTGCCATTCGGATCGCACCGTCCATTCGAGTCGTTTCCCCGTTGATGTAGTCGTGCTCGACCAACATCTGCACCAGCTGTGCGAACTCTTCCGGTCGCCCCAGTCGTGTGGGGAACGGCACGCTTGCCTCCAACGCGGCTCGATAACCGGCGTCCATACTCGCGAGCATCGGTGTGTCGACGGTGCCGGGAGCGATGGTGTTGACACGAATACCGAACTGCGCCAGATCACGTGCCGCCACGACGGTCATGGCATGGATGCCGCCCTTGGATGCGGCGTACGCGATCTGACCTACCTGTCCCTCGAATGCAGCGACCGAGGCAGTGTTGACGATCAGCCCTCGCTGTCCGTCGTCGTTCACGGGGTCGAGTGACTGCATCCGATCCGCTGTCAGCCGCATGACGTTGAAGGTCCCGAGCAGATTGACCGTCATCACCGTGCGAAAGATCTCGAGATCGTGGGGCCCGTTCTTCGACACGATGCGACCGGCCCACCCCACTCCCGCACAATTGACCACCACCCGTAGCGGAGGGGCAGAACCGGTCAGCGCGCTCAGCGCCGCCTGCACCTCCGCCTCACTGGTGACGTCTGCTGCGACCAAGGTGATGCCGTCGGGCACGCGGTCTCCGGCGCGTTCGATCGAGTAGGGCACATCGAGCCCCAGCACCTGTGCTCCGCCGTCGACGAGCCGGCGAGCAACCGCCGCACCGAGTCCCGACGCCGCCCCTGTCACCACTGCTGTCGTTCCTGAAATATCCATCGAAGATCCTCTCCGACAATCGCTCCACCCGACGCCGACTACCCGAGTTACCACGCGCGACGGTGCGTCCAGTGCAACACGAGCCGATCTGAGGGGCCACAGTCGAAGCATGAGTAATGGCAGTGCCCAGTTGTGCACTTCGACAACAGACTCACATCATGTCGCGGGCGACGAGTGCAGCGTGCAGCGACGATGCCTCGCTGAACACCATCGGATTCAAGCCGGTCAATGCCTGCACTTTGCCCAACCGATAGGTGACCGAGTTTCGGTGCACGTGCATGCGACGGGCCGTGGCGAGTTGGTTGCAGTTCTCGTCCAGGAAGATTCGCAGAGTCTGCTCGAAAATCGGATCTGCATTCGCCAGTGGCTCCACGAGTTCTGCGACGGCAGGCAGATCGGGCCCCGATGCGGCACCCAGATATTCGACGGTCAGGTGCGCCAGATCGGCGACGAATTCGGGTCTGTCCAGTTTGTGTGCCGCGCCGGACAGGCCTCGCGCCACGCGGTACGCGTCGGGCACGCCGTGGGCGGTGGTCGACGCTGCGATACCTGCCCAGCACCGCACTGCCGCGGCGTCGTGCGCGAGTTCGACCGCGTTCCTGAAATCGACTGTGGCAGCCTCGCGTCCCTGCGCCGACCAGTGGACCGCCACCCATCCGTTGAGGTCGAGTCGAATTCGCACATCGGGAATCGATTCGATTCCGGACTTGAGTGCAGCGACCGACGAGCCGGCACCCGGTGAACCTGCGAGCGTGAACACGGCGATCACGAAGCACGGGTGATCGATTTCGAAAGGCCCCGTCGCCTCACCGGTGGCGAGCAGAGCATCGACGGCCGCGCGGTCCCGCTCGCGTGCCTCGGAGCGAGGATCGGCCGACCGGTGCGCAGCTTCGGTGGCGATGAGGGTGACGACGTTGAAGATGTAGTCGGTGACCTTCGGCATCAGTTCGAGCAGGCCTTCGCGCTCGGACGGGTCGGATTCGGAGATGAACCGACGCCAGAGGTCGGCGGACACCACCTGGTAGGACCCGATCACCTCCTGCAGACTTGCCCCGTTGGCCAAGCGCGCCATAGCGAGTTCGGTCACCGGCCGAAGATCGTGCGCGGTCGGCATCTTTCCGCTCTCGATGAACGCCAACAGTGCTTTGACGTTCAACTCGATTCCGTCGAAGAATTCGTGTGCCACCAGCTCACTGGGCACACGACGATACGACGGTCCGCCCTGGCTTGCGTACCAACCGATGACTGCCGCAACGCGCTCGCTGACTGCGGACTCCGAACCTGGCACCGAATCGTCGTCCATCCGTTCACACTTCCACCCGTTGGCACTATGCACAACAGTGGATGTTCAGCATCGTCGGATCGTCACTGTGCGGACGGTTCGAGCTGCTGTGAGATCGGTGGCACACCGAATTCACCCGTCTCATCGATGCGACGGAAACACCGAGGGGGCTCACGTTTCGATGTCCACATACCCAGCCTTGGAGTCCACAGTGCTGCGAGCTCGCCAGATCGCAGTCATGCAGCGCAGTGGAATCATCGATCTGAAGCGTCCGCTGCGCGTTCGGCAGAAGTCCAGAGCAGTGCGCACTCTCGGACCGATCGCCAGTGGAATCACCACCGGAGCCAGGTGGCACGGAGACCGGGTCGCGATCATCGACGATGCCGGTCCGTTGACCTATCGGGAGGTCGACCGTGCCACCAACGCCATCGCCCACAACTGGCATGCATGCGGCCTGAGCGAAGAAGCGACCATTGCCGTGCTGTGCCGTGATCACCGCGGTCTGGTGCTGGCGATGATCGCGGCAGCCAAACTCGGAGCCAGGCTGGTGCTGATGAACACCGGATTCAGCGCTCGGCAGTTTGCGGATGTTGCAGTGCGAGAACGGGTCTCTGCAGTCGTACAGGACCAGGAATTCGATGCCGTTCTTGCCGAATTACCGCCGCACATCACCCGGCTCGGAACCGCGATGGACGGAATCGGTGACGACAGCATCGACACTGCGCTGCCGGTGCCCTCGCGCCAGGGCCAGTTCGTGCTGCTGACCGGGGGGACGACGGGAACCCCCAAGGGCGCACCGCGTGAGGTGGACTCGCCTTTCGCTTCGGCGCAGTTTCTCGACAGAGTGCCACTGGAGACCGGTCAGACTGTTCTCCTGTGCGCTCCCCTTTTCCATGGAACTGCTTTGTCTCAGTTCATCATTGCCATCAATTTGGGATGCACCGTAGTACTTCACGGGCGTTTCGATGCCGCGAAGGCTCTGCGCCAGATCGAATCTCACCGGTGTGAGGCCGTCGTCCTGGTGCCGACGATGCTGCACCGCATTCTCCGCTCCCCCGACATCGACACTCACGACACCTCGAGCGTGCGCGTCATCTTCACTGCAGGAGCAGCTCTCGCTCCGAGTCTGGGCAACCGCGCCATCGAGAAGTTCGGCCCCGTCATCTACAACTACTACGGTTGTACCGAGACCGGAACGGCCACTGTCGCCACTCCGGCAGATTGGCTGGCGGGTCCTGGAACCGTGGGGCGTCCACCCCTCGGCATCGTCGTGAAGTTGATCGACGCCGACGGTGACGTGGTGTCCGAACCTGACCGCAGGGGCACCATCCACGTCGGAAACTCCATCTCGTTCCAGGGCTACTCGTCCGGTGGGAACAAGGCCTTCGCACACGGCCTGATGTCCACCGGCGATGTAGGGCATTGGAATTCGAGCGGGCTGTTGTTCGTCGACGGCAGGGACGACGACATGATCGTCTCCGGCGGCGAGAACGTGTTTCCCGGCGAAATCGAAGCAACGTTGTACGCGCATCCCGACATCGAAGAAGCGGCCGTGACAGGCGTACCCGACGACGAGTTCGGTCAGCGCTTGTCTGCGGTCATCGTGCGATCGAATCCGACTCTGACTGCGGAGGCCGTCCGAACGTACATCCGAACCGAACTCGCCCGCTTCAAGGCTCCGCGCGACGTGGTGTTCGTCGACCACCTCCCTCGCACCACCACGGGCAAGATCGACCGCCGTGTCATGTCCGACCTCACTGCGTTCGCCGAGTTACCCCGACTGCAATGAAGGTGAACGGCGCAACACAATTCGCGACCGGCGACGAGTTGAAACAGATCACCGACGGCGAGGACGCTCAGCTCTCCAGCGTCAACGGGTGAGGTGCCGACGTGAACGTCGCAGCGGATCCCGCGGCGCGCGCTATACCCGCGATTCCACCCCACACCATCATGGTGAGGTAGTCGACGAGCTCGTCCACCGTCATGGTCCGATCGAAGATCCACCAGTGTGACGCCAGCCGAACGGCACCGATCATCGCGAAGGCGATGGGCATCGAGCCGGCCGTGGAGAACTGTCGCTCTCGAAATCTGTCGGCGATGACACCGGCCAGCAATTCTGCGATCAGTCCCTCCGCGGCGGTGATGACGTCTCGGTTGCCGGAGACGGCGTTGTTGGCGTGAACGTAGATGTAGATCTCGGGATCGGTGGCGACAGTCGTGACGTAGGCGGAGATCACTGCGCGGGTGAGGTGGTACTCGTCGAGGTCGTCGGACATCGCGTCTTGGATACCAGGCACCAGCACCGTCTCGACGTATCGCGCCATCGCAGCGTCCGCCAGGCCCTTCTTGTCGGCGAAGTGCTTGTACAGCACGGTTTTCGAGACGCCGTTCGCCGAGGCGATGTCGTCCATGCCGATGTCGTGCCCCTGCTGACGAATCGCGGCCAGAGTGCAGTCGAGCAGTTCACGCCGCCGGGTGATCCGGTGATCGCGCCACCGGAGGCTTCGCCCGTCGACCTTCTCCGGCACGCTCACGCCGACTGCGAGACGGTTCGAGATCCCCTCAACAGAATGGACGCCACCAGTTCCGGATCGTCCGACATCGGTACGTGCCCGAGCCCCGAGTACGTCGTCACGTCGGCCTGCGGAAATGTTCGACGCACCAGCGGTGCCTGATACACCGGCAGAACCCAGTCGCGACGGCCCCACGCGACCGTGACAGGAACGGACTCGTCAACCGGAATGCTGAAGCGCGGCACTGCGTTACCCGCCGCGTCGATCGCGCGGTTGGTGGTGATACTGAGCGCGTCGATGGTGGCCGTGGCCACGGGAACTCGCCACGGCTTGGCGTAGAAGACGCCATTGGCGATCGTGCGACCGACGACCGAACGCATCACGGCCGGTGCGATCGGACTGATCGCTCGGGACAACGCGCGCAGCAATCGGAACACGAGCAGCGCACGTGTCTGATCCCAGTGTCCGCGGAAGAAGCCGGCCGGAGACAGCGCGGTGGCCGAGGCGACCGACCCACGGGCGGCGAGTTCGAGTGCGAAGTATCCGCCCAACGAATTCCCGGCCACATGTGGCTTCTCACCGTCCACCGCCACGTGCTCGAGGAACCGCTCGAGTTCGGCGACGATCCACGGGCCGAGGTCGAACTCCTCGGTGGGGAGCTCCGGCGAATCACCGTGGCCGGGCAGGTCCACCGTCACCACTCGCCGGTGCCGTGCCAGTGTCTTCGACGACACTGTCCCACGCATGTTGCCGGTGCACGATGCCGTGGATGAGTACCAACGTCGGGCCCTCACCCCGGATCGTGTGCGCCAGAGTCAGCCCATCGATGTCCGAAGTCACTGCATACCAATCTTTCTCGGCTCGATGCGGTACACGTTCTCCATACCCGACGGGTTCGATCCGGCCACCTTCGGTTGCGCCGCACGGCCGAACGTCATCGATTCCGTCAGATCGTCGAAGCGCGCGTCTATTCTGTCGAGAATGTAGTTCTGGCGTACCGACCACGGGCGCTCCGTCCCTGATTTGGGGAGTTCGTTCAGAGACCGCGTGACGTAGCCGGAGGCGAGATCGACGACCGGACGAGATTCCACGGCCTTGCCCTGACGGTCCGGGGTCGCGTGGGTGTATCCGTGAGATCGCATGTACACCAACAGTTTCGCTACCGCCTGGGCCGTCATGTCGGCTTTGAGCGTCCACGAAGCATTCGTGTACCCGATGCACCAGGCAACGTTGGGCACATCCTCGAGCATGTGGCCCTTGTAGACGAACTTGTCGTGCGCCTCGAACCGCGTTCCGTCCAGGGACAGCTCGATTCCGCCGAAGGCCTGGAGCTTCAACCCCGTTGCGGTGACGATGATGTCGGCAGGAATCTCCTCTCCCGATTCCACGCGAATACCGTCGGCGGTAACACCGGAGATCCGGTCGGTCACCACCGTCGCGCGACCGGAACGAATGGCCTTGAAGAGATCGCCGTCCGGCACGACGCACAGACGCTGGTCCCACGGGGCGTAGGTCGGCTTGAAATGCTTGTCGACGTCGTATCCACGCGGCAGCTGCGCCTTCGTCATCGCCCGGAACACCCTGCGGGCCGTCTTCGGTGCCCGTCGACACAACTGGTACGAGCCGACCATCAACAGTGCATTGCGCCACCGCAATGCACTGTGCGCCAGCGAGTCCGGCAGGAGGCGCTTGGTGATCGTGGTGAACGGATCGGTCATCGGTAGTGACGCGATGTAGGTGGGTGAACGCTGCAGCATCGTCACCGACGCGGCGTCGGCCGCCAGAGAGGGCACCAATGTGATTGCGGTTGCGCCACTTCCGATCACGACGACCCTCTTGCCGTGTGGTCGAGCCCTTCCGGCCACTGCTGGGGGTGCACCACCTGCCCGCTGAACTCCTCGAGCCCGGGAAGATCGGGGGTGTACCCACCCGAGTAGTCGAAGTAGCCGGTGCACAGGAACACGAATCGACTGCGGTAGGTAGTGGGAACACCGTTCGTCAGCGCGTCGACCGTCCACAGGTCCGTCGACGAATCCCAGTTCGCCGCAGTGACCATGGTCGAGAAATGCGTGTGCTCGTCGATACCATTGGCGTAGGCGGTATCGACGATGTAGTTGCGGATGTCTTCGCCGTGCGCGAGCAGAGTGTCTCCCTGCCACGGCGTGTGCGGGAACGAGAACGTGAAGATGTCGCTGTCCGACCGAATTCCGGGGTATTTGAACAGATCCCAGGTACCGCCTGCCCGCTCGCGGCCCTCGAGGATCGAGTAGCTCAGCTCCGGAGCCATCTCCTGCAAGCGATATGCGGCGCCGACGCCCGATATGCCGGCACCGATGATGAGAACGTCCTTGAAGTTGTCGACAGTATCGTCGACCTCGGGCCACCTACCTGGGCTTTTCGCCACGCCACGCCTCACTGTCTTGCCGAACACCATCGCAATGTCGACCGACTGAGCAGCGGATCGCGACTTACATCACATAATGTGCCATTGACGAGTGGTGGTGTCAATGACAGTCTTCAAGGCATACCGAAGACAGGAACCCCTCATGAACTTCACTCCCTCCGTTGGCTGCACCCCCATCGCGCCCGGAACCAGTACCCGATGACTCCTGTGGTGGTCGGGGCCGCAGGAGTCATCGCCCTCGTCCTACTCGCGTCGAGGGGATCGGGTCTGGACTTCGACCGACGTTCCCTCACGGCGGCGTACGCCTCGAGATCGGCGCGCGCTCCCCGAGAAAAGTGCAGGCTGCGCTCGACGAGCTGACCGCCCACAACACCGGTCAGTAAGCTCGCGTCATGTCCGACAGGAAGTATGCAGGCAGATCTGCGGAGGAGCGCGCATCCGAGCGTGTCACCCGACTGTTGGACGCAGCCCTGACGCTGTTCGGCACCCACGGATACGCCGCGACGACGATAGGCATGCTCTGCTCCGAGTCCAATGTCTCGACGCGACACTTCTATCGCGAGATCGGCAGTCGCTCGGAGTTGCTCAAGCTGCTCGTCACGTCACTGAACCGCAGCGGCGAAGACGCGGCGCGTGATGCCATCGGTGCGACCGGCCCGCAACCGGTGACGACATCGATAGAAGCCGCGATTCGCGCGTATCTCGACGTCACGTGCCACACCCGCACAGCAGCTCGCGTCTGTTACGTCGAGGTCGTCGGCGTCAGCACCGATATCGAGTTGTGGCGAACCCGCCAGCGAGACGTGATCGTCGATATGTTCGGTGGACTTGCATCGGCTGCGGCGGCCCGAGGGGAACTGGCGGACAGGGACTATCGGCTGGTCGTTCTCGCAATTATCGGTGCTGCCAACATCTTTGCCCAGGAATGGGCACTTGCACCTTCGCCCGATGCCACTTTCGCGCCGTACGTCGACACCCTGGTCGAACTGGCCAGGGCAGCTCTGGTGGATCACGACCGAGCGAACGACGATCTCGCCGTCATCCGGTCGCATATCGCAGCAGGCTCCGATAGACCTTGATGTCCATGTCGACAGCGCCGGTACGTATCAGTGCCCGGTGGACTCGGGCTCGGAATTCACCGCGCCCGATGCCGAACCGGAGAAAGATCTCGGACGCCTCGGGACCGCCGTACGGCTGCCATTGCGCCGCGAAATCGAGCAGCATCGCATCCTCGGTCGAGTTACGCATCGACGCCTCCGTCTCTGTCGATCAACTGCTGCAACCGCGTTCGCGCTCGGTCCCGTCATCGAGTGCGTGACAGGACTCGTTCAGTTCATCACCGGCACAGCGCCGTGGTCCATCGGACATTCGCGTACCCCCGGTCGCATCCGGTTGTGCAGTTGGACAACGAACGGCGGTAGCGAGCCGGGCGTGCTGCCGTGAGGTTCCCCAGGTCACGCGATGCGCCCGGACATGCACCCTGCTAGCATGCCAGTTGTCGATGAACCATCCGGTGATGGCTTATGTGCTGTGTGGCAGCGAGAGAAGGTGCACGATGTGGCTCGTCGTTTACATCGCTTTTCTTCTATGGCTGGTCGTGTCGACCATGCTGGCCGTCTGCATGGGCACGGTGATCTCCCGAAGCAGCCTGGAAGACGAGGCCGCCGAGATGCGTCGACGCATCGGGAAGCCTCGGAGAGAACCAACACTCCCGCCACACCACACCGCCGCTACCCCGCAATCCCGAAGACTGTGACGGAGCGTCGATTCGGCAGAATCCACAAAATTCGTGTGCTATCTTACCCACCGGTAACAACACGTGATGCGCCTCACATTCGGAGGCGTGTGGGTCGGGGGAGATCGAATGGTTGGTTCGACGCTGCGGCGACTGTTGGCAATTGCCTGTGTGGGGGCTATCGGAGTTGTTGCCGCACCGACGGCAACGTCAGCGCCGGTTCAGGATCCGTTCTTCCGGTACTCCGGCGAGGTTGCGCTCGCAGATCTCGAACCCGGAGCTGTTCTCGCGACTCGGACCGTTCCGTATCACGTGGTGAACGTGCCGACGCCTCTGCAAGCAATCCAGATTCTGTACAGATCGACGGACTCGCAGGGCCGTCCCGTCGCGAACGTCACCTCCATTCTGCGGCCACCGAACGCGCAACCCGACAAAGTGGTCGCGTACCAATCCGCCTACGACTCACTCAATCCCGACGACGGCCCCTCACGCGCCATAGCCGGAAACACACCGCTGCTCGGTCTGACGCCGAGCGGCCGCAACGTCGCGGTCGGCGGTGTGGTCGCATCGGGTGAAGCTGCCATCCTGGCACCTCTCCTCCTCCTCGGGTACACCGTCGTCGTTGCCGATACCCAGGGCCCCACAGCGAATTTCGCCGCAGGGCCCGAATACGGGCAGATGACTCTCGACTCACTGAGGGCGTCCCAGCGAGTACCGGAGACGGGCATCGACGACGACGCAGAGATCGGGCTGATCGGGTACTCGGGTGGTGCGATCGCAACCAACTGGGCGGCCATCCTCGCCCCCAGCTACGCACCTGACATCGACGACAACCTGATCGGTGCCGCCCAAGGCGGATTGCTGGTCGATCCGGCCAAGAACCTGCGCTACATCGAAGGAAGTATCGGATGGGCAGGCGTCGCAGGTATGGCGATCATCGGCCTCGGACGTGCCTACGACATCGACTTCGGTCCGTACTACAACGACCGTGGACGCGACCTCTTCGCGCACGTGGACGACGCGTCGATCCTGAACGTGCTGTTCCAATATCCGGGCCTGAAGTGGGCGGACGTGGTCACCCCGGAGTTCGCCGACCCCAATTCGGTTCCCGAGTTCGTCGATGTGGTCAACAAGATCAACATGGGACAGGCTCCAACTCCCACCATCCCGATGTTCGTAGCGCAGGCCTCGAACGGAATCCTCGAGGGCACCCTTCCCGGGCCTATGGGTACCGGACCCGGGGACGGCGTCATGGTTGCCGGCGACGTCCGCAGCCTGATGAACAAGTACTGCGACGCCGGCCTGTCCATTCAGTACGACGAGTACGACACCATCAGCCACACCGTCGGTGCAGCCCTGTGGCTTCCCGGCGCGTTGGCATGGTTGACGGATCGATTCGCAGATCGCCCCGCTCCGAGCAACTGCGGCCGCATCGCTCCGGGTAACTCACTTGCCCCGCAGGCGCATTCGCCCCGCTGACACACGGGCCGACGGCGGCTGACCAACCGAACCAACGTCACCTCAACTTCCTGGAAATCCCTCCGGCAGTGGCGCGAAATCCGCCTTGAAGGTCGGGCCGGGGGGAAGTCCGCGAAGCACGGCAGAAATCCATGCCACCGCCGGCGGAAAACCGACTGTGGAGTTCACGAGATGTTCCGGTATCGGTGAGGTGTAGAACCGGAGATCGGCTCCGCTCGCCCAGTATTTTTCCACCGTCGGCAGAACCGAAGACTGCGGAATGAGCTCATCCCACACTCCGTGCCACCACAGGATCGGACTGTCCGGAATGTGCTGTCCGAGACTGTTGTCTTGCAGCACCTTCAGGACTCCCGGTGCGGTCGCCAGAGACTTTCCGGGTTGGAAGTATTCGCTGATCGGCCGATACACGCCGGTGAGGGCTGCGCTGTAGACGCAGCGGCTCTCCAGATCGGCCACCAACTGCTGACCTTCCACGGTCAACAATTCACTGCTGTCGAAGACTTCGGGATATTGACGCGAGAGCGCAGCGAATCCGAGCCACATCGTGAAGTTCCCGGTGCCTGCAATTCCCGTCTGGGGTTCGGTCGCGTAGTTCGAGAGCGTCACGAGATCGCCGGGCGTCCCGCCGATCGCCGTACCACTCAACGCGATGTCCGGCGCGTAGCTCTGCCGAAGTTCGGCAGCACGCAACGATCCCGAACCGCCGCCCGAGTAGCCGTACAGGGCAATCGCGGATTCCGACAACCCCAGGCTCATCTCGTTCTTCATCGCCCGCAGCGAGTCGAGCACCATCTTGCCCTCGTCGTACGTGTTGAACGTGTTGTTCTTGCCATCGAAGTCAGGAATGTTGATGGCAAATCCCTGCGCCAACCACCCCGCAAGCAGCGCAGACTCTTTCATCGTTCCGACCTGAAGGGTGAAGGAAGGGTTGCACGACGAGTCGGTGGAATCTATCGCTTCCTGGAAAGACACCACGGGTCGCGGGCTTCCCGTCCACGGAATTCCCGGAACGACAACCGTCGTCGCAGTCACGGTCGGTGTGTCGTGCACGTCCGATGTCCGGTACAGAATTTGCCGGGTGTAGACGGGAAAGGGAATACCCAGAATGCGCGTTTGCACCTCACGCGTGCGCACCACTGCACCAGGCTCCAAGTTCTCGATATCCGACGGGTCGTCGTACCAGGGATCCTCGTCGGGGACCGGCACAGGCAGCACCTCGTACAACTGCGGTTCCGACGGTAGCTGTGGCAGCTGATTCTGGTCCGACGGAAAGGCCGGTGGGAATTGCGGATTCGCCTCTGCGACTCCTCCCCCGGCCAGCACTGCCCCGACCACCAAGAGAATTACCTGAGCGCGTCGCGCCCACCGACCACCTGAATCGATCATTGGATGAGATATCCGTTCTGCTGTCCCGACGAAGTACCCGCGAGAGAGTGAGAGTGAGCCGAGTGGCTTCCGAGAATCAGCGTAAGCCACACCACACCTATCTGACAAGATGCATTTTCACTTGATGCCAGCAGAGTCGAATTTGCCTGCATCGGAATCGAATCCGACTATCCAGACGGGACGGATCCACGCCGTTTCCCGAACTACGACGCCGGAGGGTCTACCACTGCGCGCCGGGAACCATCGCAGCGAGACGACGAAAGGGCTTGGGCGCGTGCCGATCGCGTCGATCCGATGCGGGCACGGCCTCGAGCACCGCGGTGTCGGACATGTCGGCCCGCAACGCACCCCGGGCAGCCGGTGAGTCGCCCATGGCCTGATGCATGGCGCTCGCGATCCACAGCTTCAAGCGCGGTGTGAACGTATGTCCCCATTCGCCGATCGTGCCGAGAGGAACGTCGATTCTCCTAGGTCGCTTGACCAGAGCCCGCACCACCATGGCGGCCGCCGTCTCGGGACTCGTGATCGGTCCGGCGTGATAGCCGTCGGACGGGGAGATCATCGGCGTATCGACCAGCGGGAGGTGGATGGTGGTGAACGTGATCCCTTCGTGCAACAGCTCGGTCGCTGCCACCTCGCTGAATCCGTCGAGTGCCGACTTGCTCGCCACGTAGGCGGCAAACCTGGGCGCGTGATTCTGCACCGCAGCACTGGAGATGTTGACCACGTGGCCGAATCTGCGTGCCTGCATCTGCGGAAGCAGACCCATGGTCATTCTGACGGCACCGAAGTAGTTCACGGCCATGGTTCGCTCGAAGTCGTGGAACCGATCCGTCGACCGAGCAAGGGAGCGACGAATGGATCGGCCGGCATTGTTGACCAGCATGTCGACGTGACCGTGGTCGGCGAGAATACGAATGATGGTGGCGTCCACGGCCTCTGTGTCCGTCACGTCGCACACGTAACCGAACGCCCGCCCACCGTTGCTGCGGATCTCGTTCACCGTTGCCATCAACTGTTCTTCGTTTCTGGCCAGCAGTACGACGAGGGCGCCGTCTTCGGCCACCCTGATCGCAGTCGCGCGGCCGATGCCCGACGACGCCCCGGTGATAACGATGTGTCGGCCCACCAACGGCCCCCGGGTGGACGGGCGCCGGGCGCGAGTGGGATCGAGGTGGTTGTACCAATACGTCCACAGACCGGTGGCGTAGTCGGCGAGCGGCGGATACGTGATGTCACTCCCCCTCAGGGCCAACGACGTTATCGCGGAGGAGAATTCGGTGGGGATCGCGAAGTGCTCGAGCACGACGCTCGGTAGGTCCAGACGTCTCAGTACCGCCGACCGGAGCAGCCGTAGCTGCCGGTGACGAGGATTTCGCAACGCGAATCGCCCCACGGACCCGGGCAGCGAGGCGACCGGATGCGGAGCTCCGGCCGCAGAAGCCAATGCCTTGTACACCTCGCGCACGGGCTGAGGTGTGGGGTTGACGAGATGGAACACCCGCTCCGTCCCGGTGTCGGTGAGCATCAGATGCACCAGCGCGCGAGTGACCACATCGACCGGAACCAGATTTGTCGCGCCGATAGCGGGCACAGCCACCGGAAGACCGGCAGGGAGCGCGGAGAGCAACTTCAACGCGCCGAACAAGTAGTACGGACCATCGATCTTGTCCATCTCGCCGGTTCTCGAATCTCCGATCACCGCTGCCGGGCGATAGACCTTCCACTCGAGTCCGTCCATGCCTCGCACGAGCTTCTCCGCCTCGAACTTGGTGCGGTGGTAGGCAGTCGGAAAGCCCTGCCCCAGATCGAAGTCGTGCTCGGTGAATCGTCCCCGAAAATCGCCCGCGACTGCGATGGACGACACGTGGTGCATGACGGCACCGGTGCGCAGGGCCAGGAGCGCTACCTCGCGTGTTCCCTCCACGTTCGTCACGGCCTGATCGTCACCCGCGGTCAGGTCGTAGACCGCACCGAGATGCACGACGTGATCGAGACGGTCCGGCAACACCCCGTCGTCGATACCGAGACCCGGTTCGGTGAGATCCCCGATGATCGGCAGCACCCGGTGATGGGACGCAACGCGATCCAGCGATCCCGCTCGCACCAGCACGTGGACCGAGGCCGATGGATCCCGATCGAGTATCTCCTGGACCACTCGCCTGCCGAGGAATCCGGTTCCGCCGGTGACGAAGAAATTGACGCTCACAGTGCACTCCTGATCAATTGTTCGGTCGAGTCGATGTCTCTGGAATACGCACCGGCTCTGAGGAAGCGGCCGGTCTTACCGCCGTTCTTGCCCGCAGTGAATCGCCCGCCGCGGAACACGACTTCTCCGGCAACGACGGTTGCGTCGACCGCTTCGTCGTTGCGGTTGACCATGCGAGAGATTCCGCCGAATTGTTCGATCGGTGCCTCGTACACGCCGTCGACACTCGCGTTCAGTCCCGATGGGTCGACTATCACCAGATCGGCACGGTCACCGAGCCGTAGATGACCGGCATCGATTCCGAACCACTGGGCCAGTTCACCGGTCAGTCGGTGCACGGCGTGCTCGACCTTCATGAAGCCGGTGTCGTGCACTCGCTTCAGCAATCGAATCGGGTAGTTGTAGAACGCCATGTTGCGCAGATGTGCCCCGGCATCGCCGAAACCCATGTGCACTCCGGAACTTCGGGCCAGTCTGTCCGCATACTTGGGCCGGTCGTTCGCTATCGTCGTCCGCCAACGCAGCGACTTTCCGTACAGCACAACCAGATCGAGGTAGGCATCGACGGGGTGGATTCCCCGCTCATCGGCCAGTCGGCCGAATGTCTTGCCGACCATGGATGCATCGGGGCTCGCCACGATCACCGCGTCGTAGAAATTTCGGTGCCAGATACGAGGGCTGAGTTTGTCGTCGTAGTTCTTGCGGAACCATCGGCGGTAATTCTCGTTGCGCAGCAGTTCGTTTCGTTCCACTTCGTCCTGCAGATGCAATGCGGCGGCGCCGGCACCGAACTCCTCGAACACGACGAGGTCGATACCGTCGGCGTATACCGTGAACGGAACCGGTAGGTGCTGCCAGCGGAAGTCGGTCTTGGCGAACTTGTTCAGCAGCGGAGCCACGGCAAGCATGAGGTAGACGATCGGTGGATACGCCTTGGAATCCGCTGCCGAGAGCAACGACGTCTTCAGCTTGGGGCGGCCGCTCAAACCGGAGCTCTCGGCGAAGAACGCGGCGATGTTGGGATGAAAGTTGATGGTCGGTGCGCTCTGCAGGATTCGTCCGCGATCACGCAGAATCCGGTTCAGGAAACGCAGTTCGCGCCACCGCGAGTACGTCGAGGGCAGTGACCTGGACCGGAATTCCTTGCCGTCGATCTTGTCGAGCTTGTTGGTCATCGACGACAGGCCCAGGAACCCGGCATCGAGGCTCTCGGTGAGCATGTCACCCATTGCATCGAGCTCGGATGCGCTGGGGCGGTAGCGGGTCGAGGTGGCCTTGGACATTCCCAGGACCGTGGTACGGATGTCGGAATGACCGATGAACGCCGCGACGTTGGGACCGAGCGGCAGCGATTCGAGTACCGACACGTAGGTGGAGGGACTCGTCCAGCTTCGGTGATCGTCGAGAATGTCGAGCATCGACTGACGAGGTATCGCCTCGACTCGACTGAACAGATCCGCACATTCTTCCGGGGTGGAAAACACGGTCGAGAGCGAGCAATTGCCGATGACAACGGTCGTCACCCCGTGCCGAACCGACTCGGGCAGCAGTGGATCGACGAGTACCTCTGCGTCGTAATGCGTGTGTATGTCGACGAATCCGGGCATCACCCACTTTCCCCGGGCATCGAGAACGTCGGTGTCACGACCCACGGGAAGCGGGTCGGCGGAGATTTCGGCAACGAGTCCGTCGCGAATGCCCAGGTTGCGCATCCGCCCTTCGGCACCGGTGCCGTCGAACCACAGCCCGTTCTCTACGACGAGATCGAAGTCGTGCATCGTTGGTGCTCCTTCTGGTTCGGGATGTGGTCCTGAAAAGGGTCAGAGGTCCAGCACGAGCCGTTCGCCCTGCGAGCGTGATACGCAGATCAGAATGTGGTCCGCTCGCTCGGCATCGGTCAGAGCGCCGTCGCGATGATCCGGTGTACCGCTCAGCACTCCGACGATGCACGTGCGACAGAATCCTTGTCTGCAGGAGTACGTGGTGTCGGGTTGCGCCGCAACGATCGCGTCGAGTGCAGAGACGTCGGCGGGCACGTCGACCACTCGACCGGATCGGGCGAGTTCGACCGTGAACGCTCGACCGTCGACGATCGTCGGTGCCGAGAATCTCTCGAAATGGAACTCGCAGTCGGCGAGGGCATCGGCACCGGTCCGCAACGTACCGATCATCGGCGGGGGTCCGCAGGCATAGATCGCTGCGAACGGGCGGATGCCGGTGAGAAGTTCGGCGGAGGTCGGTAGGCCGTCGACATCATCGGTGCGGACAGTCACCTTGTCACCGAATGCGAGCACCTCCGGCACGAACGGCAACGAATCGGTGCTGCGACCGGTGTAGACCATCGACCAGCTGATGCCGAGGCTGTCTGCGAGGCGCAGCATCGGCAGGATGGGGGTTATCCCGATACCGCCGGCAACGAAATGCAGATGCCGGGCCGGCGATCCGTAGCCCGGCACGGCAAAAGCGAACGCGTTGCGCGGTTCCGAAATCACGATCTCGGTCCCCACGTCCAGAACGTCGTGCGCTTCCACCGACCCGCCCCCGCCATCGGGGATTCGCCGCACAGCGATCCGGTATCGGTCCGCGTCGGCCGGATCTCCACACAGCGAGTACTGACGGCGGAGCCCCGATGGGAGCGTGAGATCGATGTGTGCGCCGGGTCGCCACGGCGGGAGAGCGTCTCCTGACGGTCGGGTGAAGGTCAGGGCGACGACGTTGTCGTCGCGGGCCTCGACGCTACGGTCGCTGACGACGACTGTGAGGGATCTGTCCACCGGTTGCCCGACGGGCATAGTCCTGCGGAGCCGACCGACCGCGGCCATGTGCGCGTTCATCAGGTTGGAGATGACACCGAGAAACAGATCCCGGCGGCGGCGTCCGTACAGATCCGGCGGGACGGCCGTGGGCACCGGACGTGCGCTTGTCATCGCGCAGCCGCTCGCGCGGCCGGAGACCAGGCCAGGTAGGCCACCGCCTGCGCGGTGTTGCCCTCGTGTTCCGGCGAGTAGGAAGGGTTGAGATATCGTGCGACTCCCCAGGTCAGATGCGCAAGCGATGGCAATGCGTCACGCCTCATCGCGCCCATCCAGGCGACGAAGATGCGCAGGTATCCCCGGTTCTTCAACGACGGGTCCTGTCGAACGATGTACTTCGTGCCGCGGAGCATGAGTATCAAGAACCCGACGAACGCAATGATCATGGCGATGTTGCGTCGGAAATAGCCGACGCCGAAGTATTGGGCGACATCGTGTGCGACATTCCGGTGCTCGACCTCCTCGGCACCGTGCCATCGATAGAGATCGATCATGGTGGGGTCGCCGCCCAGTGTGTCCCACCGCGAATTGAGTGCGTAGTCACCCAGAAATGCCGTCATGTGCTCGATGGCACCGATCAACGCAATACGTTCGACGAGTTGCTGACGTTCACCCCTCGGTGAGCGGCCGGGGCGTGGACCGAGGACACGTCGCATCAGGAACTCTGCCTGCGCAGCGAACGGCCGAGGATCTATGCCATGGGTGTCCAGAAAGTCGTAGAGCACCACATTGTGGGTCTCGGCGTGCATCGTCTCCTGTCCGATGAAGCCACGGACGTCTTCGCGCAGCCTGTCGTCCTCGATCAACGGGAGGGCTTCGGCGTACGTGGCGCAGAACCAGCGCTCACCTTCCGGGAGCAACAAGTTCAGGGCGCTGATCGTGTGCGAGGCCACGGGCTCGTCGGGAAGCCAGTGCAGAGGTGTATCCGTCCAATCGAACTCGACGTTGCGCGCGGTGAGCGAGACGACACCTGGATCGAGGGGGTCCACGGCTAATCCTTTGCTGTGTGCTTGTCGATGAAAGCTGTTGTGGCCGAGGCCACCAGCTCGGGGTTCTTGAAGGGAAGCCAGTGCCCGGACTTCACTCGACGGATGTCGACCTCGGCGGCCCACTGGTCGATGTCCGAGAACGAGGCCGGGCGAACGGCCGGGTCGCGAGTGGGTATCAGCAACTGGGTCGGCACCGAGGTGAAGCGGTTGCTCGGAAACAGAACGGTGCGGAAGATGTTGGCCCGGTATATCCGTAGACCCGAGACCATGTCGTCGGTGAAACTTTCTGCCAGGTGGATGTCTCGGCGGTCGACCCGTTCGACGATGCGCAGGAACAACGACCACAGATACCGCGTCCCGAAGACCCTGAAGAAGGTCCTCGACAGAATCCCCGACATGAAGAAGAGCGTGTACATGCCCGAGATGACTTGAGTGAACCACTGCCACAGCGCTATCGGGGTTCGCGCGGCGAGCCGTGACTGCATCCACCGACCCATGTGATGGAGACTCGGTCCCGAGATCGACGTGAACGATGCGATGGCCCGATGCGCTCCTGGCCTGCATACGGCATCCCACACCTGCACCGATCCCCAATCGTGCGCGAGAACATGAACGGGTCGATCGGCCCGAACGCTGTCGACGACAGCGAGGAAGTCGTCCGCCAACTGCTCGATCCGCATCTCGGCGACAGTTCCTTGCGAGGTGGACCGTCCATGACCGCGGGTATCGTAGGTGACCACCCTGAACGAATCCACCAGACCCGGCACGACGCCGTCCCACAGGTGGTGGGTGTCCGGCCACCCGTGCACGAGAATCACCGTCGGACCGTGCAGGTTTCCCTGCTCGAATACCGACAGCTGCGCACCGGTTACCTCCACCGTTCTGTGTTGTGGCTGAAACGACCGGTCGTAGGAGACTGGCATCGGCAGGACGCTCCTCAATGAAATGGACCGTCGGTACGCTTTTCGTTACCGGCGGTTACGGCTACACCATGGCGCAGTCCGACGCGGTATGTCAACCCCTGTCGGACAACACCGAGCTCGCGAGAGCGTCCTAGACTGACCGCCGTGCCCGACTCTCGAAGATCTCCGAACTCCCGGCAGACCCGCGCCCGCGAGGAATTCGTCGATGCTGCGATCCGAGTCATCGATGCCGATGGTCCGAATCCGAGCATGAACGCCATTGCTCGTGAGGCCGGATCGACGAAACCGCGCTTGTACCGACAGTTTTCGGACAAGTCCGACCTGCTCTCCGCGCTCGGCGAACGCATGGCCGACGAGGTGTATCAACTCGCCGTCGCGGACTTCAACTTCCTTCTGGACGCTCCGTCGTCGGCATTGCGCCACGCGCTGCGTGGCTACTCGAACGTCGTGGATCGACACCCCAATGTGTTCCGCGTTCTGGCCCAATCGCGTTCGTGGACGGAGGACAGTTCCTCGGGTGCGTTCGATATCGGAAGGGACGTTGCGCGCCGATTCGCCGGAGTGGCAACCTCCGTGCTGCAGTCGATAGGCCTCGAGAACGACGGGGTCGAGTTCACCAGTCGAGCTGCGGTGGGCGCGATCGTCGCGACGACGGATCTGTGGCTCGAAGAGGAATCCGAGACCATGGATATCGATCGGTTCGTGGACCAGCTGACCGATCTGATCGGCGGACTCCTGAGAGCCTTCCTGGAGCGAACCGGAGTCGAGATCGACCCGGAAGAACCTGTGTTCGTGATCCTGGCGAAGCTCAAGCAATGAGATGCCGCTGAGACACTCGTGGTCTTCATCGAGGCCACCTGTCCACCAGTGCTGCGGTGCGACGATGCAGATCGTTGAAACGGCAGACCAGATACGCCAGCCACGCCAACTCTGTCGGAGGATCGGGAATCAGAGTCGAAGGCAGGCGAGCGAATGCGTCGCCGGACAGCGAGCGAGCATTCGCAGGGTACGCCGTCACGTCACTGGACACGACCGGAGGCGCCGACCGAACGTCGTAGACTATCGCGAATTCGAGTTCGTGTTGATTCCGATGCGCGAACACCGCAACGAATTCCGGATGCCCCCACCTCGCGATATCCCACGTTATCGCCCCGACATCGATTGCAGCTCGAAAGAGCCAGTGCTGCATGTGAGTTCGCGCTTCGTCGTCGACGGTGAAGCGATCCACATCGTAGAAACCGTCGAGGCGACGAACGCGATCCCTGTTCAACGTCAGCAAGTCCGGCACCGCGCGGTGCCCAGGTTTCACATCACCGAACGGTAGGCGGTCACCACCGCAGCACCGCCCAGCCCGATGTTGTGCTGCAGAGCAATTCGCGCACCGGGCACCTGACGGTCCCCGGCTGTCCCACGCAGCTGCCACGTCAATTCGCTGGCCTGGGCCAGACCGGTGGCACCGAGGGGATGACCTTTGGAGATCAGTCCACCGGAGGGATTGACCACCCAGGTGCCGCCGTAGGTGGTCAGATCCTGATCGATCAACGTCCCGCCCATGCCCTCGTCGCACAGCTCCAGAGCCTCGTAGGTCAACAGCTCGTTGACCGAGAAGCAGTCGTGCAATTCGATGACATCGATGTCGGTGGGGCCGATGTTCGCTTGCTCGTACACTTTTCGAGCTGCGTGACGGGTCATGTCCGCGCCGACGATGCTGATGGCACTGTGGTCGTCGAACGTGGACGGCAGATCGGTGACCATTGCTTGCCCCACGATTTCGACCGCCCGATCCCACAGTCCACGCCGCTCCACGAATGCCTCACTGGCGAGTATCACCGCACCGGATCCATCGGAGGTGGGCGAACACTGCAAGCGTGTCAATCCCGCAGGCTCGTAGATCATCTTCGATGCCGTGACGTCGTCCAGCGAGTACTCGTCGTCGAATTGCGCGTACGGATTGTTCACCGAATGGCGATGGTTCTTCACCGCGATCCGCGCGAACTGGTCGGTGGTGGTGCCGTACTTGTCCATGTGTTCGCGCCCCGCCGCGCCGAACATCCAGGGCGCGGCCGGAAACTGGAAGTCGAACAGCTCTGCCTCGGCCTGGATGTGCAGCCCGAGCGGCATGGCTCGATCCTCGTAGGCCACCGACAGCGAACCGGGCTGCATCTTCTCGAACCCGAGCGCCAGGACGCAGTCGGCGAGGCCGCCCCGGATCGTCTGAGTCGCCAGATACAGGGCCGTCGATCCGGTGGAGCAGTTGTTGTTGACGTTGGTGATCGGAATGCCGGTCATGCCGAGCTCGTAAACGGCGCGTTGACCGGACGTCGAATCTCCGTACACGTACCCCACATGCGCCTGTTCGACGTCTGCGTAGGAGACACCTGCGTCGGCGAGGGCCGCGGTACCGGATTCCCGGGCCATGTCCGGATAGTCCCACCCCGGTTTGCTGCCGGGCTTCTCGAACTTGGTCATCCCGACGCCGATGACGAACACTCTGTTGCCGCTCACGGTTCTGGGCGCTCCCCTCGACATGGAATCGACCACGGTGGCGGTCGGCGCATCCGTGCGGACACCCGTCGACTGTGGCGTAGAACCGATCTTTTCGACAGGTGCACTTCACCGACATTTCGACCGCCTGGATGGACACAATGCACAACGCCGAGTGCGCCCGGTCGATAGTGACCCATCACACTGCCGTCGGACGTATGTTTCGGAGCAGCCGGTTCGACTCATACTTATCGGCGTCCTCCGCGACGCCCCCAGCTCCGGATGTCCGGAGACGACCTACACGAAAGAGGTACGCACCGATATGGCCGACTTCATCGACAAGGCTCAGCACAAGGCAGAAGAACTGGCCGGGACTGCGAAGGAGAAGGCAGGCGAGGCAACCGGTGACGACAGCCTCCGCGCCGAAGGTGCCACCGACCAGGCCAAGGCCAACACCCACCAGGCCGCCGACAAGGCTTCCGACGTAGCCGAGAATGTTGCCGATTCCGCTGCCGGTGCAGCCAAGGAGGCCAAGCATGCCGCGTCCGACGTCGCCGACAAGGCGGCCGACGTTGCCGAGGACGTCAAGGACACCGTCAAGGACAAGGTCGCCAACGTCGATGCCGACGACGTGAAGGAGAAGGCCTCCCAGGTCGCCGACAAGGCAGCCGACAAGGCCTCCGCCGTCGCCGACGACGTGAAGAACACGGTTCGCAACATCGACAGCGACGATGTCGCCCAGGCCGCGAAGGTCGGCACCCCCGTCATCGCCGCCATCGCAGCCGTTGCCGGCGCTGTCGCGTTCGTGCTGATCCGTCGACGCAACCGTCGCAACAGTGCTGCGCACCTGTTCGTGCCGTCGAAGCGCACCACCCGCAAGCTCGCCAAGAAGGCCCGCAAGCGCAGCTTCTGAAGGTAATTGCGCAGAAAGCCCCGCCTCCATCGAGGCGGGGCTTTCTCGTCTCTACAGCGGCTTCAGTGCCCGGCTGGGCACCCAGTGCGTGACGGTTTCGCTTCGGTCACGCGACATCAACTCGTACGTGACGCGGCCGAGCCAATCCCCGTCCACGGTGATGGACCATTCGACCAGATCTCCCGGCACCACGCGTCGCACATCGAACCCCTCGGGGTTGAACTTCGAGGCGTGGTGCGGCGGTAGCGGGTAGAGGATGTTGAGGTCGATCCAGACCTTCAGCGGCGGCCGGAGCAGCTTGAAGGGGCGCACGGCAGACGCCGGTCGAGGTTGTGCGCGCCGTGCCATCGTTCGATCATACGTTCGATTCACGCACTGAACCACCGCCCCTGACGACGAAGAACGGCCACCTGCACGCGAGGTGCAAGTGGCCGTTCTTCGGTGTCGTGTGGATCAGATGCCGAGCGATCCTGCCAGGAACGGCCAGGAGTTGTGCAGGTCGTCCTGCCAGTAGCCCCACGAGTGGTTTCCGATCGGGCGGAAGTCCACGGTGGCCGGGATACCGAGCTGGTCGAGGCGCTTGGCCAGGTTCGAGGTGCAGAAGTTGGTGGCAACTTCGATGCCGCCGCCGACGATGACCTGGTTGGCGAGCGTCGCCGGGTCGTTCTTCAGACGCGGGTTGGCGTAGGTGTCGTTCGGGGCACCGGGCAGGCCGCTGCCGGTGCTCATGTAGATCTGCGTTCCGCGAAGCTTCTCGGCGTTGAGCAGCGGATCGTTCTCGCGCCACACGGGGCCGTCGAGCGGGCCCCACATGTTCTCGACGTTGCCGCCGCCGTAGGTCTCGACGACGAGCTTGACGAACTGCTGACCGATGGGGTCGGAGGTCTGAGCGCAGCCGCTGTACGCAGCGACGCCGGTGAACTTGCCCGGGTACTTGATCGCGATGTTGAGAACCGAGGTGCCCGTCATCGACAGCGCTGCGAGCGACTGGCGACCGTTGGTGTCGAACTGGGCGTCGATCAGCGGGGGCAGTTCCTCACCGAGGAAGGTGCTCCACTTGTTGCTGCCGAGCTTCGGATCGTCCTGGAGCCAGTCGGTGTAGTAGGACCACTTACCCTTCTGCGGAGTCACGATGAAAGCGTTCTTGTCCGAGAGGAAGGCCTCGGCGTCGGTCTGCGACTGCCACGACGCGGCATCCTCGCCGCCGCCTGCACCGTTGAGCAGGTACAGCACGGGACGCGACACGCTCTCGTCGGCGGGGCGCTGCACCGTGACGGGGATGGTGCGGTTCATCGACGCCGAGTACACCTGGAGCTGAACCTGGCGGTTGTCGAGGGTGTTCACCGACTCGATCCGCGATCCGTTGCTCGACTGCGTCGTGGCCGCAGGCAGTTCGTCTGCGGACGCGACGGGCGTCATCAGCGCGGTCGGAAGAATCGCCACTGCGAGGGCGACGGCCGTAGCCGAACCGATTCGCCGGAAGCCGTGTCGTCGAGATCGTGGCACGCTGTTTCACCTTTTCGTCGAGTTACACCGGTCGAGTTTCTACATCGGCCGAAGATGAGGTGACGTTACCTCGAGCAAACGTCCCGAGCGTTATGGACCGGACGAATCCGAGACGCGATCGTGATGCTCTCGGTCGCGGTGGCGAATTGTTCCCTCGGTACGAGTGTCTGTGGTCTATTGGGTGCCCGCCCCGCGAAGGAGTCGATCGAGATGTTTCGTCGCACCGCCGTCATTGCTTGCGTCATTGCAGGTGCCGCCGCCCTCGGCATGGGAACGGCCGCCGCCGACGAGTGGCCTACTCCGCCGCCGTATCCGAGTCCGTCTGCTCCACAGGACGTCACCGGGCTGTTCCTCACGCCTCAGGACCCGGACTACTGGAACCCCTTCGTCAGCGAGAATCGACTCACCTCCCCCTACGGCAACAGCACCCGCATCGTGTGCACCGGATTTCACGGCGTGCTCGGCTCCTGCTGGCAGGCCGATTCGAATGGCAACCCGCACAAGCTGATTCTGCTGAACATGAACTATCCGGGTTCGACGGGCCAGCTGCTGCCCGGCGGCGGTCCCGGGCACTTCGTCTACCCCGGTTTCATCCCCGGCATCGGCTGACCCCGTCGACACCGGCAGCAACTGACCTGAGCGTCCACTATTCGCCCCCCGAAAGCGGGATTCCGTGTGAGGGTGAAAACAGTGGACGCTCAGGTCAGTTGTACGGCTTACGCGCCGTTTCCGGGTCGCCGTACGTGATGGCCCGTTCGCGTCGGGTGCCGGTGGCCAAGGTTGCGGCCCAGTTGATGAGCGTCCCCACGCGGTTGCGGTTGCCGGCCAGGAACGCGATGTGGATGACGCCCCACGACACCCAGCCGAGGAATCCGGACATGCGTAGCGGCCCGGCCTGCACCAGTGCATGACCTCGGGCGATGTAGGCCGCGGTCCCGAGGTCTCGGTACTCGAAATCCTTTCGCGCAGAACCGGACAGGTCTGCTGCGATCGCCGCGCCCGCTGCTCGGCCGCCCTGCATCGCCACTTCGGCGACGCCCGCAAGCTTGTTCAGCGACATGATGTCTCCGACGACGAAGACGTTGCGGTGTCCCGGGATCGAGAGATCCGGTTGCACGGCGATGCGCCCGGATCGGTCCTGTTCGACGCCCATAGCGTTGGCAAGCTGCTTCACGAACGGAACGGCCTCGACGCCTGCGGTCCACAGCACCGTGTGAGTGTCGTAGCGAGTGACCGTCTTCGGCTCGGCCTTGGCCGTCACTTCGACGTCGGTGGCCGTGACATCGGTGACGTGCACCCCGAGATGCGTCTCCACACCCACGGTGTCGAGGGTGCGCTGCGCCTTCTTCGTCAACGAGTCGGGGAACGATTCGAGGACGCGGTCACCGCCGTGGAAGAGCAGCACCCGCGCTTCCGACGGGTGGATCGAGTCGAACTCCTTCGCCAGCGCTCGGGAGGCGAGTTCCCTTATCTGACCGGCCAATTCGACTCCGGTCGGACCTCCTCCCGCCACGGCGAACGTGAGCCAGGGTCGGCGTTCGTCGGCGGTGGGCAGGGATTCGGCCATCTCGAAGGCGGAGATCAGCTTTCGCCTGATCGCGAGGGCATCGTCGAGGGTCTTCATCCCCGGTGCCCACTGCACGTATTCGTCGTGGCCGTGATAGGCCTGCTGCATTCCGACGGCAACGACGAGGTAGTCGTAGGGCAGCTCGAACGTCGAGCCGTCGAAGCGACTCGCGGTCACCACTCCGCCGTCGCCAGCCGAGCCGTCGCCCACTGCGGTCACCGAGGTCGCTTCACCCAATGCCACGTGCACGTTCTTCTGCTTGCGCAGCAGGTGTCGCAGTGGACTGGCGATCGAGCCCTCGGACACCAGACCGGTGGCGCACTGATAGAGCAGTGGCTGGAAGACGTGGGAGGTGCCTCGTTCGAGCACGGTCACATCGACGTCCTCGTTGCGCAGACGTCGGGCCGCATGAAGTCCGCCGAATCCGCCGCCGAGGACCAAAACCCGTGGACGTGCCATGTGAACGCTCTCCCTCGGACCGAACTGCGGAGATGGATTCTCCGATATTCGAGCCTACTCGAGTGCCGCACCCCCGGTCAGGGGGTACGGCACTCGACGTCGATGCAGATCAGCCGAGCAACGCCCGCATGGTGTCGATTTCCTGTTGCTGCGTGGCCACGATGGTGCGAGCCATCTCCTGCGCGTCGGGGTTCGAGCCGTCGGCGATCTCGATGTTCGCCATCTCGATCGCGCCTTCGTGGTGCTCGATCATCATCGTCAACCATCGGCGGTCGAACTCGGGACCGGTGGCCGCAGTCAACGCGTCCATGTCCTGTTGGGGCATCATGCCTGTGCCCGAGCCGTGGTCCATCTCGCCCATGTCGGACGAGGGTGCGGGCTCACCCCATTCGGCGAGCCAGGCGGTCATCCGCTCCATTTCCGGTTGCTGCGCGGCTTCGATCGCCGACGCCAATGCCATAACGTCCGGATTGTCGGTGCGGCCCTCGACCATTGCCGCCATCTCGATTGCCTGTGCATGATGTGGGTACATCATCCGAGCGAACATAACGTCCGCATCATCGAACTGAGCGGATGCGTCGGCCTGGGTAGATGGCACCGACGACGAGTTCGACGCGCTCATCGAATGGCCGTCCATCGGCATGTCGGAAGTGTCGCTGCTGCAGCCGGCGACGAGGAATACGCTCACGGTGGCGGCGGCCAGCGAGGCGACGAGTGTTGTACGCATGTGAATCTCCTTGAACAAGTGCGAAATACAGGGATCTTGGTATGCCGATCCGCCGGTGGTCGTGCATCCACCGGGCTCCCTGTCACACTCGCAAGGTCACCGATCTGTCCAGCTCCCAGAGGGTCCACGGCGGCGCACGCTCCGAGACGGTGTCGGTGCGCCCTCCGATACCGTCCTCCGACATCGGCGGGTGGACGCAACCGACGCTCGCCGATGGGACCGACAGTGCAGCCCACGACACCGTTGCTCCTGCGCACGGATGCATCATCTGATGTGCCGACGGGCCGTCGCGGTCACCGGCCGCCACCTGTACCGGATCATCGTGGTGGGCCGCCGACGCCATGGCCGAGTGTTCGCTGCTCATCGACGTGCTCGGTGTCGCCGAGTGCATCAGCAGCACCCCGAAGACGGTCAGTGCGATCAGTAATCCGGTCGCCGAGGCAATGCCCTGGCGACTGCGTCGGATCACTGAATGCATGTCGTCGACGATAGCAAGACATACCCCCTAGGGGTAGCCAGCGGGGACTTCCGCCCCGCACCGAAGGACTTCCGCCTCTGTCGGCGACGGTCCCATCCGGGCCATGCTCGTCATGTATCTGCACACGTGGGGCAATGGACGGGAATTCGTCATGAATGCATCGAGCCGGGTAGTCGTCGGAGTGGACGGATCTGCAACATCTCTCGACGCGGTCCGCTGGGCAACACGCGAGGCTGTTCGACGCCACGCTCCGCTCGAGTTGGTCACGTCGTCTCTGTTCGCGCCGGGAACCTACGGGGATGCCATCAGCCTTCGGATCGGTGCGTTCTCCGACCCGGATGTCGAGGCCAAGCGTGTGCTGACCACCGCGGTCGATGTTGCGCACAAGGCCGCAGCAGGCAATTCACTGATTCTCGACACCCGCCTCGAACACGGCTCTGCTGCACGGAACCTGACGCACTTCGACGTCGCGCCCGCCATGATCGTCGTCGGGTCGAGGGGTCTCGGCGAGTTCACCGGCGGGTTGATCGGGTCGGTCAGTACCGCAGTTGTCACGCATGCGAAATGCCCTGTTGCAGTGATCAAATCGAATACCGTCAGCGACGGTCCGGTCGTCGTCGGGGTGGATTGCACCGCCAACAGCCAACCTGCCATCGGATTCGCACTGAAGGAAGCGTCACTTCGAGGCGTCGACCTCGTCGCCGTGCACGCCTGGAGCGACCTCGAGCTCGGCAGTGTGTTGACGCGCGACGACGAAGGTCCTTGGGTCGATTCCGAACTCGCCGAGAAGACGTCGTTGGCGGAGAGCCTTGCCGGCTGGTCGGAGGACTACCCGGACGTCACCGTCCACCGTGTGGTGGTTCAGGACAGGCCGGTTCGTGAGCTGGTCCGTGCATCCGAGTCGGCGCAGTTGATCGTGGTGGGAAGCCGCGGCCGGGGTGGATTCACATCGATGCTTCTCGGTTCCACCTCGCGTGCGGTGTTGCATTCGGTGGATGTTCCCGTCGTCGTCGTCCCCACGAACCGATGACCGCGCCCACCACCGAAACCGGTTACAGCTCCGATGACCTCGACGCAGACCTGCGCTACTGGGCTGCGGCGAACTACCTCACGGTGGCGCAGATCTATCTGCAGGACAACGTGTTGCTGCGTCGACCCCTGGAATCCGAGCACATCAAGCCGAGACTGCTCGGGCACTGGGGCACGAGTCCCGGACTGTCGATGATCTACACCCTCCTCAATCGCGTGATTCGTCGAACCCATTCGGATTGGCTGTACGTCACCGGTCCGGGCCACGGCGGTCCGGCATTGGTGGCCAACACCTACCTCGAGGGAACCTACAGCGAGATCTACCCGAAAATTTCGCTCGACGACGAGGGCGTCCGACGTCTGTGTCGGCAATTCTCCACTCCTGGAGGCATTCCGAGCCACGTCAGCGTCCAGACTCCGGGCAGCATCCACGAGGGCGGCGAGCTGGGTTACGCCCTCGTCCACGCCGCCGGTGCAGCATTCGACAATCCCGATCTGATCGTCGCCTGCGTCGTCGGGGACGGTGAAGCCGAGACCGGTCCCCTGTCCGGTTCCTGGAAGATTCCGGCCTTTCTCAACCCGATTCGCGACGGCGCCGTCTTGCCCATCCTGCATCTGAACGACGGAAAGATCTCCGGACCAACGGTTCTCGGACGCACCACCGATCGATCGATCGCGGACTACCTGAGTGGCCAGGGGTGGGCACCACTGTTCGTCGAGGGCGACGACCCACGAGAGGTGTTCCCGGCGCTTCATTCTGCCCTCACCCGAGCGCACGACGCGATCGAGAGAATCCAGCACGCCGCCCGCAACGGAGAACCGCAACACGACATCGCATGGCCCGCTGTCGTTCTACGCACCCCCAAGGGCTGGACCGGACCGCACGAGGTGGACGGCAAGCTCATCGAAGGCACACATTGGGCGCACCAGGTGCCGCTGTCGGGAGTCCGCGAGAACCCAGCGCATCTGGCTGTGCTCGAGAAGTGGCTCCTCTCCTACGATCCCCGATCGTTGTTCGACGACAACGGTGCTCCGGTCGACTCCATCCGCGAGCTCGCTCCGTCCGGCACCGAACGCCTCGGTGCCACTCCGTATGCGAACGGCGGTCTTCTGTTGCAGCCCCTCGTGATTCGCGATCTCGAGAACTACGCGCTCACGGTCGAGTCCCCGGGGCGCACGTCGCACGAGACGACCACCGTGCTCGGGGAGATGATGCGCGATATCTACCTCGACAACGCACAGCCCCACGGTGGCGGCAACTTTCGTCTGTTCTGTCCCGACGAGACCGCGAGCAACCGCCTGCAGGCCGTGTTCGAGGCCACCGACAGATGCTGGCAGCTGCCGACCACCGAGTTCGACGACGGTCTAGGTCCCGACGGCCGCGTGATGGAGGTGCTCAGTGAGCACCTCTGCGAGGGCTGGCTCGAGGCGTACCTGCTGTCGGGTCGACACGGCCTGTTCGCGAGCTACGAGGCCTTCGCCATGGTGAGTGTGTCGATGCTGATCCAGCACACCAAGTGGCTTCAGCACGCCGCCACACTCGCATGGCGAGCACCGGTGGCGTCCCTCAACGTGCTGCTCACCAGCACGTGTTGGCGCAACGACCACAACGGATTCAGCCATCAGGGTCCCGGACTGATCGACGCGGTGATCCCTCTGGCACCGGACGTGGTGCGCGTGTGGCTACCACCGGATTCCAATACCCTCCTCGCCGTTGCCGATCATTGCTTCCGCAGTCGAGGTCACGTCAACGTCCTGGTGGTGGACAAGCAGAGTCACCCGCAGTATCTGACGCTTCCCGAGGCACGGGCGCATGCAGCGGCGGGTGCGTCCCGCTGGGACTGGGCCGGCACCGAGGAGACCGATACCGAGGAAGATCCCGAGATCGTTCTGGCGTGTGCCGGCGACGTGCCGACCGAGGAAACCCTGGCGGCGGCACAGTTGTTGCGCACGTGGACTCCCGAGCTCAGGGTCCGCGTGGTCAACGTCATCGATCTGATGGCGCTGCTTCCCGTCGTCGATCATCCGCACGGATTCTCCGACGAACAATTCATCGATCTGTTCACCGCCTCTGTCGATGTTGTCTTCGCGTTCCACGGTTATCCCCGTGCCGTGCACCAACTGGTGCACGGCCGGCCCGACGCCCAGCGCTTCCACGTTCGCGGATTCATCGAACAGGGCACCACCACAACACCGTTCGACATGGTGGTGCTCAACAAGATCAGTCGCTATCACCTCGCGCTCGCAGCACTCGACCGAGCGGGCACTGCGCCGGCCGGTGCCGAACGACTGCGGCAGCACTGCCAGGACCAACTCGTTCGGCACGATGCCTACATCCGGGAATATTTCGAGGATCTTCCCGAGATTCGACAATGGCGGTGGTCGTGACCGCGAGGTGACTACCCGCGGGCGATGATCAGCGGACAGTCGACGCGGTGGGCCAGCGACCGGACGGTGGATCCGAGAAGTCGGTCGCTGAAACCGTTGCGGCCGCTCGAACCGACGACGACGGCCTGCGCCCGCGGTGATACCTCGAGGATCTTCTCGACCACGTTGCCGCGCAATATCTTCTGCTGTACCACGACGTCCGGGTACTGTTCGCTCCAGCCGGACAGGCTCTCTGCCAACACGGTTCGACCGTTCGAAAGGATCGCATCGGACCTGTCGGTGGCGGACGCGTCGGGCGACGAGATCAGCTCGTCCGTCGACACGTGGACTGCAACCAGTTCCGCTCCGCGGAGTGAGGCTTCGTCGAAGGCCAACCGAACAGCGTTCTGGTTGTGCGGCGACCCGTCGATTCCGAGGACAACAGGGCCTCCCGACGAATGCAGCTCCACGCTTCCCGGCACGATGACCACAGGGCAGTGCGCTTGAACGGCCACCGCGGTGCTCACCGAGCCGAGCAGTTCGGCGAAGTATTCGCCGTTGCCACGCGAACCGACCACCATCATCGAGGCACTCGAGGACTGCTCCAGCATGGCCTGAATCGTCGGTCCCACAATCGATTCGCTCGTGATGACGAGCGCGTCCGGGTTGTTCACCGAACGTCGAGCGACCAGCGACGCCCAGGCGAGGATCGACTCTGCGGCCGTGTGCTCCTCGGAGCCGATGTGCGACGGCAACGCGACGAAGCTGGTGTACAGAGCCTTGACTTGGTATGCGGACACCAGCTTCACCGGTACCCCACGCAACTCGGCCGCATGCGCGGCCCATCCGACTGCGTCGAGCGACGAGCCTGAGCCGTCGACTCCGACGACGATCGGAGACTGCCTCGAGGTACTCATGCGTGCGGGACGACGAGGACGGGGCAATGGGCATGGCGCAGTACGGCGGTCAGTGTTCGTCCCGGCACTCGGTCTCGCTCGTGACCGACCACCATCAGCTGGGCTGTCTCGGACACCGCCACCAGTTCCGATCCCGAGTCGGCCTCGGCATAGACCGACGCCACACGAATGTCGGGATAGTCCGCGCCGAAGGGTTCGAGCCGAACGTCCATTGCCGATTCGGGGTGCAGCCCGTCGCCCGGGCCGCTGAGAGCGGACGCGAGAATGGAGGAGACAGCCTGAGTGTGCACCGCCAACACACTGGCCGCCCTGATCGATGCCTCGTGAAATGCCTGAGCCACCACGACATCGGCTTGCGAGACGTCGGCGTCACCCAGGGCTGCAACGACCGGGCCGCGGCGTTCGGCGTCGAAATGACGGACGATCGCCACGGGGTGGGGCGATGCTTCGACCACGGCACCGACCATCGATCCGAGTACCCAGGCGGCCACCGCACTGCCGGTGGTGGTCCCCAGTACCAGCAGAGACGCAGATCCGGCCTCGGTCGACATCACCGATTCGGGCCGACCCTGCAGAACGACCGATTCCACGAGAACCGCCGGATCGATCGCTGCGGCCGCATCCTCTGCGCGACTCAATGCCGCGCGGGCATAGTCACCGTCGACATCCGGAGCGCCGTAGACGGTTTCGGGCACCGCGTGTCTGTCGATCACGTGGATCAAGCGAAGTGACGTGCCCCGCCCGCGTGCCTCCTGCACGGCGAACCGAACCGCGTCGAGTGCGGTCTCCGATCCGTCGATTCCGACCACGACCGGTCCGGTGGAAAGTGAAATGTTCATCAGATGCCTCTCGATGGTGCGCGTCTACGACGAGAACGCTACGAGCGCAGGCACACCTGGCACAGCAGTCCGAGGTCATCGGAACAAGTGACCTAGGTCGTCCGCGGTCAGGGCAGCGGTACCGACCAGATCAGTTCGGTGCCACCTGCGTCGGCCGCGGACGACCCGAAGGTCATCGTGCCGCCGCAGTCGACTGCCCGCGCCTCGAGGTTCGCCAGTCCACTGCGAGTGATGTTCTCGTCCAGTCCGATTCCGTCGTCGGAGACCTCGATGCGGAGATCGTCCCCGACCGCCAGGGTGACGTTGACGGTCTGGGCCCGAGCATGGTGGACGACGTTGCTCACCGCTTCGCGAATGACGGCGACGGCGTGGTCGGCGAGGGTACTGTCGATGACCGACAGGGGCCCGAACATGCGAACCACGGCGCGAATGGGAACGCTTTCGGTGAGTTCGAGGACGGCTCCGTTGACGCGCTGCCGCAGACGAGTGGTCGAGTGTGTCGAGCTCTGCAGGTCGAAGATCGTCGTACGAATGTCCTGCACGGTGTCCTGCAGGTCGTCGATGGTGCGAGTCAGACGTTGACGAATGTCGTCGAGCTCGGTCTTCTGCAACGTGCTCTGCAGCGACAATCCGGCCGCGAAGATCCGTTGGATGACGTGATCGTGAAGGTCCCGGGCGATCCGATCACGGTCCGCGAGAACGTCGAGCTCGTGCATGCGCCGCGTGGTGTCGGCCATCTCCATCACGAGTGCGGCCTGGTCGGCGAAGCTGGAAATGAGATCGAGTTGAGAGTCGCTGAAGACCGGTCCGCCCTTTCGGCGCAGCGTCACCAGGACGCCTCGCACGCCGTCGGCTACCCGAAGCGGCGAGATCAGGGCCGGGCCGAAGGTGTTGGCGACATGCGCATTGGGTCGGTAGTCCAGCTCCTCCTTGCGGGTAGCGGTCCGAAGGCGATATGCCGCACCGGAACTCGATCCCTCGATCGGGATGAGTGAACCCACCAGAGCGTCTGCGTCGTGCCCCTCGGCGACCGAGATGACCAACCGGCAGACCGTGTCCGAGTTCGGAGCCGCGTCGGCGGGAACAGCGATGAACGCACTGTCGGCCCCGGTCAGATGCAATGCCCGCCTCGACACCATGTGCAGCACTTCGTCGATGTCGCTCCCGGCCAACAGTTCGGTACCGATGTCCCGCATCGCTTCCATCCACGATTGCCGGATCCGCGACTCCTCGTACAGGTGGGCGTTCTCGATCGCGATTCCGGCCGCCGAGGCGAGAGCCCGGGTGACCACCTCGTCGTCCTCGGTGAACTGGGCTCCGTCCTTCTTCTCGGTGAGGTACAGGTTTCCGAACACCTCGTCACGCACCCGAATGGGCACGCCGAGAAACGATTTCATCGGCGGATGGTTGGGAGGGAAGCCCACTGCCTCCGGATGCGACGACAGGTCGTCGAGTCTGAGCACATGAGGTTGGTCGATGAGCAGACCCAGCACACCTCGTCCGGTGGGAAGTGGGCCGATCGCCTCGCGCACCTGCTCTTCCATGCCGTGATGGATGAACGCCTTCAGCTCGTGACCCTCGCCGCGCACGCCGAGTGCACCGTACCGGGCACCGACGAGGTTGACGGCCGACTCCACGATCGACCGCAACGTCACCTCCAGGTCGAGGCCCGAGGTGATGACGAACATCGCATCGAGCAGACCGTCCGCCTGCACTCGTGCATCCGCGATGCGCCCGATTCGGTCCTGCACCTCGGCCAGCAGTTCACCGAGGCGGAGCTGCGGAAGACCCGGTCCGCGGTGATCATCCATCCGACGGCCCGGATTGCGTTCGCGGATGCGTTTCGGCCAGCCTCGACGCGTACACCGCTGCCTGGGTGCGGCGCTCCATCCCGAGCTTGGCCAGCAGCCGGGAGACGTAGTTCTTGACGGTCTTCTCCGCCAGGAACATTCGAGCGGCGATCTGCCGATTCGTCAGCCCCTCCCCCAGGAGGTCGAGCAATGTCCGTTCCTGCCCGGTGAGGTGATCGATCGGTCCTGGAGCGGCCGTGCCCGCCCGCAGCTTGTCCATCAGCGCGGCCGCTGCGCGATTGTCCAACAGCGACCGACCGGAGCCGACATCCTTGATCGCGCGAGTCAGCTCCATACCGGTGATGTCCTTGACGACGTAGCCGCTCGCGCCGGCGAGGATCGCGTCGAGCATGGCCTGGTCCTCGGTGAACGAGGTCAGCATCATGGTCTTGAGATCGGGCAGTCGGTCGAGCAATTCGCGGCAGAGCTCGATGCCGTTGCCGTCGGGCAGTCGAACGTCGAGAACGGCGACGTCCGGCCTCAACGCGGGAATGCGAGCGAGTGCCTGTGCGCAACTTCCGGCTTCACCGATGACGGAAAGATCGGGATCGGAATCGATGAGATCGATCAGACCTCGACGCACGATCTCGTGGTCGTCGACCAAGAACACTGTGACCACGTCCAACCCCTCACCCGCGTCCTCGGTGGGCGCATCTTTCCCAACACTACGGACCCGCACACCGGAGAGCTCGACCTTTGGTCATCGAAAGTGGGGCCGAAAGTCCCTGATCTCGGTGTAGTTGTCCTGGCGCGCGGATGCCGAGCCGAAGCGTCTGATGGAGCTCTGGCACCACCTCGAAGGGACTCATCAGATGGGCAGATCCCACACCGTCGTCGGAGTCGACGGTTCAGCCGCGTCTCTGGACGCTGTCCGGTGGGCCGTGCTCGATGCCGAACTGCACGGCTCCGACCTGACGATCGTCTCGGCCGTCCCGACGGTTCTCACGGGCCTCGATGCCCTACCCGAACGGACATCCGCGCATCTGAGGTTCGAGACGAACCGCATTCTGGACGAGGCGATGTCGATAGCCCGGCCGACGGGGTCGGCCGTGTCCACCATCGCCGTCGACGTGGTTCTGTCGGACCGCCCCGCCGCTGCCGCTCTACTCGAGATGTCCGAGACGTCTCGGATGGTTGTCATCGGGACCCGCGGACTCGGTGCGGCACAACGCACGTCGTTGGGTTCGGTCAGCGTCGCGCTGAGTACGCATGCACACTGCCCGGTCACGGTCGTACATGCATGGCCGATGAGCGGCTACACGGGGTTCGAGGCGGTCGTGGTCGGCGTCGATGGAACCTCGGCCGCCATGGCCGCGGTGGAGCGGGCGTTCGAGGAGGCAGAAGTCCGAAGCGCTCCACTCACCGCACTGCACGCGTGGGCCGATTCGGATCTGTCGATAGGGATGTCGGTTCCCGGCCTCGATTGGGCGGACCATCGACCCGAAGCCGACGGCGTGTTGGCAAGGGCCGTCGATGATTGCGCGCGTCGGCATCCGACGGTGGCACTACGACAGGTGGCGGTCAGAGACCGACCGGTCCACGCACTGCTGGACCACGCGCAGAGCGCCCAACTGGTGGTGCTGGGCAGTCACGGTCGCGGAGGATTCGCCGGAATGATGCTCGGCTCGACCAGCCGCTCGGTGATGGCACGCGCATCGTGTCCGGTCACCGTTGTGCCCAGTGCCGCGCGCAACAGAACGCCTGCGACGAAGGAGTACCTGTGAAAACTGCGGAAGAACTGTTCGACCCGCGACATGCGTGCGCCGATCCGGATCGACTGCAGCACCTGACGGACATGAATCATTTTGCACTGCAATTGAACCGAAGCCGAACCGACAGGACATCCACATGCGCATACTGATCGCAACAGCAAGCCGCCACGGCGCCACCCGAGAAATCGGACAGTGGCTGGGCTCGTCGATTCTGCGGGAACTGTCCAGCATCGACAGCACGACGACAGTCGATGTTCGTGATGCCCGCGACGTGGACAGCATTGCCGAGTACGACGCCGCGATAATCGGCAGTGGCGTGTACATGGGCCGATGGCTACGAGACGCACGCGCGCTGGTCACCAGGGAACAGGCCGAACTGGAGGCAATTCCTGTGTGGCTCTTCTCGAGTGGCCCGGTGGACGACAGCACTCCGCCGAAAGCTCGGCCGAAAGAGACCGAGGCCGACTGGGTGATCGAGCATCGCGTGTTCGGTGGCAAGCTGACGAACTCGCGGTTGTCACTGTTCGAGCGTGCCGTCGTGCGACTGATCGGTGCCTCCGATGGTGACAGCAGATCACGAGCAGAGGTCATGTCGTGGGCGGTGGTCATCGCCTCCCATCTCACACCTTTTGTGCTCCGGGCCGATGAGGCCTCTCGGCTCAATTGAACGCCGAGGACGAGTGACCGCGGACTCCCTCGTCCACCTGGGTGCTCGGCTCCGGGACCTACGGCCGAGCGGGTGGAAACCAACCCCGAGCGTCACGCAGGGTGCGGCCGGCCTCGTCGACTGTCGATCGGTTCCAGCGCTCGGCGACTCTGCGTAATTCTGCACGCGCTTCGGCAACCGTGCGGCCACTGGCAACAAGAACACCGATTGCCTGGTTCACCTCACTCACATCGGCAAGAGATCGCGGCTCGGAAGCCCCGGAATCGGTTCCGCCGCGGACCGGATCTCTGGTCCCTATCACCACGTCGAACCGTTCACCGTCGACGATCGACGTCAGGGTGATCGAGCCGACATCCGAGACGGCCACATCGATGTCGGCCGCCAACTGCCCGGCCAAGCGCGCGAGATCGACGGACGAGTTGTCCAGTGATTCGGTCAGCGTCGCAAGATCGTCCAGCAATCGAGGCGGAAGTTTCATCGAGAATCCAGGTGCGGCCCGATCGCCGATTCGATTCGTCCGATATACCCGCGGCATCCTGCCGGGCGGGTATGCGAGCGCGAGGAAAAGTCGGACTCGATGCCTCGGAATGCGCTCGCGGCTCGAACGCTACGCCCTTACGTGCGTGAACGGGAGCGGGCCGTCTTCATCGCCTCGCCCACCATGGCCTCAGCGACCACTGCGACCTTCTTGTGCTCGCTCTGGCTCATTGATCGGAGCTTGTCGTACCCCTGGGCTCCGGTGCATCCGCTTCGGCTGATCAGCACCCCGATCGCCTGGTCGATCATGGAGCGATTGCTCAGTGCCATCTCGAGCTGCTCGGTGAGCCGGGCAGCACTCGACAGCGCCCGCGCGTTCTGCACCGAGACCGCAGCCGGTACCGCGAACAGTTCGCCCAACTCTGCAGCGCGAGCATCGAACGCGTCGGGCCGGCGCGCGTAGACATTCATCGCGCCGAGCACACCGCCTGCGGTGATCAGCGGAAGAGACAACACGCTGTGCACTCCCATTCGACCGACCTTCGGACCGAATTCCGGCCACTGAGGGTCGGATTCGAGTGAACCGGATCGAACGGTGATGCCCTCGGCAGCTGCGGTGATGGAGGGGCCTTGGCCGAGTCCGTACTGGATGTCGTCGACGGCACGGACGAATTCCGCGCTCGCGACAATCGTGTCGGGGCGGTCGGGATGCAGGAGCGTCAATCCGGCACCGTCCGCGCCGGGAACGGCCCGAACTGCAAGTTGCGCCACGTGAGAGAGGGTGTCGGACAGAGACAGATCGGTCACCGGCAGTTTGCTGAGGTCGACCAGACTCGACCGGAGGTCGTCTTCGTGTTCCCCTGCGTTCATCACTGCTCACTCCGTTGTGGGCACACATGCCTTTCGGGCATGCGCCTGCCCACCCCGACCTTACGGCTTCACCGACAGCCGAGTCGCACGGACGAAGGAACACCGGGATCGGTCCACTGCGACCGACGAGGTCCACATCAGAACTCGAACACCTGGCGAGCGGTGACGCGGCCACCCATGAGGTCGTCGAAGCACTCGTTCACTTCGTCCAACTTGCGCGATACGGCCGATACCGTGGTCCGCCCGGCCTCGTGCAGTGCGAATACTTCACGTAGGTCCTTTCGCGTACCGACGATCGAACCGAGGACGGAGATTCCGCCGACGACCGTCTCGAAGATCGGGACCGGGAACACACCGTGAGCGGGCATCGAGACACACACCAGTCGACCGCCGCGGCGAAGCGAACGGAAGGCCTGATCGAACACGCTCGGGATGACGGCCAACACGATGGCCACATCGGCTCCGCCGAGCGCCTTGATCTCCTCGACGGGGTCGACCTTCGACGAGTCGACCGTGTGATCGGCACCGAGTTCACGTGCAAGTTCGAGCTTCTCTTCCTCGATGTCGACTGCGGTGACGAATCCGCCCGCGATCTTGGCGTACTGCACCGCCATGTGGCCCAATCCGCCGACGCCGAAGATGGCCACGCGCTGAGCCGGTGTGACACCGCCGACCTTGACTGCCTTGTAGGTGGTGACGCCGGCACACGTCAGCGGAGCGGCGTCGAACGAGGAGATGCCGTCGGGAACGCGGACGACGTATTTCGCATGGGCCACAGCGTATTCGGCGTAGGCCCCGTCGATCGAGTAGCCACTGTTCTGCTGTGTCTCGCACAGCGTCTCCCATCCGGACACGCAGTGATCGCATTCGCCGCACGCCGAACCGAGCCACGCGATCGCCACGCGTTCGCCGATTCGACTCGTGTCGACCTGCGATCCCACGGCCTCGATCACGCCGATTCCCTCGTGCCCGGGAACGAACGGCAGGGTCGGCTTGGCCGGCCAATCCCCCTGCGCTGCATGAATATCGGTGTGACAGACTCCGCACGTCTCCATCTTCACCAGCACCTGCTCCGGTGCGGGTGTCGGGATAGGGATGTCCTTGACGACCAGGGGTCCGCCGAACTCGGTGACAACAGCAGCTTTCATCGTGGATTTCCTCCAACTATCGAAACCAGTGCCGTTCTCGACCATCGAGCAATACACACTGTCGATGGTCGGCGCTGCGGCACTCGGCATGTAGGGCCGGAAGTCACCGCCGGTTGGGGACGTATACCGAACCGGCAGCTCGGGAGCAGAAAGGCCCGAGAAGCAGGGGATTTCGCCCCTGACGCTCATCGACGAGTTGGACCACACTCGGCAGCATGGATTCTGCTGCACACTCCCGATCGAAGACCTGCGAGCGATGAACCTGTGGCGAAGACACCCGGGCGTCCGGACCGGTGATGCCCTGACCGCCGGTGAGCGAGCGGCGGACTACGTCCGAAACGGGATGGGCTCCTGGCCGTTCGTGTTCCTGTTTCTGGGCACCATGGCGCTGTGGGCCGCCTACAACCAGAGCGACGGATTCGACCCGTACCCGTTCATCCTGCTCAACCTGTTCCTGTCGATGATCGCGGGACTCCAGGGAGCGATTCTGCTGATCTCGGCGAAACGCGCGGACTCGGTGAGCAGTGAGGTTGCCGTACACACACTTTCGAACACCGCCCTACTCCAGGACATGATCGAGGCCAATACCGTCTTGACGGAATCGGTGGCGCAGCTGGCGGCCGAGATTCACACGCACGTCTGTCCGTCGGCGCACCGCACGAGTGCAGAGACATCACCGGCGAAACAGGTCACGAACCACGCTTCTCTGCATTGAGCCACGCGAGTATCTCTCGGGCCCAATTGCACACGAGTACCCAGTCGCGGAAGTCTCCTGCGACTGCCCCGGAGTTCTCGAAAATCTGACGCTCCCCCGCCGAAAGACGCTCTGGCACCAGCTTCCCGGGAAACGTTCGGTGTGCGGTCGCATGCATCAGTGATACTGCGTGTGCCGCGTCGGAAGTGACGTTGACCGGCCTGTCGTTCGAGTGCAGCGGCCCACAGGAGAACAGCCACACAGGTGGATGTTCGGACCTCGACACCCTGTCGACCAGAGCCTTCGCGGCTGGAACCCAGCGATCCGAGTAGACAGCGCTCCCGATGACCAGAGCGTCGTAGCCGTCCACGCGGACCACGGATTCCGGTGCCCGCACATCGACGTCGACACCACAGTGCTCGAAGACTCGACCCATTTCCTGGCCCAGACTGTGGGTCGCTCCATGCCGACCTGCGGTGGAGACAAGTATTTTCATGTCTCGTCCGACAGGAGGTATGCGGATTTGCCCGCCGCCACCGTCATCCGCCATCCGTGGACCGCAATGACGAACCCCAGTACTCCGAACGATCCCAGCAGCCAACTCGTCTCACCGGTCACCGCCGAGTGCACGATGATCCAGGCAACCAGGAGCACGCCGGCGATATGAGCCATCGGACCCGACCGTCCGCCGCCTGCGAAGGCAGACGCCGCAGCGAGCCCCATGGGAACGCCGACGACCAACACCAGCGACAGTGCTGTCAGTGTCACAGACACTTTCGCCTCGACGTAGGAACTCGGATCGATTGCACCCGAGGCCAATCCGATCGCAGCACCGAACGCGTTGATCGATACCCCTCCGCAGACTGCGCCGAGCCACGGCGATCGCCGGTTGCGCTCGGTTGCCACTCGCGTTGTCGATGTCATCGTTCCAGTCTGTGCGGCAAGAGATCAATTGCGCTAGAGCACAAAGTACTTGCCGCTCGACTACCTGAATCAGGTCTCAGCGTCCGAACCACGACCGCATGCTTCGACGCTCCTTCACGGGCGGGCTCGAATCCTCGTTGCAGGTGCAGCGGTCGGCTGCGGCAACCGTACGCATGACGGAGTCGACATGTCTGCCGCAACCGCCCCAGCCGGTCTTGTGGCATTTCTTGCAGGTGACGGGGTAACACATGAGAATCCTCCTGGTACGAGTCGGTCGAAAGTCAGGCCGGGACGTGGGCGTCGGCCCAGGCGTCGTAACCGCCCAGCAGATCCGAGACGTCCTCGAATCCCTGAGCGCGCAGCAGCGACGCCGCCACACTCGAGCGCCATCCTCCGGCGCAGTGCATCACGATAGGTTTACCGGTCGGCACCTGGTCGAGGCGAGTTCGCAACTGCGCCAGCGGGATCGGGATCGCTCCCGGTATCGTGCCGAAGTCGCGCTCACCCGGGTTGCGAATGTCGATGAGCGTCACCTCGTCCGCGGCGAGCATCACATCGAGCTGCTCGACCGTGGTGCGCGGTGCCGTCTCGACCAATGTCGCCAGCTCGGCTGGAAACGCACCGTCACTGCCGATTCCGAGGTATCCGGTCACGTTGTCGGATCCGATTCGGGCCAACCGCAGTGCTGCCTCCTGCTCTTCGCCCGGATAGGCGATCAGCACGATGCGACCACCGACCTCCGCGACCATGCCGCCGGTCTCGGCGAAGCGACCGTCGAACCCCACGTTGATCGATCCGCGCAGATGGCCGGCAGCGAAATCGTCCACACTTCGTGCGTCGAGCACTCGTGTGCCGGAAACCAGCTCGGCCCTCACGGCCTCGGGTGTCAGCGCAGGGATGATGCGGCCAGGAGACAGCAGTGGGTGCACCTGCTTGTTCATGGCTGCGTCGGCGGAGAAGTACGACGGCGCCGCCGGTTGGCCGTCGGTGACGAGCGCAACGAAGGCGTCCTCGGTCATCGGCTGCACCGACGGGTTGCTCGCGCGCTGCTCACCGATGGTGGAGGTGAGCTCGGTGGAGAGGTTCTTTCCACACGACGAGCCGGCACCGTGAGCGGGCATGACGATGACGTCGTCGGGCAGCGTCAGCAGCTTGTCGTGGATCGTCGAATACATCGCACGGGCCAGGTCCGTGGTGGAGCCGTCCCCGAGATTCACCAGGTCCGGTCGTCCGACATCGCCGATGAAGAGGGAGTCACCGGTGAGCACGGCCGTAGGGGTGGCCCCGGGATGCTCGCGAACCAGCACCGAGATCGACTCCCACGTGTGACCGGGAGTGGACAGGATCTCGAGTTCGACGTCGCCGAGGGACAACCGCTCCCCGTCGCGCAGTCGCCGGATCGGATAGTCGGTCTCGGCAGCCTCGCCGAAGCCGATCCAGGCACCGGTCGCGTCGACCAGTTCGAGGTGGCCCGAGACGAAGTCCGCGTGGAAGTGAGTGTTGACGACCCCTTCGATGACGAGTCCGTACTTCTCGGCGTCGTCGAGATACTCCGTGATGTCGCGACGCGGATCGACGACGATCGCGCGTCCCGTCCTCTGATCTCCGATCAGATACGAAGCGTGGGAAAGACATTCGAGGTAGTACTGCTCGAGGATCATGGGTTCCTCCGTCTGAGACGTCTCCGGGCAAGTTTCGCGAGGTGGTAGACACAGTGTGCAATACCCCCTAGGGTATGTCAAGTACCCCCTGGGGTATACCGTGCACCATAGATTGGAGTGAACACACGATGACATTGGGGCTGGCGCTCGGATTCAGCGCTGTGATCGGAATTCTCCTTGGCCTACTCGGTGGAGGCGGATCCATTCTTGCGGTCCCGGTGTTGGTGTTCGCCCTTGGCCTCGGCGTGGAGGAAGCGATCCCCGTCTCGCTGATCGTCGTCGGCACCGCCTCGGCGGTGGGAGTGATACCGAAGCTGCGAGCCCGCCGCGTCGAATGGCGACTGGCGGCGGTGTTCGCTGCGACCGGCATTCCAGCGACCTTCGCCGGCAGCGCACTCGGCCGGCTGCTTCCCGAGAGGATTCTGCTGCTCGGCTTCGCCGCCGTGATGGTTGCCGCAGGAGCCCGGATGCTCGCCGAGCGAGGAGATACAGGAACAGCCTGCAAGACATCGGCATCGGGCATCAACTGGAGACACTGCGCTCCACGTTCGATTCCGGCAGGCCTTGCTGTCGGATTCATGACCGGGCTGTTCGGCGTCGGAGGCGGCTTCCTCATCATTCCGGTGCTGGTGCTGATGCTCGGCATAGAGATGTCGGTCGCGGTCGGCACCTCGTTGGTCATCATCGTTGCCAACTCCGTCGCCGGTCTGTTCTCACATCTGAGCGGCACGACCATCGACTGGTCGATCACCCTTGCGTTCGCAGGCACCGCAATTGTCGGCTCCCTCCTGGCAGCGCACTTCGGAACCCGGGTCGATACCGCACGGCTGCAACGCCTGTTCGCCTACCTGGTGTTCGCAGTGGCCGGGTACGTCGTCATCGACGCGGCCTTCCTGAGCTGATCTCGGGTTCCTTCGACAACACGGTTACCGACGAAAGGCCCTGTATCGCGCGAAACACGCCGGGCACCCTCGAGGCAGGAGCACTCCGTCTCCGGGACCGCGAGGTAGCCGATCTTCATGACCATCACCGACGCAGGACCGACCACCCGGCTGGTGAACGACGAACTGACATCGATCGCGTCCACGCTCGCCGCGAGGTTCCCCGATCTGACCCCCACAGTCGTCGCGGCCGCGATACGCCGCACCCTGCCGCCCATGGCAGAGCGATCATGGTGAGCGCGGAGCCGCGACCCCAGCCCACACGAACCCCGGTCGCTCCCGGCTTCTGGGCGAAGAAAGATTGGGGTGACATCGTCGTCGCGCTCGACGGCACCCCGAAGTCCCGCGACGCACTGTCCTGGGCCGCGGGACTGGCCTCTGTCACCGGGGCACGCATTCGGCTCGTGCATGCACTCACGCCCCGGCAATCGACTCGGTCGTCGATGCGACTACACGGTCAACGGCTTCTGCGATCTGCTCGCAGTGAGCTCTCCGGTCTCGATCCCCGCATCGCAATCGATTCGATCCTGACGGACGATCCCATCGCCTCGGTTCTGGGCGCACTGTCGCACACCGCTGATCTGATCGTCATCGGAGGTCGTGAATCGGGCCCGATCCGAGATGTGCTGTTCGGCCGCAATGCAACTCGCATCGTCGCAGAATCTGCGTGCCCGGTCCTGGTGTGGCGCCCCCAGCACACAGACATCACGCCGGCCGCTCCGGTTGTCGTCGGTGTCGATCACTCCGACTCCTGCACCCGAGCGATCGAGGCAGCCTTCTGGTTCGCCGATGCACTCGAGGTCCCCCTCACCGCGCTGCACGTCGGATCGCCCCACCGTCGGCCTGCCACGAAAGATGCGGAGCTGGAACAGCTCCGAGCACTCGAATGGCTGGGCGGACGCGTCGACGCTGCTGCGTCCGTGCATCCCACCGTGACCGTGCATCTGCACCTGCTCGACTCGTCCGCGGAACACGAGCTTCGACTCGCATCGGCTACGGCACACCTCCTCGTGGTCGGCAGCCGCGGGCTCGGTCCTTGGACGGGACCTCTCACCGGGTCGGTCGGGCAGTCGCTGGTGCACGCATCGTGCTGTCCGATTCTCGTGGTGCGTTGAGTCCTCGGTTGCCGACAGCCCCGCCGCATCGGGACCTTGTGCCCTTACGCATCCACTGCTCGACGCCGGAGACTCGGGGAAGACGAATGCACTTCGGGTAGGAGTAGGTGACGGCTATGTTCTCGGAACTCGCGCACCGGTGGCGACACAGTCCGTGGATCTCCAATCCACTGATGCGGTTGCCGGACAGGATCGAACGAGCGGCATTCGTCGTCGGAATCGCGGCGCTTCTGCTGCTGATACCCGTTGCAGCGACGATCGGTTCGGTGACCTACAGCGACCTGTCGCTCCGCTCGCAACAGCAACGCGCAGAATATGTTCGAGTCGATGCCCGTGTCATCGACGCCACGAAATCCGCTGGGTCCGATACCGACGGCGTCACGACCGTGGCCGGTACCGCGACCGTGCAGTGGAGCGCGCCGGACGGCTCGCTGCACTCCGGGGCAACCGACGTACCGTCGGCATTGCGAGTCGGTGACACGACTCCGATCTGGCGTGATGCGGACGGGAATCTGGTGCGCGCTCCCGACACTGCTGCCGGTGCCGTCGTCAACGGAGCTGCCACGGCCGTGTTCGTATGGTTCCTCGGTGCCCTCGTCATCGGCGGTCTGGTCTACCTCACCACCAAAGCCGGCGAACGTTCACGAATGCGGCAGTGGGACAGAGATTGGCAACACTTTCTACAGGCCCGCGACCATCGCTCGCGGTAGCGCCGTCGAAGCCCGGCGACGCGGCCGGTCACCACGAGGAGGGCCGAGCGTCCTCGAAAAAAGGGCCTTTGTGCCGATGGCACATCGCGTGTGTAGTCGTACGCTCAGGACTGTCGTCCTTGAACTCGTCGACACGAAGCTCCCACGTTCGAGGAGGCGATGACATGATCGGTATCGGCACCGAATTCTGTTCCGGCAGTGCGGACTACGAGCGTGCGCTCATGTGCAGCCCGTTGGCTGCACAATTACGCGTGGTCGATCTTCGAATACAGGTGATGATGGACGAGCAGGGCGCGCTGCACCCTCGCGACCTCGTGGCGTCGGCACTGCCGTCGAGTCGACGACCCATTCTGAACTCTGCTTGACGTCGGAGCGGGCGTATGACCTTCGAGACGCTCGCCCTGTGTGCCGCAGTGGGATTGCTCGGCCCACTGCTGGCGCTTCCGCGCGGGCTTCGGATACCCGTCGTCGTCGGCGAACTCGTCGCCGGAATTGCTCTCGGCCACACAGGCTTCGGCATCGTCGACCCCAGCGAGCAGACGCTGAGCTTCCTGGCGCAGGTGGGGTTTGCGCTCGTCATGTTCGCGGCCGGCAGTCAGATACCGATTCGCGACCCGCGACTGCGCATCGGTCTCGGGGTCGGTACTGCGCGGGCGGTGACCGTCGGGCTGCTGGCAACCGTGCTCGGCTGGGCCGTCTCCGCCGCGTTCGATCCACCTCACCTCGGCCTGTACGCGGTGTTGATGGCATCGTCCTCGGCCGCTGTCATCATGCCGATCGTCGAGTCCACCACGATGACCGCACCCGGTCTGATGGCCCTCCTGCCGCAGATCGCGCTGGCGGACGCGGTCTGTATCGTCGCGCTGCCTCTCGTGATCGATCCACGGCAGGCCGGTCCCGCCGCACTCGGATCGGCGACGGTCCTGATCGCCGCCGCCGTGATCTTTGTCGTCCTGCGCCACTTCGACGCCTCGGGACTGCGCCGTCGCGTGCATCATGTGTCTGCCCAACGCAAACTCGCGCTCGAACTGCGCCTCAACCTGATTCTGCTGTTCGGCCTCGCGGCCCTCGCGGTCCACACCCATGCATCGGTGATGCTGGCCGGCTTCGGCTTCGGGCTGGCCGTCGCTGCCATCGGAGAACCGCGACGCCTTGCGAAACAACTGTTCGCCATCACCGAAGGTTTCCTGGGGCCACTGTATTTCGTCTGGCTCGGCGCATCCCTCGATCTGCGCGCCCTCGGCAGTCACCCGAACATGATCGCGCTGGGACTCGTGTTGGGATTCGGAGCCATCGCCGCGCACGGTGCGATGCGTCTGACGGGCCAGCCCGCCGGGCTCGGGATACTCGCGGCAGCCCAGATGGGTGTTCCGGTCTCGGCCGTGACACTCGGCACGCAGAGCGGCGTGCTGGCTCCCGGTGAGGGCCCCGCCATCGTGCTCGGCGCACTGGTGACCATCGCGGCGGCGGCCGCAGCATCGCGGGTCGCCGCTCGTCGTCCGGCCTGACCCCGGCGGGCCCGGGGCGGCGCAAGGCATTTGGGTGTTTCGAGTTGATCCGGACGGGGAACAAAGGTCGTGGAATGATCGGCACGACGCGAAACGGATCACGACGATGACGGATGACCAGGTCTGGCGCCTCAAGGGTGCGTGCATCGAAGACATGGATGCCTACGACTCGCAGCAACTTCCTCGACACGGTCGCAAGCGCGCAGAAAAGGCATGGCGCCTGTGCGCCGACTGCCCGGTGTTGCGTAACTGCGCCGAGCAGACGGCTCGCGATATCGAGTCGGGTCGCATTCCGGTCGGCGTGGTCGTCGCCGGTGCCGCCTATCACGACAATGCGAGTAACGGCCGCCGCACGGACGCATACCGCACACTCGAATTTCTCATCGGGCGCCCACTGTCCAACCCTGCCGCCTGATCACGGAACAATAACGGGTCGCTACGAAAAAGGTCACGCCAACGGCTCTGTTCGACGCGTTTTCGGCGCGTCTTTCTGGGTCTGACCTGCGTCGGAACAAGACGCGCAACAATGTCAGCATGACCGCAGCGAACGTAACCCACTCGGGGCTGCCGGACGACGTTCAGAGGGCACTCTCGCAGCGAGCACCGATAGAACAGGCCAAGGGAATGTTGATGGCAATACATCGCATTAGTGCCGACGCGGCATTCGGACTGCTCGTCGACCGATCGCAGGGCACCAATCGCAAGCTTCGCGACATCGCACAGGAACTGGTGGACCGGGCCTCGACCGAGCGGTGATGTGTCAGGCGACCCCGTGCGCTGTGTGTTCAACGCACGGGGCCTGAGCAATGCGGCAGTCCGGACTACTTCATTACCTGCTGTGCCGTATGCCCTGCCATGGCTGCCCGAAACATCCGTTCCGGGGACGCAGTCATCGGTGGGTCAAAAACGCGCGAGAATCGCACGCGCACAACGTACTACGGTCGCGCGATCGTACGACATCACGTAATCGAACTCGCGATCGGCGTCCACCTCCCCGCGGTGCAGATCGATCGCTGCGAGCACTCCGCAGAAGTGCGGTCCGAGCACCACGACGTTCCACTCCTCCACGAGCGGATCCGTCGGATCGAGGGGCGCGTGCATGACGCCACCCTCCTGCACGTAACCCATGCCCACGCCGTACACGCCGGCGTACGAGATCTGCTCGGCCATCGAGACCCAACGCCCACGGGTGGTCGAGGTGAAGTGCTCCGCCCGCTGAAAAGTGCCGAGTACCAACGTTTCCGGCCCCGCTGCGGCAGCCTGCATCTCGAGGGACGTACTCATCGCCACCAGCAGACGCTTGGTGCTGCGGGTGGCCGTCTTACCGTCGGACGCGATGGCGTACGGCGATGCCGCGGCGACAGCAGGTGTGCTCCAGGTCGGGAACGGGGGCATCACCTCGGCAGCGTCGGCAGGAAGCTCCTCGGTCGTCTCCGCCGCCGGATACAACTCGCCCACCCCGTAGGTCGCTCCGAGTCCGAGTGCGCGGGTGCGATGCAATGCGGTGTCGACTCCGCTTGCCACCACCACCGCGCCGGTGCGTTCCACCTGAGCCGAGACGGCGTGGGCGGTGCGTGCGGTGGCCAGATCGGGGCGTCGGGACACCATCGACCCGGCGAGGATGATCACGTCGGGTTCGATCAGCGGCAGCAGAGTCATCGACTGCGGCCGACGGCCGACATCGTCGACGGCCACCACCTTGCCGTCGCGCCTGGCCTTGTCGATCGCGGCGAGGGTGCGGGCCGGACTGTCCACGAGTGCCGCTTCGGTGACGACCACGATGTCGCGGCGCAATTGTTCTTCGGTGGCGGAATCGAGCGCGGCAAGAGAGTCGACGTCCATGGAGACGAGCATCGGCAACCGCACAGACTGGTTGATTCGAGCCACTCCCCACGCGAGCGCGTCGAGTTCACGCTTGGCGTCCATTGCTCTGGCCGCGCGCTTGAGCGCGTCGGCCGACGCGAGCGGACCGTTCTCGGGGCCCCGCAACTGAACTTCGATCGCTGCGAGCGCGCCGTTGTCCAGCCGACAGACCGGGGCGAAATACGGATGCACCGTCAGCTCTCCCGTGTCCGTGTCGACTGCAGATCCTGCTTCGGCCAGCGCGAACGTCACACCCACAGTTTGACACGAAAAAACGACCCCCGTCACGCGGGGGCTCATCCGTTTTCAAACCTGTGGAGCATGCTTTTCTTCGCTTCCCTCATGATCGGTGCCGGAGATGTCATCGACGCAGTCGTAACTATCTCGTTTCGGTAACGTTGTATAACGGGTTGGTAACGGCGTCGCGCGAGAGCGGGCACGCGGAATCGGGCGCCCTTCGCGGCCCCGAAATCGGGCCGAAAGCCGAAGTTGCAGTGCGCTTTCGAGACTTCCGCCGAATTTCATTACCACTGCATACAACAAACATACCGACCGGATTGTGACTTCTCACAGACTTGCGCTGAAGCAATTTCTGCAGAAGTTTCGTCGACCTAACGTCCCTCCCGGCTGCCGGAACACCGGCACCGTCGGACCCTCGCGGGGGTCCGGAGCCATTCTGGACTTGGAGGTTCGATCGATGACGCTCAACCCGCCGACCCGCTCTCGCACGCTCGCTGCCGCCGTGGCCGCTGTTGCCATCGCCGGAGCGACAGTCGGTGCCGCCAACGCCGGCGCCGCAACAATCTCCCCGGCAGGCACCGCTTTCACGGCACCCGGCACGATCGTCGTGAGCACGCCGGCTTCGTTCGGAGTGCCCGTGAGTTGTTCCATCTCACTGTCCGGCACCACCAGTGCCGACGGTTCCTCGGCATTGATCACCGACGCCAAGATCAGCGGTTCGAACCGTCTGTGCGGCCTGCCCCAGCTGAAGAACCTGCCCTGGACTCTGACCCCCACCAGCGCCACCACCGGTGAGGTGTCCAACGTGGGCTTCTCGTTGGTCGGTTACAACTGCGGGCCCGCCACGCTGGCCGGGTCCTTCGACAACATGACCAACACGCTCACCGCGACCGACCAGCCGATGTCCGGCAACTGCACCGTCAACAGCCTCTCGGTCCAGCCCGACCCCGCCTTCACCCTGTCCTGACTCCTCCCGTCCCACCTCGTTCCGCATCAACCATTCTCGAGAAGGAGACCACGTGAAGATTCGCAACAAGACTGTCGTCACGATGACGGCATTGGCGTCGAGCATCGCCTTGGGCACGCTCGTCGCCGCCCCGGCGAACGCTGCCGACACGCTCCCCATCACGTTCCAGGCCGACACGACGACGATCATCGCCAAGACCGGTCAGCCGGTCGTGTTTCCCACCACCGACCTCGCCACGGACGTCGATCTGGTCAACGGCACGGTGACCGGAACACTTGCACTCCCACAGGCGTCGGCCGACCTGAAACTCGGACCCGCGACGCTGGCGAACTTCACGATCTCGATCGTCGACGCGACGCCGGTGTCCGGCACCATCGTCCGCGGCGGCCCGGACGAGGCACCGACGTTGGACCTCGACGTCGCACAGAGCTTCAAGATTCGCATCGATTCGGTGAAGCCCTTGGGCATCGACACCGGATCGGCCGGATCGGCCGCGGTCGACCTGATCCCGGCGGGTAGCAACTGCGTCACCGCCGAGACCACCGCCAACCTCTCCGGTTCGCTCGATGCGATCGACCTGATTCAGAACAACCAGGCCGATGCACACGTGAAGGGCACGTACACGATTCCGCAGTTCCAGAACTGTGGCGCGTTCACGTCGGTGCTGAACGCGATCATCGCCGGTCCGGGAAGCACTCTCGACGTGCACCTGACCGATCCGGTCTTCGACGTCGGCACCCGGTCCGCGATTGCGGCAGAGGTGGCATAGCGGTTCGCACCTCGATCGGCGGCGTCGACCGGTTCCCGTGCGGAACCCGGTCGACGCCGTCGTTCACTGCCGTTCGTCGACCGGATGGATGGACGGCTCCTCGTGTTGGTACACCGTGACGCGGTTGCCGCCGATCCGCTTGGCCCGGTACATCGCTCGATCGGCTCGGCCGAGCAGCACATCGACGTCCCCGACGATGTCCCGTGCCTCGACAACCGTGTGAGCGACGCCTATCGATGCCGTCAGTGGGGACCGGTCGGTCGCGTCGCACAGGCGGATTCGCAATTCCTCGGATCGGTCGATCACCGAGTCGACGCCGTCGAGGCAGACGATCGCGAATTCTTCGCCTCCGAGTCGAACCGTCACGGCCGGTGCCGGGAAGACATCGAGAATGCGGCTCGCGGTGAGACGGATGACCGTGTCTCCGTACTCGTGGCCGAATCGATCGTTGACGGCCTTGAAGTTGTCGATGTCGATCACCACGGCGGCCACTGCTGTGTCGATCCCGGATCGGAGGTCGAGGTTGCCGATCGCCGCGTCGAATCCCCGGCGGTTCTGGAGTCCGGTGAGCGGGTCGTAGAACGCGCCGGTGGCGTCGCGGCGCAGCAGCATCAGGAAGGAGTGACAGATCAGCGGCGCCGAGAACATCACCAGGATGAGCATCACCAGGTAGAGATTGGTCTGCAGCCGCTGCGCCGGGTCGCCGACCATGGCCGAGACGTAGAGGGCCGCAACGGTGACGAAGGCGAAGAGGTGATGCGCGGTGAACAACTTGGGGCCGTGGAAGCCCACGACGTAGCTGCCCATCACCGTGAACAGCGCCGCCATCGGCAGCATCTCGGACGGCTCGTCGATGGTGAGGAGCACTGCGGCGAGCACGATGTCGGCGTACAGCACGAATGCGATCGACATGCGCCAGCTCGGCCAACCGCCGATCAGCCAGGCCAATCCCAGCGGAGGAGTCGTGAAGATGGTCGACCACAGCGCCCATTGCCCCGGGCCGCTGTCTCCGAGACCCGGGATCGTCAGGGCGATCACCGCAGCAGCCGCGTAGAAGAAGCAGAAGATCCCGATGAGGATCCTGGTGACGTGCAGCGCTTGCTGGGACCGTGCATACGCAACGTTCCACCCGTAGTCGACCGGGAGCGACCACCATTGGCGAAGACTGTTCACAGGTCTCGAGCAGCTTTCCTAGTGTCACGACGTGGATGGACAAGTCAACCACAGACGAAACCACCTGGTCCGCAAAGTGGAAAACTTGCGCCTATCCCCGCATACCGTCGGCCAACTCGAACACTCGGCCCGCATAGGTCACCATGAACGCATCGAGGGCTTGCTGCGACAGTTCGGGGCATCCGGCTCTGCGAAAGAAATGCTCCAGATCCACCAGCCGATCCCCCAGTCCGACGCGTTGTCGATCCAGCGCCTCGAGCTCTACGACCAACGCCTTCAGTTCCTCGACCTTGCGCAGCACGTCGTCCATCGGATCACCGTCCACCTCACTGGGCCTTCCACGATTGGGCGGCGGAGCCGGGCTTCCCTCCCAACTCCGCCGAGCCCGACTCTACGCTTTATCGAACACATGTGCGAGTTCGCGAGGCAGTTCGGCCTCGGTTTGTACCACCTATCCTGTGCACAATCCGAGAAAGTGACCTACAGTCTGTGACATGCTCCAGAAAAGGGGTCCGAACGGGGTTCGGCCGCCAGGCTCAACCGATCCAATTCACTTGGCGCTCTTAGCAATCCTCACGATTGCTGTGATCGCCCTCGTCATCGTCGCGATCCAACAGGGCCGCCTCTGAGCGCGCACCTGAGCGTTCACTATCGACTCCGATCGGCGGTATTCTGCGCCCCTCGCACGGTTCCGAACGCTCAGGCCCGCGGCAGTGCCCGGCCGACTGCATCGATCGAACGTCGACGACGCCTGACCACCTCGATGATCTCGTCCACCACGCGTCGCGTGTCACCCAACGCCTGCACGGCCGAGTAGCGCAGAACCAACCACCCCTCCAGGATCAGCCTGTTCTGGCGTCGACGATCGCTGTCGAATACCCGGCTCGACGTGTGGAACTCGCGTCCGTCGATCTCCACGATCACCCGTGCCCGAAAGTCCACGAGGTCGCCGAAATACGGCCCTACCCGCGCATTGATCTCCATGAAGAAGTGTCGAGCGGACAGTGCTCGTGCCACCACTCGCTCGGCCTCGGATCGAGTGCCGAGGCAGCACAGACGCAGTTGTCTCCGTACGGCTTTCATGCCGCGCATCCCGCGAGACAGTTCGCACGCCGTCGCGATTCGACGCCGCAGAGCCGGCCGCGCGATTGCCGTGTCGAAGAATCGCTCCAACTCCTCACCCGTCAGAGTTGCCGCCACGTCGACGAACACCTGAGCCAACGTCACCACCGGAAGATCACGGCACCGGTCCGACTCGGGGATGCGTCGTCGATGGATCTTCACCCACTCCGGTGACTGCTGCCGGGCCGAAGGTGGCACTGTCGCCGTGACCTGCGGCGGCTCTTCCTCGACCAATCCCCACACCCACGCCGCGGTCAGATGGCTGAGTACAGCGTCGGGCTTCCACAGAGTCACCGCAGTGCACAGGTCCAAAAAATCGGGCTCGTTTGTCGCGTAGATTCCGGGAAGTACTCGAATCAACTGCCCGGACGCAGTTCTACGCGTGATGGTGCTGCGACTCATCCCCCGCGCCATCAGATCGACCGCTGTGTGTACCCCCATACCGATACGGTGAACGATCGACGACGCCTGCGCCAGTGTCGTTTTCGAAACCTGTGGATAGATCCGAGTTATCCACAGGCCGCCGCACCTCAGCGTTCACTATCGACTCCGATCGGCGGTATTCCGCGTCCTGGACACGGTTCCGAACGCTCAGACCCGCGCATCCGGCACGACGGCGGTTACGTCTTTCGAACTCCGACCGCTCCGGCAACCTCGGCCGCCATCTCGGCAGCCGTGCTCGCGGTGGGGTGCACGCCGTCGAAGGTGGCTCCGGGTCGATCGAGCAGTGGCGCGAATTCTGCGACGGGTATGCCGCGCTCGGCGGCCAGTGCTCGAATCTCGCCGTTCAGGTCGTCGGCACTGACCTTGCGCGACGACGGCACCGTGGCGATCACGACCGTGTCGACGTCGCGTGCCCGGTCCAGGATCGTGCGCAGGTTGTCGATGATCCGGGGTAGCGGAACCGACCGAGCGAGGTCGTTGGTGCCGCCGTTGACAACGAGGATGTCCGGGTTCGCTGCCAGTGCGTCGTCGGTTCGGGCGAGGATCTGCGTCGTCGTCGCGCCGTTGATTCCCAGGTTGCCACCGTCGGCCGCGGGAGCGTCGTCCCCGCACACGAGGTACGAATACCACGCCGTGTTGCCGTGAATTCCCCAGTCGACGCGTGAATTACCTTGCGCCATCGAGTCTCCCAGCGTCACCAACCGTGGGCCGGTGTCGTTGACGCTCCACCCGAAGCAGTGCGCGTTGCGGACCGTGAGCGCCGGCTTCTTCAGTGGTCCTGCCACGAGCGCGGCGGCGAGCGCCAACCCGAGTGCACCGGCGATCCACAGTCGAGTTCTTCGCACGCCGGGGATTCTGCCTCATGGGCGACGGTGCATCAGTTGCAGGCGGGGAAATCCACCTCGGTCGGTGCCGGAACCGACTGCGGCTGAACCGGTGCCTGCGCCTCGCCTGCAACGGTAGGTTCGACGAGGTTGTACTCGATGGTCTTGGTCTGTCCGGGCTCGATGACGACGGGCACGTAGAACACCGGATGGCCCCGTTCGGCAGCAGTCAGCAGAAACAGTGGGGTTCCGTTGATGGTGGCATCGGTCAACGTTGCGCCCTGAGTTGCGTACAGCGCCACCACCGATCGGTTGGTTCCCGGAGGTCCGTCGTATCGGGTCGATTCGTTCTGCCTGCCGGCGATGTAGGTGGTGTAGTCCTGCTGCGGAGCGTTGTTGGTGATCTCGGCGACGACGCGGGTGGTCCGCGTCGGGCCGTCGCAGGACTGTGCGGAGTAGGTGACCTTGCGCTGCAGGTAGTAGTCGAGTTTGCCGCCTGCACCGTTGTTCACCACCACCGCGGCGTACGGGTCGGGGCTCTCGGGAACTTCGTGGCCGATCTTGGTCGGTCCCAGGATCGATTGCAGAGCCGGGTCGGCGCTCCACACGGCGATGTGGCCTTCACTGGTCGCTTTGCCGAGTGCTTCGAGCAGCGCGCTGGGAGAGCCGATGTTGCCCTGCATCTTTGCGACCACGCGGGCTGCGATGTCCTGCAGGTACGCCTTGCGCGCGGTGTTGTCGTCCTCGAAGCGGAAGTACGCATCGGACTGCGTGATCTGGACGACGTTCGATCCGTCGATCACCTCACCGTCGCCCATCGTGATGGGGCCGACGACGTCGAGGATGTAGCCGAGGGCAACGGGATCGGTTGCGAGAGCGCCGTCGACACGTTCGCCAGCTTCCTGCTCCCACATCGACTGCCAGATCTGCCCCGCGTACGGGAAGTGCGGACTGACGTTGCTGTTCTGCCAATTCTGAGTGGGCTGGAAGCGACTCTCGTAGAAGTTGAAGAAGTCCGGACCGAGATCGATCGGGTCGTAGGGAATTCGGAGCTCGCGATTACTACCGAGCGAGTCGACCGCGACCTTGCCGTCGACGGCACGCACGATGCCGAGTCCGCCTATCAGGCCACCGGTTCCGCGAGATTCCGACAGTGTCTGAAAGGCCATGAAGTAGCTGCGTGGGCCGTCGGCACCGAGCATCGCGGGGAGCACTTTCGCGGCGATGTCGGTGTTGGTCAACAGTGTCGTCAGCTCGTGCGTCTGATCCTGCAACTGAATTCGAGCGTCACCGATCTGCGCGACGAACGTCGGCTCTTCGATCGCCTGGGATTGTGCGTTGAGCACGTCGGCCGCGGCGGACGCCTGAGACAGCGCGGGCGAGGCGTCGCGCAGGGCGGCGATGTCGATGGCACCGTCGGGTCCGCGGAGCTGACTCGGATCGAGTGTGGCCCCCACCTCGACCGACGGCGTCAGCACATCCACGGTCAGCCCGTTGACGACGTCGGTGATCTGCGAGACGACATCCAGCGGTTGACCCACGTACGGAATCGCTGCGGCGGCCTTCCAGATCAGCGAATCGGTGGCGTCCTTCGCGTGGGTCGAGGTACGCACCGCGTCGTCCACGGAGGTCTCGGCCTTCTGCGTATCCCCCGCCAGCAGTGCGGTTTTCGCCGACTGGGCGTAGTCACGAGCCTGCTCGAGGTAGGTGTACGCGGTGTTGGCGGTGTAGGCGAGCCAGGCACCGAGTCCGAGCGCTACGACGACGAACACACCGAAACCGAGCAGGATGCGTCGACCGGTTCTCTTCTTGGAACGACGACGCCTGCTACGACTACGAGAGCTGCGATGGTCGCCGTACGGGTAGTCGTTGTCGTAGCTCATGGCTGGATGGGTGCCCTTTCGTTGCGGCTAAGACTACAAACGACGTCCTCTCACCGCGACACGACTCTCGGGCAGGCTGCGCCGGTGTTGCACCGGCGCAGCCGTTCGACGTCAGGATCCGATGAGTGCACTCACTGCAGTGCTGCCGCTCTCGGCGCTTCCGCTGCCGATGAGTCCGAGGATGACGTCGACGATGATCTTGGCGATGAATGCGTCCATAACTACTCCTGTTGTGAAGTACCCCCGACGGGATACAGACGGACCTACGAGCGCTGCGGCCGTTTGTGAACGGCCACAACGAGTCGGAAGGTAGCAGCTGGATCTGTCCGAACGGTGGTGCTGTGGGCGCAGCCACAGTCCCAGACATTGTTTGTACAAATTTCTGATTTTGTACAACAGCCTGACAAATCTTGTGTATTGTCCAATCCACAGTGATCGGCCTTACACGAGGAGTGACGATGACCGCATCGAATGTCGACGACCAGGCGCAGGCGCCGGTCGACGCGTGGCACGACCGCAAGCGATACCTCTGGCTGATGGGCCTGATTCCGCCGACGGCGGTGTTCCTGGCGACCGGCCTGGTGTGGGCTTTCAATCAGCTCGGCTGGAACGCAGTGGCTCCGGTCTGGTGGTGGATCGGCGCGCTGCTGGTCTACGGATTGCTCCCGATTCTCGATCGGTTCTTCGGGCCCGACGGGGACAACCCTCCCGACGAGGCGATGAAGGCACTCGAGGAAGACAAGTACTACCGCTACTGCACCTACGCCTACATTCCGTTCCAGCTCGCCAGTCTGGTGTTCGCCTGCTACCTCTGGTCGGCGAACAACCTGTCGTGGCTCGGCATCGACGGCGGGCTCGGCCTGATCTCGAAGATCGGTCTGGCCATCAGCATCGGCGTGATGGGCGGCGTCGGCATCAACACTGCACACGAGCTCGGCCACAAGAAGGACAGCCTGGAGCGCTGGCTGTCGAAAATCACTCTGGCACAGACGTTCTACGGCCACTTCTACATCGAGCACAACCGCGGCCACCATGTCCGCGTCGCCACCCCCGAGGATCCGGCGAGCTCGAAGTTCGGCGAGAGCTTCTGGGCTTTCCTCCCCCGCAGCGTCTGGGGCAGCCTGAAGTCGTCGTGGGAGCTGGAGAAGACGCGCATGGAGCGATTGGGCAAGAGCACGTGGAGCATTCAGAACGACGTACTCAACGCCTGGCTGATGTCCGTCGTCCTCTACGCAGTGCTGGTCGCAGTGTTCGGTCCGATCGTGCTCCCGTTCCTGGTGATTCAGGCCATCTACGGATTCTCACTGCTCGAGACGGTCAACTACCTCGAGCACTACGGCCTGCAGCGTCAGAAGAAGGAGAACGGCCGATACGAGCGCTGCACTCCCGAGCACAGCTGGAACTCCGATCACATCGTCACCAACATCTTCCTGTATCACCTTCAGCGACACAGTGATCACCATGCCAACCCCACCCGCCGCTACCAGACTCTGCGCAGCATGGACGGAGCGCCCAATCTGCCGAGCGGATACGCCAGCATGATTTCGCTGGCGTACTTCCCGCCGGTGTGGCGCAAGGTGATGGACCACCGCGTTCTCGACCACTACGACGGTGACATCACGAAGGTCAACATCCAGCCGTCCAAGCGAGAGAAGATCCTCGCCGCACACGGAGCCAAGTGATGGCCGCCTTCGAGTGCCCGGTGTGCGAGTTCGTCTACGACGAGACCAACGGCGCTCCACGCGAGGGCTTTCCGGCCGGCACCGCATGGTCCGAGGTACCCGACGACTGGCCGTGCCCCGACTGCGGTGTCCGCGAGAAAATCGACTTCAGGAGTAAGGCATGAAGCTCTACCGCTGCGTTCAATGTGGATTCGAGTACGACGAGGAACTGGGCTGGCCCGAGGACGGGATCGAGCCGGGCACGCGCTGGGACGACATCCCCGACGACTGGTCGTGCCCCGATTGTGGTGCTGCCAAGGCCGATTTCGAGATGGTCGAGGTCGAGCGCGGGTGACTGCTCGGCAACCCGCTGACGTCGTGATCGTCGGCACCGGCGCCACCGGGTACACCGCCGCCAAAGTGCTACGCGCCGAGGGCTTCACGGGATCCATCACGCAGATCGGAAGCGAGCAGGAGGCCACCTACCGTCGCCCGGCGGTCTCCAAGGAGCTGCTGCTGGGCACCAAATCGGTCGATCAGGTCCGGTTGGGTGCAGCCATCGAGGGTGTCGACGTCCGGACGGGCGTCACAGCTGTCGCCATCACCGACTCGGCCGTGCTGCTCGACGACGGTGACTCGGTCCCGTACGACGCCCTGCTGTTGGCAACGGGTTCTCGGGCTCGGCAACTCGATCTGCCGGGTTCTGCGCACGTGTTCACCCTGCGCACCTCCGCCGATGTCGCACCACTGCATGCCGACATCCTCCGCACCGGATCACTGCTGGTGATCGGCGGCGGATTGATCGGATGCGAGGCGGCCGCGGCTGCGCGGTCGCTCGGTGCCGAGGTGACGGTGCTGGAGGCAGCATCGGCTCCGCTGAGTCGCATCGCTCCGGCGGAGATCTCGCAGATGTACCGAGACCTACACGCAGACAACGGTATAACGATGCACACCGACGTCACCGTGACGAGTCTCGACAAGCAGGACGACGGTACCCTTCGTGCCGTCGCACAGGACGGACGCAGTTGGTCGGCCGGCACCGTCCTGGTGTCGGCAGGTTCGGTACCCAATGTCGAGCTGGCAGCCGAACACGGCCTCGACATTCGTTCCGGAGTCCTGGTCGACTCGGAGATGCGTACCTCGACACCGAACATCTACGCCGCGGGCGACGTCGCGGAGGTCCCCAACACGATTCTCGGCGGCACCTATCGGAGTGAGCACTGGAACGGTGCCGTCGATCAGGCGACTCGGGCGGCACGGTCCATTCTCGGTCTCGATGTCGGCAATCTCGATGTGCCGTGGGGGTGGTCGACTCAGCACGGCGTCAACCTGCAGTTCGCGGGGTGGACCGGCGTCGACGACGAGTACGTCGTGGTTCGCGGCACCATCGCCGACCGCCGCTTCACGGCATGTGCGCTGCGTGACGAGAAGCTCGTCGGGGCCATCGGCGTGGGTTTCCCGAAGGACATCAGGCAGATCAGATCCCTCATCGCGAGCGGAGACCCCATCGATCGGGATCTCCTCGGAGAGGATTGGCTGGATCAACCCCATGCGGTCGTTCGATAGAGTCGTGTTCATGCCCGCAGCCGAACAGACGTCGACCCCCGGTCGATACCGTGAAGCCGCGTCCACTCTTGCGCGCGATACCGCGCTCGATGCGTTGCGCGAGTTGTTGCACGAGCGCAACTGGCGCAACGTCACGATGAGTCACATCGCGAAGGCGGCAGGCCTGAGCAGACAGAGCCTGTACAACGAGTTCGGTTCACGACGCGGCGTCGCACAGGGTTACGCCATCAGATTGACGGACATATTCGTCGACCTGTGCGAAACCGCGCTGTACGAGCATCCCGACGATGCCGGCGCTGCCCTGCGCCAGGGTTTCTCGTCGTTCTTCCAGCTGAGTGCACTGGATCCTCTCGTGCGATCACTGCACGGTGGCGACGCCCCCGAGGATCTGCTCCGCCTGATCACCACCGACAGTGCCGTACTGATCGAGCGCGCGGGAGACCGACTCGCGAACACCTTCCAACGCGGATGGGTCGGTGCGAGCCCACGGCAGGCAGACGTCATCAGCAGGGCGATCGTGCGTCTGGCATTGAGCTACATCCCCGAGCCCCCGCACGATATTGCGGCTGCTGCAGATGATTTTGCGCTGCTGCTGACCCCGTTCGTCGATTCGATCACCTCAGGCCGGACCTGAGCCAACCGGCACCCTCAGACGTCGGCCGGTGCGAGCACGATGTCGAAGTCGGCTCTGGCCCAGGTCTTGTCGCCGACGTCGCGACCGTCCGGAGTCGGTGTTCCCGACGGCTGCTCGACGAAGTCCTTGATCAAGGATTCCTTCACTCCGAACACGGTGTCGCTGCCCAGCAGTTCGTCGCCGCTGACGAAGATGTGTGTCACCAACGTGCGCATCCCCGGTGCCGTCACCATGAAGTGCAGGTGCGATGCCCGCATCGGTGAGCGACCGGTCGCGGTGAGCATTCGTCCGACCGGCCCGTCGTGCGGAATCGGATACGGAGTCGGAGTCAGCGCCCAGAATCGATAGTTCCCGTCGTCGTCGCTGTAGAGATGCGCTCGACCGCCGACGCGTGCGTCGTCGTACTGAACGTCGTAGAACCCGTCCTCGTCGGCTTCCCAGATTTCGAGGCGCGCTCCGGGGATCGGTGTGCCTGCGGTGTCGCGCACGGTTCCCTCGACCCAGCACGGTTGTCCTGCAGCACCTCCCGATGCATCACCACCGTTCTCGATACGCGGCGCGTCGTCGACGAAGAACGGGCCGAACACGGTCGCCTCGGTCGCGTCCTCGTAGGCGGGGTTGTTCACGTTGATCGTCTGCATCGACGCCCCGAGGACGTCGGAGAGCAGAATGAACTCCTGACGGCGGTCGTCGGTGATGTGACCGACCTCGGTCAGGAAGCCGATGGCGGTGTTCCATTCCTGTTCGGTCAGTCGCACATCGCGGATGAACCCGTGCAGGTGGTGCACCAGCGAGGTCATCACCTGCTTCAACCGGGGGTCGGTGCAGTCGTCGAACGATCGAAGTACGTTCTCCACCAACCGCTCTTCGACGGCATCCTGTGCTTGTCCGGTCATGGTCTGCTCGGTCATGGTCTCTCTCACTGTCCGATGTCGGTCGGCGGGTCGCCGGCCCACGCTGCGTGCAGAATGGCGGTGGCGGCCTCACGGGTGACGGGCCGCGGGTTTCCGTACGATCTGCTCGTCACGTCGTCGGCGATTCGGTCGATGTCCTTCTCCTTCATACCCAATTCGGCCAGGGAGCGTGGCGCTCCGAGTCCGCGACAGAGCTCCCACAACCGGGTTGCCGGGTCACCGGAACCGGGAAGCGCACGCGAGAGCGCCGTCACTGCGCCCGGTGCAGCCGACTGATTGAAGGCCAACACGTGCGGCAACACCACGGTGTGGGTCGGAGCGTGCGGCAGGTTCAAGGTACCGCCGAGAGAGTGACACAGCTTGTGGTGCAAAGACATCGTGGTGGCACCGAGAGTGGCACCGCACAACCAGGCACCGTAGAGGGCATCGCTGCGCGCCTGCGGATCGAGGTGATCGGCCACGATCGCGGGGAGCGCCGATGCGAGTGCACGCACCCCGTCCTCGGCCATCAGCGCGACGATGGGGCTGACGTCGGGTGCATACAACGCTTCGACGGCGTGCGCCACGGCGTTGATTCCACTCGTGACGGAGATGTCGACCGGAAGGCCGGTCGTCAGCTCGGGGTCGTAGACGACGCTGCGTGGCAGCACCCTGATGTCGCGGCCTGTTTCCTTGCGTCCGTCGGTCGTCAGACCCCACACCGGGGTCATCTCCGATCCGGCGTACGTGGTGGGAACCGCGACGATCGGCAGACCGTGCACGAGTGCGATGGCCTTGCCGAGGCCGATCGAGGAGCCGCCGCCGACGGTGATGCAGCCGTCGGCCCCGAGGGAAAGGGCTTCGGCGCTGGATCTTTTCGCCACCTCCGACGGCACGTGCATCACGGCGTCGGCCCGTACGCCCACACATCGGTCTCCGAGCATCGAGGCAATACGTTCGGCTGTGCCCTTCTGGCTCGGCGAGCAGAGAACGAGGACGCGCCGCAGACCGAGGTGATCGAGCTCGTCGGCCAGAGCCGACAGCGAGCCCGCACCGAATCGCACCCGCATCGGGTTCGCCTCGTAGGCGAAGTCGTAGGTCATCGCGACAGGACCGCCGTCAATGCCTGCCGCAGGGCGTCCTCGGGGTCTGCCGCGAGTTCGTGTGCACGCCAGCAGATGTGCTTGTCGGGGCGAACCAACAATGCACCGCTCTCGGTCACCTCACGGAGCCGAGACCAGTCGAAGTACAGGTCGGTGACATCGCGTCCGGGCCCGATGACGACGACCTCGACGGCCACACCCAGTTCGTGACCGATCTTGTCCGCCGCCGACTCCCAATCCGATCCGGCCACTCCCGTGATGAGCGTGAATCGGTCGTAGGGCGCGAGATCCATCATCGCGAACTTGTGCATGTTGTCGCCCACCCAGGCGTGCGGCAGGTGCGATCCCGGCACGGTGGAGACCTGGTAGTACAGGTCCGGGTCTCGTACCGCCTCGGGCAGAACCCCGTCGGGCACGACGGCCGAGGACGTGTAGAACTGGCCCAATTCGACTCCGTGGGCGTTGAACTCGTAGTTCTTGATCTCCATCGCCTTCACCAGCGCGGCCCGCTTCGCCGCGCCCGCAGGCGTGTTGGCCTTGCGCTCTTCGATGCGTTCGACCATCTCCTCCTCGGTCTTGGCGTCGGTGACCCCGAGGGCGTGGAACAGGTCTGCGAACTCACGACCGGAGCGGTTGGCACGCTTGACGATTCGCTCGGCCACCGGGGCACGCTCGGCGGTGTAGGTATCGAGCAACGCCTCGCCTGCCTGACCCTTCAGCACCGCGGCGATCTTCCACGCGAGATTGTAGGAGTCCTGGATCGAGGTGTTCGAGCCGAGACCGTTGCTCGGCGGATGTCGGTGGATGGCGTCGCCCGCGCAGAACACCCGCCCCTTCTGCAGGTGCGTGGCGTACATTTCGTTGTTGCCCCACAACGATGTTCCGGTGATCTCGACGTCGAGGTCCGGCATGCCCAGCAGGCTCCGAACGATCTCGATGGCGGCCGCCTCGTTCACCACCGGCGGTGGCTGCGCGATGTCGAATCCCCAGACCACGAGCCACTCGTTCCACGGCCGGACCATGCGAACCAACCCGGCACCGATACCGCCGACGTTGGATCCGGGCTGAATCACCCAGTACAGCACCGACGGTCGGTGTCCGACGTATTCGGCGATGTCGGCCTTGAAGGTGATGTTCATCGACCCGGCGATGTCCATCGCGCCCTCGAGCGGAAGGTCGATGTCCGCGGCCACCTTGGAACGCGCTCCGTCCGCGCCGATCAGGTACTTGGCACGGATCGTGTAGCGGTGTCCGGTGAGTCGATCGACCACCGAGACGCTGACCCCGTCGGCATCCTGGACGTGCGAGAGGTATTCGGTGGAGAACTGGGCCTGGGTTCCCCGCATCGTCGCGTTCTTCACCAGGATGGGCTCGAGGTACGTCTGGGGAATGTCGACGGTCAGGCACGGCGAGGCGAGCTGGTAGTCCGCTTCGCGGTCGGCCCCGGTACCCCACGTGCGGATGCGGCCGATCTCCTCGCCCGCGATCGAGGTGCAGAACACGGTGTCTCCGACGAGCCCGTGCTCGGTGGCGTCGGCCAGCACCTGGTCTGCGATACCGACGTCGCGGAAGACCTCCATGGTGCGCTGGTTGGTGATGTGAGCGCGTGGAGTGTTGGCCGTCCAGCGGTACTTGGTGATCATGATGTTGGGGATTCCGAGAGTGGACAGCAGCAGTGCTGCGGATCCACCGGCCGGCCCCGAGCCGACGATGAGAACGTCGGTCTCGACCACCGAGGAATCGGGCAGCTCTGTGGCCTTCTGGCCGTCGTCGAACACCGGCATGGAACACACCCTTCGTTGCGCCCGACGTTGATCTCGGGTCTTGCAACCCAGTGTCCTGCATCACACCGGGGGTGGCCATCGATCGCGGTCATCTCGGCGCAAATCGACAACGGTGGCGCAATTGCGAAACTAGTGCACCGACCGCAGCACCACGGCGTCGCGTCGAACGTCCGATGCTCTGGCTCCGAACCGCGCCGAGAAGGCACTGGAAAAGTAAGCGGCAGAGGAGAATCCACAGGAGGCGGCGATCTCGGCAATCGACGTCGAGCGTCCCGACGGCGAGGTGAGCACCGTGTGTGCACGGGCGAGGCGTCGCTCGAGGATGTACTTGGGCACGCTGGTGCCGTCGGCGGCGAAGACTCGGGACAGGTGCCGGGCGCTGATGCCGATGGCGTCGGACACGTCCGTGGCAGACAACGACGCATCGGTCAGACGGCGCTCGATGTAGGAGCGGGCAGACGCGCGATGCGCCGCACCGACGTCGCTGCGCGTTCCACCGGTCAGGACGGAGACCAGTTCGAGGATCGTCCGCTCGTCCGGTGCGGTCGGCCCGTCGGCGCGAGTCGCACGGCTCACCCGAGCAGCGAGGGCGGCGGCGTGCACGTTGCCGTTCGCCGAGAAGTCGAAGACCATCGGGGCCGCGAGCGAGTCCTCTCCGGTGACGTCGGAGTAGATGCCGCGCGGGATCTTGACGACGAGTTCCTCGAGGCCGTGCGAGAACCCGCGCATGAAGGCTCTGTCGGCGTCGCACAGCAGCACCTGGCCGGGGCCGACGGTGCGCACTCCGTCCTCGGAGTAGAAGAACGCATCGCCGACCAGGCTGAAGTACAGGACCACCGAGTCCGACGGCCGACGCCGAATCAGCTCGGCATCTCGCTCGACGACATGGGAGGTTCCGACGACGCGGGCCAGGCCGACCGATCCGACCTGGACGTTGGTTTCGGTGGCCTCGAGGGACCCGCCTTCGAGGCTGCGGCATCTCAGTCCGATGAGCACCTCGGAGTTGTGTCCCTCCCACCGTTGTATTCGCTCGACGGAGGGAAGCCCGACGGTGGAGAACTCCACGGGTGACGCAGCGATCGGCACGTCGGGCCTCCTCCTCGGCGAGGGACTTACTTCTCCGGTACGAAACGCAGGTGTTCCGGATCGACTGTAACGAACAGCATCCACCGATCACCGAGACCGCGCGTGACGTGGCCTGCTCCGGTCACGTCGTCGATGTAGGCGATGTCGCCTGCCACCGGCGAGGTCACCGTTCCGTCCCCGGTCTCGTTCTCGGCCCTGCCGTTGAGCGTGACGCCCAACTGCGGTCGCGGGCCGTTGTGCCACACGCCGGGAACGTACCCGTCCTCGCCGTAATCGCGGCGGGTGACGAATGCTCCGAGCGAGCGGGGCCACTGTTCGACCGGCGGTACCGGAGCCAGGTCGCTCGGCCAGCGCAGCGGCTCGGTCCGTGAGGTTCCGCCGTCGTCGTAGATCCACGTCAGCGACGGCCGGCCCTGTCGGATCGCCGGGTCGGGTCGGGCTTCGTTGTCGCCTGCTTCGGGCAGCCAGTCGTCCAGCGCGAGGTAGAGCAACCACGCGAAGCCGTCCCAGGTCATCGTCAGGGTCTCGGGACTGGCGACGTTCGCGAACACCAGGTCTCCGGCGGTCAGCACAGCCGGGCTGCGGTCGCGTACGTCCATCCGCACCTCGCCCGAGAGCACCACAACGGCGTGCGACCCGAGCGAGGTGGGGGCGGGGACGTCGGCCATCCGGGCTCGGGTGAGCCAGAAGGCCGTTGCCGGAACGACATTCGCCGGACCCTTGACGCGTGAGTCGCGGTGCGGCAGGAAGGCATCGCCCGCGTCGATTCCTCCGTACGTGTTGGAATCGCCGAGAGTCTCGTGCACGCGAAGCACTTTCATCGGGCGGTCATTCGGCGGTGGGGGCGTAGCGTCCGCTCAACTGAGGCGGAGTCCGACCCTTGTTTCCCGCTTCGGTCCATTCGTGGCGCGTCTGACGTCCCCAGGTGCGGTGCAGCTCGTCGCTGATGGTGACACTGAGCCGGCCGAGGTCGCCCACTTGCAAGTCGATGCGGTCGCCGTCCTGAAAGGCATGCAGTCCACGGTGATTGGTTCCGGTGGCGATGATGTCGCCGGGTTCGAGGGCGTGCATGTGCGAGACGAATTCGACGGACTCGGCGATGCTGTACGCCATGTCGTCGGTGTCGAACTCCTGCTTGATCTCTTCGTTGTTCCACAGCGTGACCGGCATGTTCTGCGGGTTCGGCACCTCGTCCGCGGTCACCAGGTAGGGGCCGATCGGGCAGAAGGTCTCCCGCGACTTCATCTGGTAGAAAGCGTTCTCCCGCGGCGGGATTCCGCGCGCAGATCCGTCGATCAGATTGGTGTAGCCGAAGATGTGGTCGTATGCATCGGCTGCCGAGACGTTGTGCGCGCGCTTGCCGATGATGATGGCCAGCTCCGCCTCGCCCTCGAAGATCGTTGCTGCGACGTCGGGCAACACCATGGTGTCGCCGTGTCCGATGATCGAGTTGGGGGACTTCGCGAATCCGTTGATCGGCGGCCGCTCGGGCAGGGTGCCGTTCTCCATGTAGTTGCGCGCCATGCAGTCGATGTTCGACGGCCGAGGGATCGGCGGACGAATGCGTACTGCGCTCAACGGAATTCCGTCACCTGCGGCCACGGCGGCTTCGAGGCGTTCACGGTAGGTGGCCCAGCCCTCGATGACGCCGCGGATGACGTCCTGCGGATGCGCCGCCGGGATGTCCTTGACTTCGCCACTGAGGTCGATCACGTTGCCGCCGTGGAGGGCTCCGAGTTTGAAATCGTCGAAGAAGAGAAGCTTCATGGTGTTGCACCTTTCGTTGGGGGTTGGGGGTTGGGGACGAAACGTCCGTACCGGCCGCGGAAGAAGACCAGAGCGCTGCCGTCCTCGGCCGCGCTGAGACTGTGTACTCGGGCCACGACGATCGTGTGATCGCCTGCCGCGTATTCGGCGTACATCTCGCAGTTGAGCCAGGCCACCGCGTCGTCCAGGGCCGGGCCCGCCGACTGGTCGTGCCAGCTCGTGCCTGCGAAACGATCGGTGTTGCGTGCCGAGAACTGGCGTGACGCCTGTTCGTGATGGTCGGCGAGAATGCTGATGCAGAACCGGCCTGCCGCTCTGATGGCCGGCCAGGTGGTCGAGGTGCGCGCTACGCAGATCGAGACCAGTGCCGGGTCGAGGGACACGGCCGTGAACGAGTTCACCGCGATCCCGGTCCGACCGGATGGGCCATCCGACGCAATGACGACAACGCCGGTAGGCAAGTGGCCCAATACTTTTCGGAAGAGCATTCCCGCATCCACTGCGGCGGGTGTTTCGGTGGTCGAAGACGCCATGAGACAGTCCATTCGGGTTTTGATTCCGTCTAATGGAATCTTATTTCAACCGACTTTACGTGACGTCGAACACTGCCGTCAACCCTCGGGAAGGACGGAGTGCAGCGGACGCCTTTGCGTCAGAAAGGTTTCGGGGAAATCAGTGACCCGAGTCGGTCTCGGGCATTGCGATATCGAGAGCGGACGCCGGCAGATCTCCCGCGGCGCGCAGCCGTTCCGACATCTCCCGTGCCAACGAGAGCAGCTGCTGAATGATCTCCGCATCACGATCGGGCTCGATCTTGCCCAGGCACAGCATCGCTGCGATGGGCCGTCGATCGGCGTCGAGGACCGGGGCCGCGATTCCGCGACCGGTATCGAACCGTTCGAAGTTGTCGACGGCGTAACCCTGTTCCTGGATGCGCGAGAACTCCGCTTCCATGGCATCCGGGTCGGTGATCGTGTTGGGCGTGAACCGCCGCAGTCCGTCGTTCTCGTAGAGATTGCGACGTTGCTCGTACGGCATGTACGACAACAGAAGCTTGCCGTCGGCCATGGCGTATGCGGGCTGCGGGTGCCCGGGTTCGAATTCGATGAACTCGGTGTGCGCTCCCGCTACGCGCGAGAGCTGAACGGCCTTGACCCCGACGAGGGTGCTCAGAACGGCATCGTGGCCGGACCATTCCGCCAGACGCGAGAGGTACATCCGCGCGTCGTGCAGTACCGGATTGGTGACCATTCCAACGCTGCCGATGCCGATGGCGTGCATTCCGAGCCGGTACTTCGCGGTACGCGAATTCTGTTCCACCCAACCGACACTGACGAGAGTGCCGAGGATGCGGTGCACGCTGGCCGGCGACAGGTGAACGAACTGGGCGAGTTCGACGATACCCAGCGGGTACGGGTGCTCGGCCAACGCCGTGACGATGCGGGTGGCCCGGGACACCGCACGCACATGGCCGGCGTCTCGGTTCTCGCGCTCGTTCACAAAGCCTCCATGGGACGTGAGCTTACTAGTCATCCCGGTCGCCACATCGTTCAACGCCCCTGTGGCCGGGCTCATCACGTCATCACGGACGCCCCAGTCAGTCGGCGCACATCGTGGATCGTCACCCCTGGAGCCACTTCACGCAGCGCGAAACCCCGTGGCGTGACGTCCAGAACGCCGAGGTTGGTGACGATGCGGTCCACCACCGCGCGTCCGGTCAGCGGGAACGCGCACTGCTGCACCAGTTTGGGAGTGCCGTCCTTGCCCGCGTGTTCCATGACGACGATGACGCGGCCTGCACCCGCAACGAGGTCCATGGCCCCGCCCATCCCCCGCACCATGTGACCGGGCATCATCCAGTTGGCCAGGTCGCCGGTCGCCGAGACCTCCATCGCACCGAGCACCGTCACGTCGATGTGTCCGCCGCGGATCATGGCGAACGACGTCGACGAGGACACGAACGATGCGCCGGGGAGCACCGTGATCGGTTCGGTTCCGGCATTGATCAGGTCGGTGTCCAGACATTCCGGCAGCGGCGTCGGCCCCACGGCCAGGACTCCGTTCTCGCTGTGCACGGTCACTCCCAGCGAGGACGGCAGGTGGTTGGCCACGCGGGTGGGTAGACCGATGCCCAGGTTGACGCTCTGACCGGGACGTAGTTCCTGCGCGGCTCGCCGCGCCATCTCGTCCCGGTTCCAACCGAGGCCGGTCATGCGACTACCTCGTCCGGTACTTCGACCACACGCTGGACGAACACGCCGGAAAGCTGAACGGAATCGGGATCGAGTTCGCCGGGTTCGACGATGCGCTCGGCCTCGACGACGGTGATGCGGCCGGCCATCGCCACGTCCGGGTTGAAGTTCTGCGCCGAGGCCCTGAATATCGCGTTGCCCGCCGTGTCGGCCACCGCAGCGCGAACGAGCGCGTAGTCGGTCACGATGCCCTCTTCGAGCACGTACTCACGCTCGCGGCCACCGAGTCCGAATCGGCGAATCTCCTTGGGAGCAGACGCTTTCACCACGTCCCCGGCCGAGTTGTACCGATGCGCCATGCCGCCGTCGGAGACGAGGGTGCCGACGCCGGTCGGGGTGAAGAAGGCAGCGATGCCAGCCCCGCCGGCCCGCAGCCGCTCGGCCAGAGTCCCCTGCGGTGTCAGCTCGACCTCGATCTCGCCGCTCATGTACTGCCGCGCGAACTCTTCGTTCGATCCGATGTACGACGCGATCACGCGGTCGATGCGACGGTCGTGCAACAGCAGAGCCAGACCGGCTCCGTTGACCCCGCAGTTGTTCGCCACGACGGTCAGGCCCGAAGCACCCTGGGCGCGCAGTGCTCGCACCAGCGCCCACGGCACTCCGGCGGTGCCGAATCCCCCGACGCCGATGCTCGCGCCGTGAGGAATGTCGGCGACGGCCTCGTCGGCCGACATCCGTTTACCGGCCCGCACGGCCGAATTCGAGGTCACAGCAGCACCAGCCCACCGTCGGGACACAGCGTCTGACCGGTGATGGCCTGACTCTCCGGCTGCACCAGGAACGCGACGACGTTGGCCACGTCGTCGGGGACCAGCGGACGCGGAAGTGCCTGCCGGCGTAGTACGTCGTCCTTGACGTGCTGTTCCATACCGCCGACCGGCGGTGGCGTCAGGCCCGGTGCCACGCAGTTCACCGTGATGCCCGACGCACCTAGGGAGCGTGCCAGCGAGCGTGACGCACCGATGAGCGCGCCCTTGCTGGTGATGTACGGCAGCATGTCCGACACCGGCGGTGGGTTGAAGAAGGTGTCGGACACGAGGAACACCACGCGTCCGAATCCTCGCTCGCTCATGCCCGGTTCGAGTTCCTGGACCAGCCACAGCGGCGCTTCGACATTGACGGCCATGACGTTGCGCAGTACCGCGGCATCGAGATCGGCGAGAGTCGCGCGCTGGAACGAGACCCCGGCGTGGACGAGGACGTCGACGCGGCCGTGTTCGGCGAGCACCGTCCGTGCGGCTGCGCGCACGGCGTGTTCGTCGGACAGGTCGACCGCCGGATCACCGTGCAGGTCGAGCGTCACCACGTGGTGGCCGGAGGTGCGGAGTCGGTCGACGACAGCCGATCCGATGAATCCCGCTCCTCCGGTCACCAGTGCGACGGGGGCGTCGTCAGCCACCGAATTTGCTGTTCAGGCCGCTGAGTGCACCGTCGATGTCCGCTCCGATACCGACGCGGGCACCGTCCTGCATCTCCTCGGGCACGTCGGCCTCGATGGCGTATTCCACCTCGGAGCCGTCGCCCGCTTCGCGCACGGTGAAGGTGGCAGCGAGGTGCTGCATCGGTCCGGGCTGGCCCGGCACCAACTCGTAGGTGAGCGATCGGGCGGCGTCGTCCTGGGCCGCGATGCGGTCGAAGACCGAGTCGCCGCGGGAGAAATCGACCTTGCGGCTACCGTCGGCCTGCATCTCCACGGCGTCGATGTGCGGCTGCCAGGAGGCGTAGCCGCCGAAGTCGCTGACGAAGGACCAGACCTCGTCGGCCTTGGCGGTGAGGGTGGTCGTCTTGCTCAACTGAACGATGGTCATGGTGTTCTCCTCGAATTGTGTTGGTAGGTCTAGCTCTTGGCTGCAGCAAGTTTGGCCTCGGCGGCCGGGACGCTGAGCATCTCCATGTCGCCGGGCAGCGCACCGCCCATCCCTTGGAGCGCTCCGCCGGTGTGCAGATCGCCCGTGTCGATGGCGACACCGCCGATGGTCGCGAGAAGATCCGTCACCAGCTTCTTCGCGTCGTCGTCGTCGCCTGCCATGTAGACCGCGTGCTCAGGATCGGCTCCGGCCGCCAGTGTGGTCGCCATGATGTGGATGGGAGTGACGTTGAGCGCTTTGACCACTCGCGCGCCCGGGATGTACTCGGCGACCACCTCGCTCGAGATCCGGCCGCCGATGTCGATGACGCCCTGCGGTCCGGGGGCGGTCCGGTTGTTCGTCGTGTCGACGACGATCTTGCCGTCCCAGTTCTCGACGACCGAGACGGCCGCGGCGGTCTTGCCCCACGGGGTGGCGAGGAAGACGAGGTCGGTGCTGTCGACTGCCTCCTGCACCGTTCCCGCGGAGCAGTGTCCGTTGAACTCGTCGACGATGTCCGCCAACGATTCCGGGCCGCGCGAGTTGCTGAGGATGACGTCGTGTCCGGCCCGAGTGAACAGTCCGGCCAATGCCTGACCCATCCGTCCGGCTCCGATGATTCCTATTTTCATTTCTCTCCTTCTGTGGTGGTTGTTGTCGCCAGGTCCGCTTCGCTTGCGTCCCATTGGTCCCCGCCCAGGTAGCTGGCTCGGACCAGCCCCTTGTCCTGCAGCAGTACGTGGGCGTCGTGTCCGGCCGAGATGTCGCCGTGGGCCATCAGGTAGGCCCGGTCCGAGATTCCGAGGGCGAGCTCCACGTGCTGCTCGACGAGCAGGACGCCGCAACCGGTGTCGTCGGCGAACCGGCGGATGACCGGCAGCAGTGCCTGCACGATGACCGGCGCGAGCCCGAGGCTGAGTTCGTCGAGCAGCAGCAGCGCCGGTTTGCGGGCAAGCGCCCGGCCCACGGCCAACATCTGCTGCTCGCCTCCCGAGAGAACTCCTGCGAGCCGGTTGCTCAGCGACGTGAGCGCCGGGAAGTAGTCGAAGGCGAGGTCTGCATCGAGAGTCTCACCGCGCCTGCGCAATTTGAAGTGCTCGGCGACGGTCAGACCGAAGAACAGTCCTCGGTCTTCGGGCACATGCGCGATGCCGCGGCGCGCCCGGTTGGTCGGCGACAGTGCCGCCAGGTTCTCACCCAGCAGGCTCACTCCGCCCTCGAACGAACGAACCAGCCCCGAGACTGCTTTGAGAGTGGTGGTCTTGCCTGCGCCGTTGGGCCCGAGCAGAGCCACGACCTCGCCCGAAGCGACCTCGATGCCGATGTCTCGGACGACCACCGACCGCTGGTAACCGGCCGAGAGATGATCGACGCTCAGAACCGCGCTCATGTCAGATCCTTTCCGGTTGGGGCGACGTCGTGACCGAGATAGGCCGAGATGACGCGGGGGTCGGATCGCACGACATGCGGGAGTCCCTGCGCTATCACCTGACCGAACTCGAGGACGACGACGTAGTCGCAGGTGCCGAACACGAACGAGATGTCGTGGTCGATCAGCAACATCGGCGTTCCGTGATCACCCAGGTTGCGCAATTGCTTTCCGAGAAAGGAGCTTTCGGTCGTGTCCAGGCCGGCGGCCGGCTCGTCGAGGCACAGAATGGCCGGCTTGGACGCCAGCGCCCTGGCGATTCCGACGAGTTTGCGTTGCCCCTCGGAGAGCTCGGTGGGCAGCGCCTGGGCCAGGTGGCCGATTCCGACGTCGTCGAGAGTCTTTGTCGCACCGGCGATATCGTCGACGCCGAGGCCGAACATGCCGGCGATCGTCGATCTCACGGTGGGCTGGCGTGACGCCACGGCGAGGTTCTCCGCCACCGTCAGGTCGTCGAACAGTTCGACGGCCTGCCAGGTACGGCACAGACCTTCCCGCACTCGTGCATGGGGACGCAGGCCGCTGACGTCGCGGCCACCGATCTCGATGGACCCACCGGCCGGGACGAAACCGGTGATGGCGTCGACGAAGGTGGTCTTGCCCGCTCCGTTGGGTCCGATCAGGCCGACGATCTGGCCCGGGCGTACCTGCAGGTCGACGCCGCGCAACGCATGGACTCCGCCGAACCGTACTTCGATGTTGTGTGCTTCGAGAACGTTGGTCGTCATGTTCGTACGCTCTTCATCCGTGGCAGTTCCGGCACGAGGGTGTCGATGCCGGTCGTCTTGCGTTCCTTCTTGATCGACCTCGACACGAGCAGGCCGTCCGGGAAGAAGCGCAGTTGGAGCAGCAGACCTCCGCCGATGAGCAGCTGTACGTACAGGGAGATGTGGTCTGCGGGGAGCACGTATTTCTGCAGGAGCAGCGGTATCACCGAGCCGATCGCTCCGAAGCCCGCCAGCACGGCTCCCTGCGGCAGCGTCACGCCGAGTACGTAGACACTCGCCACCAGGGTCAGGGCGACGGAGATCCCGTAGCTGTTCGCCGAGACGGTGCCGAACTGGTAGGCGTACATCACTCCCGCCACTCCTGCCAGCGCCGAGGTGATGCCGAAGGCGACGATCTTGACCGTGCGCACGTTGACTCCGGCTGCGGCTGCGGCACGTTCGTTGGAGCGGATGGCCAACATCTGACGACCGAGGTCGCTGTTGCGCAGGTAGACCACGCCCATGTACGCGAGGGTGGCGACCACCAGCGCGACGAGTCCGAACACCGGGCTCGGTAGTGCGCCGTCCAGTCCGCGCAGACCCGAGTCGGGTCCGAAGTTGAATCCGAACAGCGTGGGTGAGGCCACGGGTGCCCCGGTCTGCCCTCCACCCCACTCGGAGTTGGCGAACACGAATTGTTCGATGGCCACGGCGGCGGCGAGGGTCACCACCACCAGGGTCACTCCGCGCACTCTCAGGGCCGCGGCTCCGATCCCCACGCCCAGTGCCGTTGCCGCGAGAACGGCGATGATCGGGGCGGCCGGGAAGCCGAGACCGAATTCGGTGCCGAGCCGCGACACCGCGAACGCGGCGAACCCGGCGAGCGCGAGTTGCACCACCGACAGCTGCCCGACGTATCCCATGATGACGATGAACGACAGGCACAGGACGGTCGCGACGAGGCCGGTCGTGATGGCCTGGCGTAGGTCCGCGGGCAGGACGAGCAGTGCGATCGCTCCGACGACGAAGACCGGGCCGACGCGGCGCAGCAGGTGCTCCTGACGGGGTACCGCCGGAAGCGAGCGTCCGACGAATTCGCCGCGCTGCGGCAGTGTCGAACCCTTTCACCACAGTGCGATGACGATCAGCAGGAACTCTGCGAGCTGCTGCAACCCGGGTGGGGTGATTCCGTCCTGCGTCGGGAACCAGGCCATGGTCGAGGCGTAGGACAGCAGCGACTCGGCCATCCCGATGAGAAGACCTGCTGCGCAGGCAATTCCGATCGAGCTGAACCCCGCGAACAACGCAGCGGCCAAGGCCGGGATCACCAGCAGCGGCAGCGTCGAGGCGCTGACTCCGACGATGGAGGCGGCCAGGATGCCGACGAAGCCGGCCGTGACATAGGCGAGTACGGAGTTGGCCAGCGAGATCGACGACGGCGACAACCCGGCCAGTACGGCCGAACGCTCGCTCTCCGACGCCGCGCGGGTCGCGATTCCGAAGCGGGTGAAGCGGTAGAGCGCCGCCAGTGCCGTCGAGATCAGTACGACCACTGCGGCCAGAATCAGTTGTGCCACCGGCACTGTCACGCCGCCGACCTCGACGACCGAGTCTGTCAATACCGCTGGGCTGTTGAGCGGAGCGGTGCCGAACACGAGCTGGACCACCGCTTGCAGCAGCAGCAGTACGCCGATGGACGCGACGAGTTTGGCGAGCGGCGAGGCGGATCTGAGCGGTTTGACGGCGGCGAACTCGACCATGACGGCGAGCAGAGCCATTGCCAGCAGCGTGACCACTATTGCTGCGGGAGTGGTCAATGCGGGGGCGAAGAACCCGGTGCGCAGGGACCAGAAGAGGTAGCCGGCGACCATGACCACGGCACCGGCCGCGATGTTGATCGTTCCGCTACCGCGCCAGCTGAGTACGACGCCGACCGCGATCATCGCGATCAGTGCGCCGGTACCCAACCCGAGCAGAGCGAACAGGAAGACGGTATCCATGCGCTACGCCCGCCCGAGTCGAATCGTGGGCCCGGCCATCACGCGAGCGGTGCCGGCGAGAGATCGAAGTGCTCCTGGGCGAACATCTGCGCGAAGGTCTCCCACTGCAGGCCCACATTGGTTCGCGCCGTGGACATATCGCGGTAGTAACGCTGCATGCGTGAGCCGTTGCGGCCGCCTTCGCTGGTTCCCGAGGTACGGAACAGCAACTCGACGGCTTCCCAGGCGAGGTTGACGGCGTGGTGGGTGCTGGCGTTGATGTTCATCAGGTCCTCGGGCTCGAACTCGCCGCCGTCCTGTACCGACGACGCGCACAGCTCGGAGTAGTGCTGGCTCATCTTCACCAGGATGTCCTCGGCCGCACGGATCTTGCCGGCCGCGACGCCCCAGTAGCGCTGGAAATCCGGGGACGTGAAGCGTGGAAGTGGGTTGGGGCCCATGGTCTTCTTGGTCCGCAGGATGCGCTCGTACTCGTCGAGCGCGGCCCAGGCGCAGCCCACGAGTACCGAGGTGATCTCGAGCTGTAGGTAGCCCATGGGGTGGCCTGCGTACATCGGATTGCCGTGCAGCTCGTAACCGGGAGTCTTGAGTCCGCCGCGGAACTGCAGCAGGCTGCCGCGCACCACGTTCTCCTCCGGCACCGCGGTGCCGGTGACGGTGATGCTGTTCGAGCCGCTGCCGCGCATACCGAACGCGCGCTCTTTCCAATCGTCCTGCAGGATCCAGCCGTTGCGCGGAACGAGAGCCAGTCCCTGGCCGGTCTTCTCGCCGCCCTCGACGAGCCGCACCGCAAGAATGGCGTGGGTCGAGTAGGGCGATCCCGAGCAGTAGTCCCAGGTTCCGTCGACGCTCCAGCGACCGTCGTCCTGCAGCGTCGCGGTGCCCATCGGCACGCCGCGCATCGGGGCTGCGAAGTCCCCGCCGGGTCCGATCGCCTCGGCTTGCGCCTTCTCGTCGAACAGTCCGCCGATCTGCAGTCCGTGACCGGAGGCAAGGCACAGGCACCAGCCCGAACCCGGGCAGCCGCGGGCGATTTCGATGATCATCCTGACGAACGAGGTGACGTCGTATTCGAGCCCACCGAAACGCTGCGGGAGCAAGGTGCGGTAGAAGCCGGCCTCCTTGAACAGTTCGTGCGTCTCGGGCGAGTAGGTGCCGCGAGCGTCCGTCGAATCCTGTTCTGCGAGCAAGTGATCACGGAACGATCGTGCTCGTTCGATGAGGACTTCCGGACTCGACGCGGGGCTGGAATGTTCGACGGTGTCGTTGGCTACAGCGGTCATGATGGTCTTCTTTCTCGAGAGTGTGGGGGCTGTCGGAGATCGATGTGTCAGGAGCCCGATGGTTCGAGCCAGTCGGTGAGCGCGGTGTACGAGCCGTTGCCGGTGTATTCGAAGACTCGAGTCTGGGCACCGCACAGGCCCGGCTCGGCGGTGTTCGCGCCGCAGGCGACGGTGGCGCTACCCAACAGGAGCGGGCCGGTGAAGGACTTCGCCTGTTCGGCGATCGCCGGCGCGGTTGCTTCGGAACCGCCTGCGGCATTGAGGAATCGGGTCGCTGTGGCGACCAACCCCCATGCGAGGGCGGCGTCGGGAGTGGCCTGGGACGTCTCGGACAGTCCGGCGGTCGTCGAGGCCTCGATGTACGACTGGACGTCGGGCTGGCTCATGTCGGCAACGTTGGTCTGGGTCGAGATCTGCTGCCACTTCGGTGCGTCACCGCCGAGTCCCTGCGCCACCTGGTCGGTGAAGCAGAAGGAGCCGGCTCCGATGATGGGGGCCGTCACGGCCAGGGTGTCGAGGGCCTTGGCCGCGGCCACGCAGGTCGGCGGAGTCGAGACGAGCGGGACGATGGCATCGGCGTCCGATGCCCCCGAGGCCACAGCTGCGGCGGTGAGGTTGGTGGTCGACGGGTCGAAACCGACGGCCTTGACCTCGATGCCGACCGAATCGAGTGCAGTCTGCAGAACCTTTGCACCGTCCGCACTTTGAGCGTTCTGCGGGTAGATCAGCGCCACAGACTTCGCGCCGACCACGGTGTCCAGGTAGGTCGTCAGTCCACGGAAGATCGACGACGGGTTGCCGTTGTAGATGAAGACGTTGTCGCTCTGAGCGTCGGTGGAGCTGATGGAGTTGGCCATCAGGATCGGCTTCTGCCCCTTGTTGACCGCCAGGAACGACTGATTGCCGGTGATGGTCGAGCCGAACAGCACGGTCCGAACGTCCGGATCGTTGACCAGCTGCAGGCCGCAACTGTTGCCGTCCTGCTCGTTCTCGACGACGAAGCACGTCTCGAGCTTCAGCGGATGCCCGTCGATACCGCCGAGGTTCTCGTTCACGTACTTCACGGCAGCCTCGGCACCGTCGGTGGCGGCCGGGAATCCGAGGGCGCCGCCCTGCTGATTGACCCATCCGATGGTGACGGGTTCGAGGCTCTGATCGGCTGCGCCTGCGGTTCCTCCGGTGTAGTCGACCAGGTCGGTGACAGCCGAGGTGTTGGTCTGGTCCGTGGCTACGGCCGTCGAGCCGCCGGTGGCGGTGCCGGTCGGTGATGCCGCTTCGGCGGCGCAGCCGGCGAGCACGGCCGACATGGTTGCCGCGATGACCATCAACTTCGCGGACTTCGACCCGGCCCTGGTGGGACGGGAGGGAGTGAGAGACATTGGGGTTCTTCCTTCGAGAGCGCGTGCGGGGTGCTCACGCGGTCTCGTGGACTACTCGCGTGGCCTTCGTGGAATGCGATTCCGAGGTACGGAATCGAGACTAGCCATGTGAGGGCCATCACACAACCCTCAAAACCTTCGGGTTTTCTGTGCGTTTCGGCCCTCGCCTGAAAGTCGATCAGGATGCGTCGGACTGCAGATGCACATCGAAGAAGGCGAAGACCTTCTTCCAGCCGTCCACCGCCTGTGCCTGCTGGTAATGCGGATGGTCGGTAGCGAAGAACCCATGTCCCGCACCGTCGTAACGATGAAACTCGAAATCTTTGCCGAGCCTGGTCAGCTCACGTTCGATGTCGTCGACCTGCGTCGGATCCGGATTGGTGTCGTCGTTTCCGAAGATCCCCAACAGCGGAGCCGACATGTCGGGAGCCCGATGAATGACTCCCCGCGACGGGGCGTTCGGCTTCGTCGGATCGGGAGCCTGCGGCACGATGCTTCCGCCCCAGCAGTCCACGGCGGCGTCCAACGCCGGTACGTCGCACGCCGCGAGGAAGGCCTGCCGTCCGCCGGAGCAGAATCCGATCACCCCGGCCTTGCCGTTGGATCCGGGCTGCGATTTCACGTAGTCGGTGGCCCCGGCGATGTCGCCCATCACCTGGTCGTTGGGCATGGCCTTTCCCAATCCCTCGGCCCGGGCCGCCGCAGCGACCTCGGCCCAGTGCCCGGGACCGCGGCGGTGATAGAGATTCGGCGCGAGGGCCGCGTATCCGCACTCGGCGAACCGTCGGACCACCTCTTTGCACCAGAAGTCGAGCCCGGGTGCGTGGTGCAGCACGACGACGCTGCCCACCGGCTCGGCAGCGGTCGGGCGAGCCGAATAGCCCTCGATGCGGTCGCCGTTGTGGCCGCTGAACGCAACCACCTCGGCGATCATTCCTTCTTTCAACGCTCTTCTCCTCCGCGGTCCCGGCCGGGTTTCCTACGCCGCGACCATCTCGTCGAGGCGGCTGCGCAACTCCTCCTCCGACAGCGAGAGATCGATGGGCTCACTGAACGGCTGCGGCCATTCGATTCCCGTGTGCCAGTACACCTCCACTCGGTTTCCCTCGGGGTCACGGAAGTAGCAACCGAGCGCATTGCCGTGATTGCTGATGTGGTCGATGTCGTACTTGCGCTCCACGATCTGGGCATAGAACGCACGCAGGTCGGCCAACGAATCGACGACGAACGAGAGCTGCTGCGGATCGGTGTGGCGTTCGAGGTTCTTCGCAAGCAGAATCTCGTGGTGCTCCTCCGACGGCCGCGAACTCAGAAAGACGCGGCGTTCGTCGCGGTCGGTGACGGTCATTCCGAGGAATGTCGAGTAGAACTCCATCATGATCTCGGGGTCGGAGACGAACAGTCCGACATGGCCTAGACGGGTGACTTTGGGCATGAGAGTGAGCCTTTCGGTGATGTGGTGGATGGGAATTGAAGGGCCTGGCAGTTCAGATGAACGAGACCGATCCGGTGACGACATCGAGCAGATGGTCGAGATCGTCGGGAAGCGCGTCGCCGCGCCACGCGACATGGTGATCCGAGCGGATCAATGTCGCTCCGGCCGAATACAATTCACACAGATCGGTGAGGTCGGGATCCTCGACGGTGAGGATCTGCAGTGGCACGTTGCGTTCTGCCGCAGCATCGGTGAGAGCGCCGTGTTCGACGTCGCCGAGGACAAGGAGCGTGAATCCGTTCCCCAGGTGGTCGTACAGCGACGAGCCGTCCGCGAGCCAATGATGCGGTGCACGATTTCCGGGATAGGACGACGGCACGTAGTCCTCGAAAGACGGTGCAGGTTGGTCGGTTCCGTCACGGTAGATGATGGGAGACGACGAGTAGCGGTAGCCGAGTTGGCCGCCCATTCGCTTGAACTGACGGGCCTTCTGGATCGCGATGTCCTCGGCCACCTGGGCGCGGATCGCTTCACCGACGGGGCCGTCGTCCTCGATACCGTCGCGCACCAGCTCGCGGGAGCCCACGGCCTGATTGCTCTCGCAACCGGCGAGGATGAAGCGCGCTGCTTCACCGCGTTCGATGCTGTAGCTCGGGAGCATGAGGGGACCGCCCCAACCGTCGATCAACGCGGCGAGTTTCCAACCCAGGTCGGCGGCGTCACCGATGCCGATGTTCATGCCGAATCCGCCCATCGGCGAGACCATGTGCGCCGAGTCGCCGGCCAGCAGTACGCGGCCGAAGTCGAATCGAGGTGCCTGGATCGAGTGCGTGATGAAGGTACCGCCCGCGAGTGGCTCGACCTCGAATTCCTCACCGATTGCTCGAAAGAGCATGGCGCGGCAGGCTTCCCAGTCGTCACCGTCGACGTCCTCGGGTACGGGCGAGCAGAAGTAGGCCCAGTGATCGGTGCCCGACTGCGGCACCAGACTGTCGCCGGCACGGTCCTCGTTGTAGAACAGCAGCATCGAGGCCATCGGAGTGGCCTTCCACAGCTCGGCCAGTGCCGGAGCCTTGATGTGCCACAGGAAGCTGCGTGCGAGGTTGGGATGACCTTCCATTCGGACATTGAGGCCGTCACGACGTAGTCGGCTGCGACTGCCCTCGGAGACCACCATGTACTGCGCCAGCAGCGTCTGTTCGCCGTCCGGGGTGGCAACGGTGACGGTCACCCCGTGGTCGTTCTGCTCGAATCTCTTCACTTCGTTCTCGAAGCGCAGATCGATGAGAGGAAGGGACTTCACGCGGTCCCGCAGCGTCTTCTCGATCGCCTCGTTCGGGGCCCATTCCGCGACCTCGGACGCGATGGGTAGCCGCTCCGACCACTCGTAGGCGCGGGGAAACCTCAAGACCTCGTGACCGGTCAGGCGGGTCACGAAGGCCACGTCACGGTAGACCAATGGACTCACAGGATCGTTGTCGCGCAACGCATCTGCGATGCCCCAGCGCCGGAAGTGCTCCATGGAGCGAACGTTGGTCATGTTGGCGCGTGCGACGATCCGTTCCTCCTCCGAACGCTTCTCGAACAGCACGCTCGGGATACCGCGAAGGGCGAGATCGATGGCCAACGCCATCCCCACCGGCCCCGCACCCGAGATCGCGACGGGTACTTCGTTGGAACGAGATGCCACTGTCCACTCCTCTGAATTCCATGAACGATTCCATCTGATGGAATGTGTTTTCAAGATAACAGCGGGTTTGAGAAGTGGCAAGCATCACGTTTCGCTACTGACGGGTACTGCGGCCGCGAGCTGGGCGTTGCCGGCGGGGCCTGGGTGTCGCCGGCGGGGTCCCGATCTCGCAAACGCGCGCGCATTCGCCATACGCGTGCAAATTCGTGACGCGAAACCACTCGCGTTCAGCAAACGCGCACGCGTTTGCGAGGCGGGGGTGGCGGTGCGCAATCGGGCAGCGCCGAGCGAGGATCACGCATGCGATATCGACAGACCCCGGTCAATTCCGCGACAGCACAATGGTTTCCCCGACGATGTGTACGATCACCGCCATGAGTGCCCCACCCTTCCCTCGCATGCAGTGGGTGCCCGGCGGCCAGTTTCGGATGGGGTCGGACTGGGCCGACTATCCCGAGGAGGCGCCTGTTCACGAGGTGACCGTCGAGGGTTTCTGGGCGGACGAAACTCCGGTGACCGTCACCCAGTTCAGACGGTTCGTCAAAGCCAGCGGGTACGTGACGGTGGCGGAGCGGCCGATGGACCCGGTGGACTATCCGGATGCGGATCCGGCGCGTCTGGTGCCGAGTTCGCTGGTGTTCACCCCGACGCAGGGCCCGGTGGATCTGACGAATTGGCAGGGCTGGTGGCGGCTGATCCCGGGGGCGAACTGGGCGCATCCGGAGGGCCCTGGGTCCGGTATCGACGGGCGCGAGCTGCATCCGGTCACGCATGTGAGCTGGGAGGACGTGCACGCCTACGCCCAGTGGGCGGGCAAGGAGCTACCCACCGAAGCCGAGTGGGAACGCGCGGCTCGCGGCGGGTTGAACGGCGCGCCCTATGCATGGGGAGACCAACTGGCACCGATGGGTACACAGTTGGCCAACTACTGGATCGGGGAGTTTCCCTGGCAGAACCTCAAACCGGTCGCCGATCGTAGGACCACGGCCGTGCGTTCGTATCCGCCGAACGGCTACGGCCTGTACGACGTCACCGGAAACGTATGGGAGTGGACGGCGGACTTCTACCGCACCGATCACAGCGAGACCGCCACCCATGCCTGCTGCGGACCGGCAGTCGATCCGCGGGTCGCGTCGGCCGAGGGCAGCCACGATCCGGGCAATCCCGCCGGGACCATCTCGCGTCGGGTCATCAAGGGCGGGTCCCATCTGTGCGCCGAGAACTATTGCCGCCGTTATCGTCCCGCAGCTCGGCAGGCGCAACCCGTCGACTCCGGGATGTCCCACATCGGTTTCCGCTGCATCGTCAGAGGCTCTGCACCGACTCGCTGAGCCAGAACGCGCGGTCAGTCGGACCGAACACGACTCCGCGGCGGCCCGGCAGGCCCGCATCGCCCGCCCTCGCGTAGTGCGACCACGGTCCACCCTGCTCCGATGACGGATAAGGCCACAACAGCTCCAATTGCGATCATGGGACCACAATGGACTGGTTTTTCGTCGAATAGTGCAGTCCAGTGTGCGAGAGTGGCCTGTATGGATCCTTTCGACACAACGGCGATCTCGGCCCCGGAGTTGGCAGCACGGATCGACCCGTCGACGTTGCGGAACAGATCCGGCGGCCCGCTCTACCTCGAGATCGCCGACGAGTTGCGGCGGTTGATCGAGAGCGGGGAGGTCTCGGCGCAGACGCGGCTTCCCGCCGAGCGGGCATTGTCGATCAGTCTCGACGTCAGTCGGGTCACGGTCGCGTCGGCCTACAAGCATCTTCGCGAGGGAGGGTGGATCAGCGCGCAGCGAGGATCCGGTACCTACGTTTCACCGACAGGGTCCTTGCCGTCCTGGGGTTCTCTCGCCGGCGACCGTGACACCGCGACACTCGAATTCGTCAACGCGTCACCCTCGGCTTCTCCCCTGCTGGCCGATGCGTACGGCGTTGCGTCCGAGAAGATTCGAGACCGGTTCCCCTTGGGCGGGTACGCCCCACTCGGCCTGTACGAGCTCCGCGAGTCGATTGCCGCGTACTACCGAGGATGGGGAATGCCGACCACCGCGGAGAACATTCTCGTCACCTCCGGTGCCACCGACGCCATCCACGCTGTGTTGGCGACGTTCACCGAGCCGGGTGCCCGGGTATTGGTCGAGCACCCGACATATCCCGGTGTCGTCGAACTCGTCCACTCCCTCGGTGGCCGATGCATCCCGGTGCCCATCGACCCCGACAACACGGACGAGTTCGTGGCATCAGCAGACCGAGCTGCGCGGCAGAGTGCGCCGACTCTCGCATATTTCATGCCCGACTTCTCCAATCCGTCGGGTGCGCGACTCCCCCTCCGCACCCGTCGCCAGCTGTCCGCGACCATGCACCGACATGCCGTACTGACCATCGTCGACGAGGTAGCGGCCGATCTGTCTGTCGACGGTTCACCGGACATCGAACCCTTCGGCACCGCCACCCCGGACGTGGCGACGGTGACCATCGGGTCGACGAGCAAGACCGTGTGGGGCGGCCTGCGAGTCGGGTGGGTTCGCGCCGAAGCCGGCCTGTTGGCGAGGGTCGCCGCAACCTATGCGCGACGCCAACTTTCGGTCTCGATCATCGATCAACTGGCGGCAATCGAGTTGTTGGGTCGATACGACGAGGTGCGGCAAGTCCGCACGGAGGCGTCGAGAATTGCCCGCGACCACACCGTCGCACTGATGCGTGACCAGTTGCCGGATTGGCATTTCCGAGTTCCCGACGGCGGATTGGCCCCGTGGTGTTCCCTACCCGACGGCATCCGATCCAGTGTGCTGGTCGCGGAAGCTCACGCCCACGGCCTGTTGCTGGCACCCGGACTGCGCTTCGGAACGGGCTACGCCTTCGACGATCGTCAACGCATTCCCTTCACGCGGTCACTGCCCGAAATCACCTCGGCTGTGGAAATTCTCGCTCGTCTGTCGTCAGAGAACACCCCGGCACCGGCCGTGGCATCGAGCACGCCTGCTGCGGTGGTGTGAGCCCCGACGTCGATCGCAAACGCGCGCGCGTTTGCGAAACGCGCGCGATTTGGTCACCTCTTCGCTAGCGGAATCGCGCGCATCTGACGAATGCGCGCGCGTTTGCGACGTCGCAGGGCCGGCAGCACTCAGGGCCGGAGGGACTGGAAGATTGCCGTGACACGCCGCTCGCGAGTGTCGTCGCGTTTTGCGTCGGCGACGGATCGGGCGTGCTCTTTGCGCGTCGACGGTGCGAGCGCATCGAACGCTGCTCGCACAGCGGGGTCCGCGTCCAAGGCTGCCGCCAGTGCCGGCGGCACCTCGATCACCTGCGGCTGGTCGTCCAACTCGATGGTCACGTCGACGGTGTCGCCGGCCTCCACGCCGAGTGTGGCGCGAACACTCTTGTTGAGCCCGAGCAGATTCTCGCCGCCCATCCGGCCGATGCGACCACGCACCGTCTGACCACCGATCGTGAACCGAACCGGCGGAGTTTTGGTGGAACCGAGGGACGCAACCTGCTCGTCCGTGAGCACAATGGCCGCTGCCGGGCCTCGTGATTCGAGGACCGTGGACACCCGCAGAACCGTTGCTGCCATGCGGACAGGCTATCGGTCACGGGTGCGCTCAGTGTCCACAATTTGCGTCGAAAGGCGGGATTCCGTCACAGGCCTCGAATAGTGGACAGTCAGCGCACCTGGCCGACAGTAATCAAGCCCCGGCTTCCACGATTCGCTTGATTGCCGCCAGGGTGCGCGGGATACCGTCGAGTGCCGCCTGGCTACGAGTGTCGATTTCCTGCTGCGCGTCGTCGCCGAACTTGCGGTGGAAGTGGGCGATGCCGCCGGGCAGGAAGTTCCAGTTCTCGGTCAGGCGTGTGCCACCGTCCACCGATTCGAGGGTGTAGCCCCAGCGGACGAAGTTGTCACCCACCACCCACGCGAATTCACGACCGGGTTCGGCTGCAGCCACTGTCGACACGGTCTCCCACGTGCGTCCCGGCACCACGTTGCGGCCGGTGAAGGTCGATCCGACGCCACCGCCGTCGGCCTCGTTCCACCAGCATTCCTGGCAGATCGGGCTCCATTCGCCTGTTCGGGTGATGTCGGAGACGACGGCGTACACGGCGTCGACCGACGCAGCGACGACGACGGATTCGGAGAACTCGAGTGCAGTCATCTCACCATTGTCCCTCCGAAGGCCACGAAGCTGTGAGCAGACTCGCTGCCCACAGCAGAAATATTGGCGTGCAACCGAATTCGGATTCAGACTCGGATCATGAGCGAATCACCCCGAATGTTCCCGCCCGATCTACGCAACCAACTACTGCGGCACCGAGTCCTGGTGCTCGACGGCCCCCTCGACGACGACAACGGCACCGTCCTCACCACCCATCTGCTGACGTTGGCCGCCGGCAACTCCTCTGCCGACATCGCCCTGTGGATTCACTCTCCGGGCGGGTCGGTTCCCGCGATGCTCGCCATCCGCGATGTGATGAGACTCGTCCCGTGCGACGTCTCGACCCTCGCGCTCGGATTGGCCTGCAGCGCTGGTCAATTCCTGCTGTCATCAGGCACGCGCGGAAAGCGTTATGCCCTGCCCCATTCGCGGATACTGATGCATCAGGGGTCCTCCGGCATCGGTGGGTCGGCCGTCGAAGTGGAGGTACAGGCCAACGATCTGCGCCATACCCGAGATACGGTGCTCGGTCTCATCGCCGACGACACTGGGCAGACACGCGAGCAGATCTTCGACGACTCCCTGCACGATCGCTGGTTCACCGCGGAGGCTGCCCGCGAGTACGGGTTCGTCGATGCGATCGTCGACTCGTTCGATCAGGTCATGCCCGCCCGGCGGGCGTCGTTCGGAATGGAGTTGGCCCGATGAGCACGTACACGATTCCCAATGTCATCACCCGAGATTCGCGTGGCGAACGCGTCGTCGATGTCTATTCGCATTTGCTCAGTGAGCGCATCGTCTACCTCGGTACCGGTATCGACGCCGGGGTGGCCAACGCGATGATCGCGCAACTGCTGCACCTGGAGGCCGACTCCCCCGACCAGGAGATCTCGATGTACATCAACTGCGAGGGCGGCGATACCGCTGCCATGCTCGCCGTCTACGACACGATGCAATTCATCGGATCACCCATCGCCACAACATGTGTGGGGCAGGCCGTTGCGGCGGGAGCCGTCCTGCTCGCAGCGGGAGCGCCGGGGCGTCGTTCGGCGCTGACTCACAGTCGGGTGGTGTTGCATCAGCCCGCGGCGCAGGGCCGCGGCACCATTCCCGATCTGATTCTGGCTGCCGACGAGGTTGTCCGGGTCCGGGCAGAGATGGAATTGATCCTTGCAAAACACACAGGACGTGACGCGGCGAAGCTTCGACACGACACCGACCGAGATCTGGTGTTGACGGCCTCCGCTGCGCGCGAGTACGGCGTCGTCGATCAGGTTCTCGAGGGACGTCAGGCGGCCATCAACGTCGCGTCGCCGCGCGACAGGTCGTGATGCGCGAGGCGTGAGATGTCGGCCATCGACGTGCCCAATGCGCCGACGACGGCCGCGAGGATTTCGCTCGACGGATCCTTGCGGCCGCGTTCGAGCTCCGACAAGTATTGCGGCGCAATGCCCGCGCGCGCGGCGGTGTCGGCGAGAGTGTCTCCGCGCGCATGTCTGCGCTCGCGTAATCGTCGACCGACCACCTCACGCCACAAGGGTTCCACTGCGCGCGCTGCTCGACGCTCATCGATTCGTATGACCTGGCCCATGATCGGAGCCTAAGCCGAGATCCTCCAGTGGGCTTTCGATTCTGCTCAGAGCAGAGAGCATGGCTCGCGAATCCGAACTGCAGCGCGCTCGGACTGTGCAATTCCCGTACTCGGCGCGCCCTTTCATCAGCGTCCGCTCCCCGGTTCTGTTCACTGTTCCACGCCCTCGCAAAACCAACGAATCAGCGACGGAACGTGCTGGCATACTCGGACGATGCACCGCCTGTTGTTCGAGCACCGTGAGTGCGTTTTGACCGGTCGTTGGACGCCGGAGCACGGGGTCGAGGTCGCGTCGTCCACGTTGCCCGCGCCGTGGTTGACCGCGCTCGGTCGATTGGGCCACGACCTGCATGTGCGTCAATACGGCCCTCGCATCGAACATATCGATTGGGCGGCCATGTACGACCCGGACGGCGGCGCGGTGTGGCTCGAAAGCGCCGTCACCGTGGAGGGGCGAAATCCGGATGGGCTCGGCGGCAATGGAACCGGCGCGCAGGTGGACGACGACGTCGAGAGGGTGCTGGTGTCGATGGCAGATCTGGTTCAACTGCAAGTGGCCAATGCCCACACAGCCTGGCCGTGGGGTGACGAGGGTGGCTTCACGGGACCTCATCTCGTCGATGGTGTCGCCGTGTGGATCGATCGAACTGGTCGAGCGACGCCCATAGGCGAGCTCAAGGAGAGGCGCTGACTCTTTTGGCAAGACCATCGTGGACCGCATCGGCTGTCTGTTGGCCGATAGTCGGTGGGGTCGTCTATGCATGCTGGTCGCTGTTCCGGTCAGCCAGTGTTGTCGCCAATGGCGGCACGGTTGTGTACGCGCTACTGATCGGAGCAGTTCTGGGCGGAATAGTCGGCTGCGCGAGTCTTGTCGGCGGCACGTGGGCATTGAAGGTCATCGATGGAGAACATGCTCTCACCGCTCGATGGGCCCGCAAAATTGTTGCCTTCGCCATCCTCAGTGCCGCTACCGCGGGCGCGACCATCTTCGCGATTTTCGCACTGTCGAGGCAGATCACGAACGCAGGCGGTCCTACCGCTGTGGTGGTCGGATTGTGCTTCTTCGTGTCACTCACGTACGCACCGAGGGCAATCCGTGAACGGGACAATCGAAAGTAAAGAAAATCCGCCTGACCTCGGCCCCTTCTCGACGTATGGATTCTGCGGTATCGTCCACTTCACCAACCCGAAGCACTCACCGGCCCGCCTCCGATATGGCGCACATGATGTTTATTCTTCACGAGAGGGCAATGCCCCCGTTTGTCCGATGAACACCCACAGGCCGCGTGCCGCGCGAACTGATGGTTGGGCACTCCAATATTTGACGCAGTGGCGTCAGCGAGTCGAGTCCGTCGAGAAACAGGTCAGCGGGAAAAGTCGGTCTGCACGCGACAATCGGGTCCCACTGTCGACCGGATTGACTGGCTGTCCGGCATGCGACGGGCACTTCTACGGCGACGGTCCGCGGGATCGACTCGAACGCCTGATGCGTCGCGATGGACGGCATGCCCACCGATTACGCGTCGCAGTAGCCGAATTGGATGAGCGATACCGGGACGCGACTGTCGAAATATCGAGGACACCCACGATGCCGTGGTGGGAACGCCGCGTGCCGTGGCTATGAACTGGACCTCGGCTTCGTCCACTCGATTGTGTGTCGAAATCCTATGCGGTGTCGCATCATCGCGCCCGGGAGCCGCCTCTCCACCATGTGGCCGATCTCGTCGAAGCTCAACACCGGATCCTTGACCGGGAACGGTGGCGGTGGTGCTGTCACCGGACTCGGCCATGGGCGGTGGATGAATCCGATCAATGGATTGGTCACGATGGACACGGAATCCCACACCAGATCCCGTGCACTACGCGGTGGCGCAAGCCCGACGATGAGCACTCGCCCGCCCGGCGCAAGAATTCGCCCGACATGACGCAAGGCATCGTCGATATCGAGATGATGCAGGACGGCGATCATGGTCACTAGATCGATCGAATCGCCTGCCCAGGAGTCGAGTTGGCGATCGGTGATGGACACGTTGTCCACCGCGGCAGAAGTCGCCTCTGCGAGTCGTCGCATCTCCGCATCGGCATCGGCCCCGACGACGTGCTCGAAATGAGGAGCCAAGGCACGTACCAGGCCACCCCGCCCGCAGCCCATATCGAGCGCACGGCCACGCCGATCCGGCAGATTCGCCAGAATCCAACTGTGGAAGTAGTCGTTGTGACTCCACGGGTGTCGCTCGTTCAGCTCGCGAAGCCACTGGGCCCCTCTGCCTCCGATAAGGGACGTTCCCATTCGTCTCAACACCATGAAGCCCAGTATCCAGGGGCGCGGCAACACCGCCCCGAAGAATGACGTCAACCCAACCATGCGTACAAGGCTTGTTGGACGAGTGACGGAGACTCCAACGGTGCCAGATGCCCCACACCCGGAAGAGTGATCAGAGTAGATCGACTCGGCAACAACTGTCGCAGTCGATATGCCTGTTCGACGGGAATCCAGGGGTCCTGTTCGCCCCATCCGATCGAGGTGTTGCAGCGGACCCGGGGAAGGGCATCGACGATGGCTCGCGTGTGTTCGGGGCTCAGTTCGGCGATCTGCCGGTAGAACGCAGGCTGACCCTCGTCGGATATCCAGGGTTCGGTCAACATCGCCACGATATCTGCGTCCAGCCGCTGATGTGCTGCTCCCGCAATGTATTCGAAGACAAGCGCCCTGTGCAAAGGAGCCGGCAACGCGGCGAAGATGTCACTGTTGTCCGCGACGAGCCGGAAGAATTCGGATCCCCACGGGTCCAGGGATACCACGTCCCACAAGAACAAGCTGTCGTAGTCACGGCCGTGCATCAGGTGGGCTCCCAGGGCGACTGCACCGCCGATATCGTGAGCGACGACGAAGGGGCCCTCCAACCTCCAGTGGTCGAGCAACATTGCGAAACGCAGCATCTGGGTGGGCAGGTCGGTCCGAACATCGGATCCCTGTGCGGACCGGCCGTATCCGGGCATGTCCCAGAGATAGACGCGATGCCCAGCACTGAGGTGGCGAGCGGCCTGCGCCCAGACCTGGGCCGACCAGGGAGTTCCATGGCAGAACACAACATCAGAGGAGGGCACGTCCACCTCGGGCGCCAGCTCGTAGGTCGCCACCCTATCGCCGCCCACGGACACGAAGATGGGCTCTGGTAGATCGAATCTGTCGATCGTCATGGAGATGAACGTAATACTTCAGGTCGACCTGAAGTCAACTGAGAGCATCGGCGGGTGAAGATCGGAGATGTTGCGCAGAAACTCGACGTTCCGACCCACGTCCTCAGACATTGGGACGACGTCGGAGTCGTTGTACCCGAACGACTACCGTCGGGTCACCGCGATTACAGCGAGGAACACATGCGCCGACTGCGGGTGTTGCGCGCGTGCCAGGGCGTGGGGATCAGCTTGGCCGATATTCGTCTGATACTTCATCGAGACGAGTCCGAACGAACCGTGGTCATCGCGGAACATTTGGCTCGAATACGTCGGCAACGAGCTGAACTCGAGAGAGCCGAGCGCTTTCTGGCGCATGTCATCGACTGCACACACGATCTGCTCACCCGATGCCCGCGGTGCAGCGCGTACTCGGATACATAGGATGGATCGAACTGAGACGGTGACACCATGACCGGAGCCACACCTCTCTCGACAATGGGTTCGTCCACTCGAGCATGGGTGAATCGACACCTGCATGCCGGTGAACGAGTAATCGAAGTCGAACCACTATCCGGCGGTATCACCGCAGAGATGCGGAAGCTGAAGGTCCGGAAGACACATCGATTCAGTCGGAACCTGGTGTTGCGCAGCTATACAGACACTGCCAGCTTGCTGTACGCCGATTTCCCTGTTCATGGACGCACGTGGTCACTGAGCTTCCAGTACCTCCTCGAGTCTTTTCAGGTCGTCGGCGACCATGCCGAGATCACGCTCGAATTCCTCGTCGCTCAGTTCGATTTGCCGGACCGTGAACAGAATCTCCGCGCCGTTCGGATGACTCAGAACTCTTACGGGATTGTTCACGACGGTCCCCGACGGCAGTGTCACGTCGTGATCGAGAACGCCGAGATCGTTGTGCGGCACGAAGCGTACTGTCACCTGTCCCATCGGCGAATCGACGAGAAGCCGATCACCGTCGATGGTCACCGGACTGTTCGCCAGTCCTGCTGCCCATTTGGGCAAGTTCGCAGGATTCGCAGCGAACTCGTACACCTCGTCGGGTGTGCGCCTGATAACTCGAGCCACATGTCTACTTGCCACGAAGGGTTCTCGGTTCATAGCAGCGACCCTACGTAAGACGCGCCGCGGCGTTCTTCCAGAAATCGGACCGGTGTCAACGTGGTGAGTGCACGTACCTCGTCACACATGTGCGCCTGACTCGCAAAGCCTGCGGCATACGAGAGCGACGCCAGGTCGGGAACGGTGGCAGCAACGTCGACGAGCCGCCCGACGCGAATGACCCGGGCGAGGGTTTTCGGGCCGTAGCCGACCTCGTCGACGAACCTCCGATGCAGCTGCCGAACACCGACTCCCAAGCCGACGGCGAGATCACCGACTTTGATACCCGGCGACGCCTCGAGTACCTGCACAGCGGCCAGGACCAGCCCGTCCTCCGCAGGCCTCATGGCCCGAACGGTGAGGTCGGCGAGCATCTTGCGCCGCGCTGGCATAGCACCGTTCGGATCCTGGCCCGTGAGGACATGGGCAGCCTCCAACCAGGAAGCCCCGAGCGCTGCGACATGCGGTTGCTGATCACACAATTCACCGACTGGAATCGCGCTGACCCTTCGAGCTGCGGACGGAGCGAGACGCACGCCGACCATCTCCAGCGGACCGAGGGTGACGGCTTGTCGGGCTGCGGTATCCGGGCCCGCCACCTCGAGTCGTCCATCGGAGAACCAGATCAGATCCACGCATCCGTCGGGAACGATCAACGGCCGGTCCCCCGCGTGGCATCGCCGCTCCCAGGTGCACCGAATCCCGTCGACGGGCGAGGGAAATTCGGCGTAGGTCCTTTCCGGCGGCGACATGGAAGGAATTCTCCTCGATCGGGGCCAGATCTTCCGTCGAACCGGGATCGGGCACCGTGGTCACCGCTGAAAATCGGGCAGAGCCATCACCGACATCCACCATCTGATCTTGAACGTGTTCAAAAACAGGTCTATGGTCGCGTTTGAACACGTTCAGAACCGAGGTGAATCGATGGCTCGCACGTCCGAGACTCGCGACAAGGTGGTCGAGGTAGCTCTACGCCTCTTTCGCGAGGAAGGGTTTCAAGCAACCACGATGCGTCGCATCGCCGACGAAGCGGGCGTCTCGCTCGGGAATGCCTATTACTACTTCACCGGTAAGGACGAACTGGTCAACGAGTTGTACACGGTGATCCAGCGCGATCACCGCGAACGTGCGCTCCGCGTCCTCGTCGACGGCGGATCACTGTCCGAAAACCTTGCTGCCGTCTTGCATTCCGGCCTCGACGTGATGGAGCCGTATCACGCCTTCGGTGGATCCTTCCTACAGTTGGCGTTGCCCACCCGGTCCAGTTCCAGTCCGTTCTCGGAGGAGTCGTCCGACGCCAGGTCCATGGCCATCGACCTCATGCGAACCACCTTGGAGACGTCGAAACAGAAGGTTCCGGCATCTCTGAAGGATGTTCTGCCACAGCTGCTCTGGATGATCTACATGGGTGTCACCCTCCATTGGGTCACCGACTCTTCGGACAACCAGGCACGCACCCGCAGTCTGGTCGACGGGCTCGTTCCAGTGGTGGCCAAAGCCGTACGCCTCGCTCGCCTCCCGGTGGCGCGGGGGTTGGTCACCGACGTGGCCGGCCTGTTGAAACGAATGACGTCCCCAGAAGGGCTCGAACAATGAGTGATTCACCATCGACCGTCGTCCTGTGCGGTGCCTCCGGCTACATCGGCCGGTACCTGCGTCGCTCCTACGAAGATCGCGGCGTTGGCGTCAGGACCGTCGGCCGCGGAACCGCCAGCGATGCAACGTGGTCCGATCATCGCAGCCTCGTCGATGTACTCGACGGCTCCGATCTGGTCATCAATCTCGCAGGCCGCTCGGTGAGCTGTCGCTACAACAAGACGAACGCGGACGAGATCATGTCATCGCGCATCCAGACGACGGCCCAGCTCGGCCGCGCCCTGGCGGAGGTCCGAAGCGCACCAGATCTGTGGGTCAACGCCAGCACCGGCACCATCTATCGCGATTCGCGCGACAGGCCGATGGACGAACGATCCGGCGACATGGGCTCGGGCTTCTCCGTCGAGGTCGCCCGCGCCTGGGAGCGTGAGCTGTTCGACGCCGATGTGGCCATTCGCAAAGTGGCGCTTCGTATGTCGATCGTGCTGGGCGCAGGCGGCGGGGCGATCAACCCGATCATCGACCTGGCCAGAGTGGGGCTCGGCGGCAAGATGGGCGACGGCGGCCAGATGTTCAGTTGGGTCCACGTCGCCGATGTTGGACGCGTCCTCGATCACCTCTACGACAACACCGGCATCTCCGGCCCGGTCAACGTTGCTACCCCGTTCCCGGTGACCAACGAGGAGCTGATGCGGCAGGTCCGGAATGCACTGGGCCGCAGTCACGGTCTACCGACACCGGCATGGCTGCTTCAATTCGGGGCACGAGTAATTCGCACGGAAGCCGAACTGGTCCTGAAGAGTCGCTGGGTCGACCCCAAAGTACTGACGGACAGTGGCTTCGAGTTCGAGCACGCAACACTGAACCATGCTCTCGCCGACATCGCGTCCAACACTCCACGAGGGTTGCTCCCCGTCGCCCTGGGGTGACGGGGAGCCCTCGGGCCTACACGAGCGACGCCGACAGCCCTCCGTCCAGGATGTAGTGACTTCCGGTGATCCACGACGCCCGGTCGGAGGCGAGGAACAACGTCACTTCCGCGATGTCCTCCGGTGTGCCCAGCCGTCCCTGCTTGGCTTTGACGAGGTCACCGAACGGGATCTGGGTCGCGGCTTCGAAGTCCGGGACCAACCGGTCGACCATTGCGGTATCGGCAAATCCGGGGCACACCGCATTCACTCGCACTCCCGATGCGCGCATCTCGATGGCAGCGACGCGGGTGAGCTGGATGACTGCAGCTTTTGTCGCACAGTAGGACCCGAGCAGTGCGGTACCGCCCACACCGGCGAGCGATGCGATGTTGACGATGTTTCCCTTCGACTCGACCAGCGCACCGATCGCAGCCTTCATCACCAGGAACGTGCCCTTGACGTTGACGGAGTAGATCTTGTCGAAGCTCTCCGTCGACTGCTGGAGGAGCGGCGACGACACTTCGATTCCCGCGTTGTTGATGACGATGTCGAGTCCGCCGAGAATCTCCACGGCCTGCGCCACCGCACTCTGCACCTGACTCTCGTCGGACACATCGCAGTTCGCGATACCGGCGGCACCGATCTCCTCGGCCGCCTTGGCTGCTGCGCCTTCGTCGATGTCGCTGACGACGACACGAGCACCGCGCTCGATGAACATCTGGGAGATGGCTTTTCCGATGCCGGCTCCGGATCCGGTCACGAATACTCGCTTGCCCTCGAACTCGGTCATGGTGTGCTTCCCTTCGATGATGAGTGAGACATGGTGCTGCGTACTTCGGTCTTGAGGATCTTTCCCACCTTCGAGCGGGGAAGGTCGGTCCAGATCTGAATCTGTTTGGGTGCCTTGATGCTTCCGATCTTCGCCTTCACGTGTGAGATCAAATCCTCGTCCGACGCGTCCCGGCCGGGTCGCAACATGACTGCTGCGGTGACGCGTTCGCCCCACTTGTCGTCGGGCAGTCCGACGACTGCGCATTCCTTCACCGACGGATGCGACAGCAGGGCCTGTTCCACCTCGGCCGAGTAGACATTGAACCCGCCCGTGATGATCATGTCCTTGGCGCGGTCGACGACATACAGGTAGCCGTCGTCGTCGAGATACCCGATGTCGCCGGTGTGGTGCCACCCGTGGGCACCCACTTCGGCGGTGGCGTCGGGATTCTCGTGATAGCCCTGCATCACGAGTGGACCGCGAACGACGATCTCACCGCGCTCACCGCGCACGACCAGTCCACCATCGTCGTTCATGATCGCCACCGTGGTCAGAGGAGTCGGCTTGCCTGCCGAACTCAGTCGCTCGGTGGCGATCGATCCGTCACTGCGGAAGTGATCGACCGGAGCGAGCGTGGCGATCATGTTCGGTGCCTCGGTCTGGCCGAAGAGCTGTCCGAGAACCGGCCCGATGCGGGTCAGTGCCTCTTCCAGTCGAGTCGGCGACATCGGTGCGGCCCCGTACCAGAGGCACCGAAGCGACGTCAGATCCGTGACGTCGAGATCCGGATGATCGAGCACGCCATAGATCACCGTCGGCGGCAGAAACGCGTGGGTGATCCCGTGTTTCTCGATGAGGGACAGGAACTTTCCGACGTCGGGAGCGCCCATGACCACAACGTGTCCGCCGAGACTGAGAATGGGAAACGTCAGCACGCCCGCCGAGTGGGTCAGCGGTGCAAGAGCCAGGTACCGAGGCCGATCCCCGAAGGGATAACTCATGAGCGCTGTTGCCGTGGAGGTCATCATGTTCTCCTCGGTCAGCCTCACCCCCTTGGGTTTTCCGGTCGTACCGCCGGTGCCGGCGATCATGCACAATCCGTCCGCCGGTCGTCTCTCGGCAACAGAATCGGAACCGTGTTCGACGAGCCAGCTGTCGTACGAGAGCGCGCCCGGCACGTCGCCGTCCAGACAGACGAGCCATTCCAACCGAGGAAGCTGGTCGCGAATGCGACCGACGAGATCGGCGAAGGCTTTCTGGAAGAACAGGAATCGGCAGCCGAACAGCTCGAACAGCTGCCGATTCTCGTCGGCTTCGTTGCGTGGATTGATCGGGCACCACACCGCCCCTGCCCGCGAGATCGCGAATACACAGGTCAGCGCGAGCGGGTCGTTGGCGGACAGCACAGCGACCCGGTCACCTGCCTCGATCCCGTTGTGCTGCAACGCTGCGGCGATGGCCACCGTGTCGTCGTACACTTGGCCGTAGTTTCGGGTGGTGTCACCGATGGTGAGACAGGGTGCGTCTCGGCCCAGTGACACACCCTTGTCGAGGTAATCGGACAGCCGCATCGGCCCTGTCCTCAGCTGTGTGCAGTGACGATGGGCTCGAGCACCAGCCCGAACGCGCGAAGCACGCCGAGCAGTTCTCGATGTCCGAATGCCTGGCAGCTCGAGGCGAATCCGACCTTCTTCGGCGGACCCTGGAGCAGATGCGCCGCTGCGTAGGCGTTGAGCAGTGCAGTCTGCTTGTAGTTGCAGTTGCCGTGAATCACGGTGTGCACGCGACCGAGCGGTCCCGACGCGTAGACCGAATCGAGTGAGGTGTTGATGCGCGGGTTTTCTCGGGGAGGTGTCTCGCTTCGTACCGAGCCTGCCACCGTGTCGATGATCTGGTACTTCTCCGCATCGGACTTGCCCTCCATCTGAGCCATTGCGGCGGAGATGATTTGGGGCACCGCCAGCATGAGAGGCTTGTTCATGACGCCGCCGAGCGCCCGGGCGTTCGCTACGCGCGGGTCGTTCTTGAACCACACCGGATGGGATGTCCCGCCCCAGGGAAGAGCCAGGCCCAGGTCGTGCTGCCCGGGCACGACGACCTGCATGACGCCGTCGTCCGGCCATTCGACGTATTCGTTCTGCTCCAGGTAATAGGCCTTGGAGAACGCGGCGTTGGTGAGGATCGTGTTCGTCGACGCGACCGTCGGGTGCCCTTTCCAGAAAACCTCGATGTCGAGCGTGTCCAGCCCCGGCGTCTCGAGGCAGATGTTCGCAGCGATCTCGCCGATGCTGTACATCTGTGCCAAACCTGGTGTGAATACCAGGTTTCGGGCAGCGAATTCCGAGCCGTACTTGGCCTCGGCGTCGATCATCCAGTCCTGCTCACCCGTGGTGTCGGTGTAGTGCGCGCCGATCTCGATGCACGCCTGCGCAACTTCGTGGCCGTATCGCGAGAACGGTCCGACCGTGTTGAGGACGATCTCCGCGCCCCGGAATGCCTCGGCGAGGGCCTCTGCGGTGTGTTCCACCTCGACGACATCGTGTTCGACGGTCTCGATGCCGGGAACCACGTCGATGATGCCCTTGACTCGGCCTTCGTCGCGTCCGGCGGCCAGGAACGGAATGTTGTACTCGCGCAGGTATTCACAGATCAGTCGGCCGGTGTAGCCCGACGCACCGTAGACGACGACACGCTTGTCGGTTGGCATGGAAGGTCCTCTCGTGATCGGCCCGTCCGCACGGCGGACCGAGATGGGTTGAGACTGCGAGCACCGGAGGGGACGTAGGGAACATCCGCCCTTCTGACGTGTGCTGCGCATCACACTAGGATAGAATTTGTACAGACGTCAAGCTTTTTCTTGACAACTGCCCAGGCTTTGCGCGACGCCGACATCCCCCGATCGGCCGTCGGGCATACACTGGGTTGACGACCACGCGCGGAAAGGACCCGGACCATGACCCAGACCGCTGATCCGCGCGCGCGCATCGAAGAGCGAGCCCGCAACAAGTTCGAGTCCAAGCGGACCGAACTGGCCGAGGCGACACTGCACACGCTGGCCGAATTGGGCTATGCCCGCACGTCACTGCGGGAGATCGCGCAGAATTCCGAGTATTCGCACGGCGTTCTGCACTACTACTTCACCGACAAACTCGACCTCATCACGCACGCCGTTCGCCAGTACGAGGCCATCTGCGTCACTCGTTACGACGAGGTGGTGGCCAACGCGGTCGACGCCACCGGCTTGTACGCGGACTTCGAGGCGAAGTATTTCGCCACTCTGGCTGCGGACGCCGGCATTCATCGACTCTGGTACGACCTGCGCAATCAAGCCCTGTTCGACGGTTCGTTCCGCAACGACGTGCTCGAGATCGAGGAACGTCGCGAGGACATGATCTGGCGTGTGGTGGCTCGATACTGCGAACTTCGCGGCACTACGCCTGCACTCGACAAGGCCTCCGCCTACATCCTTCTCGACGGCATCTTCCAGCGCGCCCTCCTGCATCACCTGGCCGACAACACAGCCGAGGTCACCGCAGCGCGTCGCCAACTGCATGCTGCGTTCGCGTTACTGGATTGCCCGACGCCTCAGTAGGTTCCGGGCCGAGTCCCCGTGTAGATGCCGGGAACTCGAAAGCGCAGGGACTCTTCGTCGTATTCTTCGAGGGCGTGTGCCGTCCACCCCACGATCCGGGCCAGTGCGAACAGCATCTCCGGCGTGTCTGCCCTCAGTCCGTAGGCGAGCGTGAACGTGGCGAGAGCGAAATCCGAGTTCGGAAAGGTATCGAATCTGCTACTCACCTCCTCGATTATCGTGTCCGCAGCAGCGACCACCACGGGGTCCGCACCGTGAGCGGGGTCCCGAAGCAATCGCAGTATTTCCTCGGCGCGAGGGTCTCGGTCGGTGTAGATGACGTGCCCGAAGCCGGGCACCCGCTCCCCGGACCTCAATTGTGTTGCGAGAGCGCCTATCGGATCATCGATTGCCGTCGTCAGGAACCGGTGCACGGGATCGGCGGCCGAGCCGTGCAGGGGGCCGTCGATACATCCGAGTCCCGCCGAGACTATCGAGTACAGATTGGCCCGGGTGCTCGCCGCAACCCGAACTCCGAGCGTCGACGCAGCCAGACCGTGGTCGGCCATCAGAACGAGCGCGGCCTGCAGCACCACCCGACCATTCGGATCGGATGTGTCGGACTTGATTGCCTCCCAGACCGATTCGGCGGCCGGAAGCTCAGAGGAACCACCACCGAGGGCTGCTGCGACCGTCAGCAGCAGCTGCCCTGCCTCGCGGACAACGGATGTGGACCCGGTGTCGAATCTCATCGGGCGGTAGGTGGACGCGATGTCGACGGCAATGCGGATCCGATCGATGGACCGGCAATCAGGCGACAACAACCCGAGTGCATCTCGGCATCGTTGTACGACAACAGGATCGGCGACGAACTGGGTTCCGTCCACCAGCTCACCCGTCCACACGAACTGTGCGACCGACTCGAAAGTTCGTGAGCTGAGCTCGACCGCGTCACGCCCCCGGTAGTAGAGACGACCATCGTCGATCAGCGTGATCCGAGTCCGAATTCGTTCCACCGCACCGATATCGGTGCGCCGAGCAGTATCGCGTCCGGCGAGAGATTCCACCTCGTCGACGTCGAACACGCTCCCGCGCACTCCGGGTAGTCGAGTGCTGGTCAGCAGACCGCGGCTGACGTAGGCGTACACGGTTTCCGGCTTGACGCCCAGTCGTGCGGCGGCCTGCGTGGTGGTGAGAATGTTTCGACCGTCGGCGTGCGTCATGTCCGCCTTCCACATTGACTCGATCAACATTGACAAGAATCAACATTAGCGCGGATCGTAGGGGTTGACCAGCGCAAAGGAGTGCAGCCATGACCGTTCTCGACGCCCCACGGGGGCTCCACAACGTCGTCGTCACCACCACATCGATCGGAGATGTACGCGGCGACGAAGGCTTTTATCACTACCGGCAATATTCGGCGATCGACATCGCGCTACACCTGACCTTCGAGGACGCGTGGTTCCTCATGGTCGAGGGCCGGTTGCCGAGCGACTCCGAGCGCGCCGAGTTCCAGCGCACGGTGGCACCGCTGCGCGTGCTGCCGGAGGACGTCGCAGCGGCCGTGAAGACAGTGGCACTGTCGGGTCCGGAACAACCACTCTTCGCGTTGCGGACGGTGTTGTCGGGAGTGGCCGGCGCTGTGCCGCTGTACGAGTCGTCGGAATCGGACAAGCGTGCGACCGCGCTGCGTCTGTGTGCGATGACACCGACCATCCTGGCTGCGGTGCACAGGATTCGGGCCGGCCAGGCGCCGATCGATCCACGCGAGGACCTGACCACGGCTCAGAACTGGCTGTTCATGATCACCGGACAGGTGCCCGACGCCGATCGTGCCCGAGCGATCGATCGATATCTCACCGCCACGATCGATCACGGGTTCAACGCGTCGACCTTCACTGCGCGAGTCGTGGCGTCGACGGGATCCGACATCGCATCCGCAGTGTGTGCCGCGATCGGTGCCTTCGCTGGTCCATTGCACGGCGGTGCGCCCGATCGGGCTCTCGACGGGCTGGACGAGATTGCCGACATCGACTCCGCCGACGCCTGGGCGCGAGCGAAAATTTCTGCAGGCGAACGCATCATGGGATTCGGGCATCCGGTGTACCGAACCGATGATCCCCGATCGGTGATGCTGCGCGAGACTGCGCAGGAGATGGGCGGTGAGCTCATCGACAAGGCGGTTCAGGTCGAGAAGGTCATCGCCGCTGCGCTCGCCGATCTCAAGCCGGACCGCAAGCTGTACGCCAATGTCGAGTACTACGCCGGCGTCGTGATGGAACTGTGCGGAATTCCTCGGTCGATGTTCACGCCCACCTTCGCATCCAGTCGGATGGTCGGGTGGTGCGCCAACATCGTCGAGCAGTCGCACGACAGCAAGATCATTCGCCCGATCGCCCGCTACGACGGCCCAGTGCCTTCGGCAGTGATGCGGTCAAGTGCCAACCAGGGCACCTAATCACGCCACTGCGGAGCACTCATCTTCGCGAACGGGTAGCTGCCGACGATGACGACGATGAAGACATAGGCCGCCAGACCGAGTAACTCCCACGTTGTTCTTTCGCGCTGGAAATCAGCGAAGAGCCAAATCAGCGGGGCCAGAAGCAACATCGCGGCGACGACGCACCAGATCTTGAACGACCTATTGGCTTCTTCGCGAAGCTGTGGTGTGGTCTTCACCCTGTCCGATACGTCGCGGCCGTAGTAGTCGACGTGGAGCGCCTTACCTCGAAAGCCAACTGCAGCGCCGTACGCGAACGCGCCAAGTCCTACCATCAGTGCGAGCGCAAGTGCGGTGTTCACGGATCACTGTGCCGTTGCAGTTCGGCCGGACCTGGACAGCGATCTGTAGTTTCGAATTGTGTTGACGCACAACCATCCAGTGACGATGGGGGCGAAGAAACCGAGTGCCAGACCCTCGCCCATCAGCGAGATCACGGCGACAGCGCACCCGATCAGCGTGATACCCACCGCATCGATCTTTCGGCCGATGGACGAGCCTGGGGTCGCCACGATTCCCGGAAATCGCGGCGAGTCGACAAGAATCCGTATCGCCGCGGCGCATGCAATCAGTCCTGCAACGACCATGAATGCGAACACAATCGTTCCACCCAAGCCGATCTCAGCCCAGTTCAATCGCGGCTCGAACAGCCCGCGAACGAATGCCTCGAGTATCGGGATCGACGCGAAGTAGCCCAGATACAGCAACACGATGGGTCCCGCCAGACCCGCAGTCGTCCGCCGATTCGCCATACCGAACGGTATCAAACGGCTCGGCTACAAGCCCGAGAGCAGGTCTTCCGTCGCAACCACAGTCGCGAATTCCCCGTGCAGGTTGGTCGCAGTCATGGCCGACAACGTCGCGGCAGGAACGGTGGTTCCGTCGAGGGCGAGGCGATCGAAGGTGTGAGTGGCGTCGATGACGAAGTACGTGTCGTATCCGAGGTTTCCGGCCATGCGAGCCGTCGTCTCGCAGCAGTGGTTTGTCGTGATTCCGCAGATGACGACCTGGTCGATGCCTTCGGCGCGTAGCCAGGCATCGAGATCCGGCGTGCCGTAGAAGCTCGAGTTGACCCGTTTGCTGACCAGTAGGTCGGGACTTCCTTCGATGATGTCTTTGAACGCGTGCCCAGAACCGCTCGGCGACAAAGGAGATCGGGGGTTATCGGAATCGTGTCGGACGAACACCACCGGCCAGGACTTGGACCGCCACAAGCGAAGTAGAGCGGCGATGTTGCCTTCGCACGCCGGGTTGTCCCGCGGACCCCAGAACTCGGCATCGTCGAATCCCGCCTGTACATCGACGACGATGAGAGCGGGCCTTCGTAAGTCGATCTGCGATTCGCCCATACGGCCAAGGATACGACGAGGTTGCTACTGCTGAATGTCGAGCAGCAGTCGCTTCAGCAAGGCAGCGAGTTGGCTTCGTTCGCCGGGAGCAAGTGATGTCAGCAGCGCTTCCTCGTTCGCCACGTGTGCCGGTAGCGCTGCATCCACAGCGGAAATCCCCGCAGCCGTCAACTGCACGATGACCACTCGACGGTTCGTCGGGTCGATTTCGCGTTCGATCAGCCCTTTGTCCGTGAGCCGATTCAAGCGATTCGTGATGGCTCCCGACGTGACCATTGCACTATCGAGCAACTGCCCCACGGTGAGGCGATGCGGGGCTCCGGTGCGTCGAAGCGTAGCGATCAGATCGAATTCGCCTGGTTGCAAACCATACTCGGCCAGAGTCACCTGAATACGCTTGTCCAGAACGGATGCAGCTCGACTGATGCGCCCGATGACTGCCATCGGGCTGACATCCACATCGGGCCGCTCGACCGTCCACTGTTGCAGGATCCGATCCACTGCATCCTGCACCTCGTCCGACACCTACTGACCCCTCACCGCTGAACCGTTGACGTCCGGCAAGCATACGCATACTGTTCAACGCAGTGATAGTTCAACGTTAAGATGTTTTCGAACCAGGAGGCGAGATGCGGGCATCACATACCGATGCTGATTCGACCCACGCTCGGGAGCCACGCGGCGCATCCTCGACTCTCGGAATCACCGCCGCGGCCGCACTGGCCCCCATTGTCTGGGGGACAACATATTTGGTGACCTCCGAGCTTCTCCCGCCGGATCGACCCATGACCGCCGGTGTTCTTCGCGCCGTTCCGGCGGGGCTGCTGCTTCTACTCATCTCACCGGGGATTCCAGGACGCGGTTGGCGACTGAAGACCACTGTCCTCGGCGTGTTGAACATCGGATTGTTCTTTCCGATGCTGTTCGTAGCGGCCTACCGGCTTCCTGGAGGCACCGCAGCCGTAATCGGTTCTGCTCAACCTCTCGTCATCATCGCGATGTCCACGGCACTCGGGTGGGGACGCACGCGTCGTGTGCAGATCGGATGGGCCCTCGTCGCTGCAGTCGGGGTCGCGCTGACGACGATCTCGAGCACCGTGCGACTCGACGCGATCGGCCTCGCCGCCGCGGCCATCGGTACCGCCAGCATGGCGACCGGCATCGTCCTCACCAAGCGTTGGGGTGTGCCGCCCAACACCAATCCGCTCAATTCCACTGCGTGGCAACTACTCGTCGGCGGCATGGTGATCTTCCCGTTGATTCCGATCGTCGACGACGGTCCGTGGTCCATCGACGCCGAGGCTGTACTCGGCTACGCGTGGCTTTCGGTGATCGGCGGCGCGATGGCGTACGCGTTGTGGTTCCGCGGTTCCCGCGCGCTGCCCTCGGCAAGCATTTCCCTGCTCGGCGTCCTCAGTCCGCTGACCGCGGCCGCCCTCGGTTGGATCGTGTTGGGACAGAACATGACAGCACTGCAATGCGCTGGTTTCGGCGTTGCACTCATCGGTTCGACAGCCGGACAGTTCATGCCGAGAAACACACGGTGACGGTTGGCCGGATACAGAGAATCCCGGGCGGGCGCTCGTATGAGCTCCCACTCGGGATTCGCTTCGACTCGACGGGCTACCGAGTCAGCAGTTCGTAGATCAGCAGACCCGACAGAGACAGGATGGACAAGAAGCCGAGGACGCCGAGTGCGTTCTTCCACCACGTGTTTCGGAGATCCCCCATCAACTGACGGTTGTTACTCATCACGTAGAGCAGGAAGCCGAGGAACGGGGCCACCAGCACGGTCAGGGCTTGAGCGACGATGATGAGTTGGATCGGCGACGAGGTGAACACGATCGTGATCGCCAGGCCGAATGCCAGGATTGCAGCGCAGGTCGCCTTGGCCGTTGGGGTACTCGGAGAGGCCCCTCGGCCCAATGCGTCGGACAGCATCGTGCCGCCGGCGGTTGCGTTGGCGACCATGGACGAGAACGCAGCTCCCGACAGTCCGAGCGCGAAGATCGTGGATCCGATGGGCCCCGCGATCGGCTCGAAGATCTTGGCGAGTCCGACCAGGGTTGCCGCTTCGGCGTTCTGGCTCCCGAGAACGGCGGCGGCCACGACGATGACGAGTGCGGTCATGATGCCGGGGGCGACGATGCCGGGAATGGTGTCGGCGATGGAGGTTCGACGATATTCGTCTCTGGTACGGCCCCGCTCATGAATGCCGTAGGAGGTGAAGAACGCTGCGTTGAGCGAGAAGTTGGTGCCCACGAGAGCGACGATGAGCAGCATGCTTCCTGGAGGGGCACTGGGCATGACTCCGCTGAGTGCCATGTACCAGTCGGGCTTGGCAATGACTGCGCTGATGATGAACGCGGCACCGAGAAGTCCGACGATGACGAGCAGGACTCGCTCGACTATGCGATAGACGTTGCGGAACAACAGGATCAGGGCGACGAATACCGTGCACGCTATCGTCCAGATCAGCGGGGAGCCGCCGAAGACCATCGACAGCCCGAGCCCGGATCCGACGGCGTTGCCGACCGAGAAGCAGAGTGTGATGACGAAGACACCGATTCCGGCTGCGACACCGACGCGCTGACCGAGGACGTCTTTGACCGAGCTGATCAAGGACTTCGGCGTGCGTATACCCAGACGCACGCTCATGTCGGCGTAGACGAGCATGAACACCGTCGACAACACGACGACCCAGATCAACGCGTAGCCGTACTTGCTGCCTGCTTCGACCGCACTGGCCAGGTTTCCCGGGCCGAACTGCCAGGCACCGGCAATGAAGGCGGGACCCGCCATGGCCAGCGTGCTCAGGACGGTCTTCCATCGATTCGACATGGCAGGCGGTCCGTCTGCGGTGATGGTGGACGCGGCTGGTGCCACCGGGGTCGTGCGGGGATGACTCATGACGAGCCTTTCTGGTGACGCTCCGTACTCGCTACTAGAGGCAGTGTGCCCTCGGCTCGACGCGGTGGGGAGCGGATACGAAAAGTACGAGCGAAGGTCGGTGTGCGGCATCGATGGTCACAGGAAGATGGCCATCGATGCCTACCGAGTGATCTGACGCGGTCTGATCCTGTGAAGGAACTCAGACCAGCGCGGGTACTACCGAGCCGAGGTTCGCGGAGTCGAGTGCTGCTGCGATCTCTTCGTGAGCGCCTGCGGCGAGTGGCAGCAGCGGCGAGCGGACGGTGGCGTGCTCGAGGATGCCGCGGTGGACCAGGCCTTCCTTGAGCGCGACGGTGCCCTCCATGTGAGATCCGCGGTGGTAGACGTTCGCGGTGACGGGCAGGAGTCGGTCGTGGATGGCGCGTGCGGCCGGGTAGTCCTTGGCCTTGCCTGCGGCGATGAGCTCGACGAGGGGTTCGGGAGCCAATCCGCCGTAGCCGACGAGGAGCCCGTCGACGTCGAACATGGTGTGCAGCAGGTACTCGTCGTGGCAGCTGAGGATCTGCAGGTCCGGGTTCTCCTTACGCAGAACCGGAATCTCACGGTCCCAGCGGCGCATGTTCCGAACGCCGTTCTTCGTGGCGAAAACGCCCTCCTGAGCAGCGATTTCGAGCTGGGTGTCGAGGTTGTACGTCGCCTTGGTGACGTCCGGGTACTGGAACAGGATCAGAGGCAGGCCCGACCCTTCGTACAGTGCCTTGTAGCGGTCCTGCGGTGCGCCGTCCTGGTAGCCGAAGCGCAGCCAACCGTGCGACGGGTAGACCAGGCCGCCCGACGCACCCGCGTCGACTGCACGCTTGGCTTCTTCGACGGACACGGCCGTTCCTTCCCCGGTGATGCCTGCGATGATCGGAAGCTTTCCGTCGACCGAATCGCGAAAGGCACCGATCACTTTGGCCTGCTCGGTCTGGGTGAGGAACGTGCCTTCACCCGCGTGACCGAGGACGACGAGACTCTTGACGCCATCGACGCTGCCGAGCCAGGACCCGAGGCGCTGGATTGCGTCGTAGTCCACCTCGCCGTCGCGAGTGAACGGCGTGATCGGTGCCGGGCTGAGTCCGCGGAGATCGAGTGAATTCATGTTGTCGTCCTTCTCGAGAATCTGATGGGAACGTTGTCGGGAACGTTTGCATCACGCTAAGCCCACTGCCATGAATGTGTCAACCATCACTTTCGAGATGCAGAGTGACGGGCGTTTCTCTACGCCGGTGCAAACGTTCCTGGGACGTTTGCATGCGCCGCAGGCTGGCGATCTGTAAGTTCGGCCGTACCAGGAGTTCAACGAACAGTCAGGAACTGCACATGCGTTCCACCCGAAGCGGGCTCTCGACGGAGCGCACGGACGCCGTCACGCTGCGTGACGTCGCCAAGGCTGCCGGGGTGAGCATCTCGACCGTCAGCCGCGTGCTCGACGACCGTGTCGCACCGTCCCGATCCGCGACAGCCGTCCGGGTGCGCGAGATTGCCGAGCATCTCGGGTATCGGCGCAACACGTTCGCGTCGAATCTGCGGCGGGGTGCCACCGCCACCATCGGTGTCCTGGTGCCCCGCCTCTCGGACACCGTGATGGCGTTGATGTTCGAGGCCATCGACAGGGCTGCAGGCAAAGAGGGCTACCACGCCGTCGTCGCGACGAGCGGCGACGATCCCACCGACGAATGGAACGCCGCGCAGTCGCTTCTCGAGCGCAATGTCGATGGGGTCGTTCTCGCCACGAGCCGCACCGACGACCCCCTCCCCAGCCATCTCCGCGAGAACGGAATTCCTCACGTCCTGGTCTTGAGAACCGACGGCAAGAGCCCGTCCTCGATCGGCGACGACGAGACAGGCGGATATCTGGCGGTTCGTCACCTCATCGATCTCGGCCACACCGACATCGCAGTGCTGACAGGCCCTCTGTTCACCTCCAGCGCCGTCGGCCGTTTGGCGGGCGCGCACAAGGCATTTGCCGAAGCCGGCCTGCAACAGCGCCCGGAGTGGACCATCGAGACCGGCTACGGAATCGAAGCCGGTGCACGCGCAGGACACGATCTGCTCGACGGCACAGGCCGTCCGACCGCCGTGTTCGCCGCCAACGACAACCTCGCCCTCGGAGTGTTGTCGGCAGCGCATCGACACAATTTGGCTGTCGGAGAGGACCTTTCACTCGTCGGTTACAACGACATCCCGCTCGCCCAACTGTTGCCGGTCCCCCTGACATCGGTTCGCACCGCATTCGACCAGATAGCCCGAACCGCAATGGAAATACTGCTCAACGGTGACGACGGCTCGACTCCCCTGAAAATGGCTCTCCCGACGCTGATTCCGCGCCAATCATCGAGCCGCGCGGCGCGATGAGTGCGTGAGCGTCATCGTCTCGGTTGAGCCCTCCCGCATGGTCGGGGTGGTCGACGTGATGCCGGTTGCCCTGTGGGCTGAAGCGATTGCAGGCCGGCTCCGGAGTGTCTACCTTCGGATGTCGATCGAAGAACCGGTTTGCCTCGTCGTTCTCGAACCCGGGACACCGGGGTGCCACCCATGTTGGCGTACAACGTTTTCCACCCGGCCGTGAATGCGTCGAACATATTTCGGGCACGAAGCTCCCGGCGAACAGAAGGGCGGCGGCGGGTCGCCCCTCTCCGTCGACGAACAGACGTCAGGCCACGTCTGTTGAATTCGCGACAATCCCGCTACGATCCTCGGTACATCAGACCGAACGGTCTCGAACATGGAGGATCACATGCCGTATCTCGGTTTGCTGGTGATGTTGCTGTGGGTGTTCTGTCTGATCGACGTGATCACGGCCGACGACGGTGGAGTGCGATTCCTCCCGAAGATCGTGTGGCTGCTGTTGGTGGTGTTTCTCCCGCTCGCCGGCTCGTTGGCGTGGCTGTTCGCGGGTCGTCCGATCGGGGGTGGAATCTGGGGAGGTCCCGGCGGCGGCAACCGGCGGGCGATCAATTCTGCGTTTCCGGAGTACGAAACGCGCCCCGGTCGTCAGGCCGCGCAGAATCCAGATGCCGATGCGGAATTTCTTCGGCAGTGCCGAGAGCGCGCAGAAGAGCAACGTCGACTCGAGCGCGAGCGCCGCAAGCGAGATCTCGGATTCTGATCAGCGATCCTGGATCGACGGCGACTCGATGGTGCCCCATCGCGAGGGAGGCAGAACGATCAGGCGCGCTTTGCCGATGACATTTCCAACGGGCACCGTGCCGCCCAGTTCGTCTTTGCGGTGGGCTCTGGAATCGGCTGAGCCGCTGCGGTTGTCGCCCATCATCCAGAGATTGCCGGTGGGCACCGTGACCGGCCCGAAGCAGCGTCCTTTAGCACTTTCGCTCTGGGGTCAGTCGACCGAACTCAGCGCATCTGGACGTTCTCACTGACCGGATTACCGAAACGGGAGGGCGCGAGAACATACGCGAATGCGTAGCTCACCGATGTCAGTGTTCCGAGCACTATCAACGACTCCGGGTGCAGAGATGGATTTCCCGAGGCCGCCTCGGTCCATGCGAGCAGTCCGCCAACCACCAGCATCACGGCCGCTGCCGAACACAGCGCGAAACGGTGCCTCCATCGGTTGCGAGTCCGCGGCGGCCAGAACGCCGTAGTCCGCACTGCGTAGTGCCCACCTGCGACCGCGACCAGGCCGACCATCAGTCCGGCCACTCCGCCGATCACAGCCGGGAGGGTCAGGTCCCACCACCGACCGTTGGCACTGGACCAAATGAGGACCGCAGCCGTGCACGCACCACTGGCCGCCGCCACGCACAGCTCCTTGGCGACCCATTCCATGCGAATGACTCAAACACACAGCTCCACGTCGATTGAATCCGGTGCAGCCAGCCGCGCTGAGCGCGGTCCATTGCACCCGATTCGCACCGTGGAACCGCTCCAGCGCAGTGAACGTCCAAGTGGACATGCTCGATGAATGGTTGGCACAGCACGACGGCGTGATCACCCGTGCGCAGGCGGCGATGTGCGGCCTGAGCGGCGATGCTGTGGACCGCTCGGTGCGAGCGGGTGCGTGGCGAACGATTCATCGCGGGGTGTATTTCGTCGTCGACCGCCCGTTCACTGCGGACGCGCGCATTCGATGCGTTGTGTGGGGTGCAGGACCGAACGCTGTGCTCAGCGGGGAAGCCGCGGCCTTCTGGCACCGGGTGATAACCGACGCACCGAGCATCATCGAAGTCACCACCCCGCGCAAGGGGCGAAGCCGCGCCGAGGGATGCCGACTCCGCCGCCGCGATATCCACAGCAAGGACATCGTCGAGCGCCGCGGGCTTCAGGTCACGTCTCTCGAACTCACCGTTCTCGAAGCCTCGATAGGCAAGGCGCACATCATGGATCGGGCCCTTCAGCGACATACCGACCTCGGGCGATTGGAGCGAGCCCATGCGCGAAACCCGGGTCGCACCGGCGCTCCCGAGGCGGGGCGGCTGCTGAAAGTAGCAGCCAACGGCGCCCGCTCGGAGGGAGAGCGTCTCTTGATCGGAGAGTTCCGGGCCCGCAAGATCAGCGGCTGGGTGGTCAACTATCGATGGGGCGAGTACGAACTCGACATCGCGTTCCTCGCCGAGATGCTGGCCATCGAGATCGACGGCTGGGCATTCCACTCCGATCACGATGCATTCCAACGGGATCGGAGCAGGCAGAACGGCATCAGCCCGAGCTGGACGATCCTTCGCTACACCTGGGCCGACCTGACCGAACGCATGGATCACGTGATCGCCGAAATTACCGAAACCCTCGATCGAATCCGGTGCAGCCAGCCGCGCTGAGCGCGGTCGGTTGCACCCGATTTCGCCGCCGCGAGGATCATCAGAGCACCCTCCCAAGACATCGTCAGCGTCGCGAACTATCCGGTATCGTGAAGAAAACGGGCAAAGTGGACCACGCCAGGTCGGAGGCCGAGATGCAGAAGCCGTTTCGCGAGTGGGTCATGACCGGCGCACTCAGCAAGAAGTGCGGCGCAACCCGAGCCGATTACATCAATGCGCTTGCCCTGGTCCCCGCAGTCGGTCTCGGCTTCCTCCTGATGCACTTGATGATCAACTCGGGCTCGACAGCTCTCGATACTGCAGCAGGATGCCTGGGCGGTGCCATCACCGGATTCCTGTATCTCTACCTGGCCTACCGGGTCGATTCACGCAAGAAACGCGGACCTGCCCCCACGCCGCCACTCGGTGCTCGGCCGACGCGTCTTTGAGATGCACCGGTCCGGCGGATCGATGCGCCTCTGTTGCACTCTGACCGACTGAAACCCACATCGATCCGGATCTCAGGCGCGCTTGGACAAGTACATTCGCTCGTCTGCCATTCGTAGCAGTTGGTCCGGGTCGGCGGCCGGTTCCCAGCTCCATCCGACGCTCACCGAGACCGGGATGTCGGTGCCGTCGATGTCGTAGGGGCCGGCGAGGAGTCCGCGAACTCGGTCGGCGAGGCATTCGACACCGTTGCGTGAGCGGGCACTGCGCAGGAGGACGACGAATTCGTCTCCGCCGATGCGGCAGGCGACGTCATCGGAGCGGGTGTTGTCCAGGATGCGACGGCCGATTGCCTGGAGTACTCGATCCCCCACCGCGTGTCCGAATCGGTCGTTGATGGACTTGAAGGCGTCGACGTCGACGAAGAGCACTCCCACCGGACGACCGTCGGCGGAGTCCTTCATCGCATGCAACTCGGACATCAGGCGTCGGCGATTGGCCAGTGAGGTGAGGTCGTCGATCAGCACCTGGCGTTCGAGTGATGCCTCGGCAGCTTTGCGTGCGGTGATGTCCTGGATCTGCGCGATGATCACGTCTCCGGATTCGTCGTCGCGCACCACGGTCACGTTGCGCTGCACCCAGATCGTGGCACCGTCCTTGCGGATGTATCGCTTCTCCGACGCCACGTTCGTCAGCGTCCCTTCGGCCAATCCCTTGAGGTGTTCGTCGGCGAGGGGAATGTCGTCGGGATGGGTGATGTCACGAAAAGTTTTCTGTCGCAACTCTTCTGCGGTGTAGCCGAGCAATTCGCACAGGGCCTTGTTCACCTGGAGCCATCGTCCGTCGCGGGTCATCACCGCTTTGCCGATCGGGGCGTTCTCCATCACGTTCTGGAACAGCCGGATCGCGCGATCGCGCTCACGCTCGACCTCGGCTCGCGCGCTGACGTCGACGACCAACGCGGTGAACCCGACGACGACACCGTCGACGATATCGGGCACGTAGGTTGCCTGAGTAACGCGCACAGCACCGTTGACGTCGATGAGTGTCCGGTCGAACTGCTGCTGCTCACCGGCGAGGACGCCGGTGATGTACGGCAGGTTCAATTCGTACAGCGTCTCACCGAGCAGTTCTCGGATGTGCTTGCCGACCAAGTCCTGAGGTTCGATTCCGAAGAAATCCGCATACACACGGTTGGCGAACACATTCCGGAGCGCGCTGTCCCAGTACCCGATCATCGACGGCAGACGATCGACGGCACGGCGCATCACCTCGTTCGATGCGTTTCGCGTAACGGTCATGAACCACCTCACTTGTGACGCCGACCGTTGAACGGTACCGAAATATATCGCGATCGGCCTGCAACACGAACATCGATCCCATCAGTGCGCAAGTGCGCACATGTGTGTACGTTGAACCCATGCTTCGCGCCAACATCGCTTTTCGACGCCTTTTCACCGCGCAGGTCGTCGCGCTGCTGGGCACCGGACTGCTCACGGTCGCGTTGGGGCTGCTCGCGTACGACATCGCAGGAAGTGCCGCAGGCGCTGTGCTCGGCACCGCTCTGGCGATCAAGATGATCGCGTATGTGTTTGTCGCTCCTATTGTTTCGTCACTGACCAGCATGCTTCCCCGCAGGTTCGTGCTCGTCACCGCCGACGTCGTCAGAGCACTCACCGCGCTGGCGTTGCCCTTCGTCGATCAGGTGTGGCAGGTCTACGTGCTGATCTTCGTGCTGCAGGCCGCGTCGGCCACCTTCACTCCCACCTTTCAGGCGGTCATTCCGTCCGTGGTGCCCGACGCGCAGCAGTACACCCGCGCGTTGACACTCTCGCGACTCGCCTACGACCTCGAATCTCTGGTCAGCCCTCTCATCGCCGCAGCCTTGTTGACCGTCATCGGCTTCCACACGCTGTTCGTCGGTACAGCTCTGGGGTTCGTCGTCTCCGCGGCACTGGTGCTCGGCACCGCATTACCGAGACACCTCGCAACCAAGACCCGAAGACCGACCTCGGGCATCGCTACGTTCGTCAGAAATCCCGAACTACAGGGACTGCTCGCGTTGAACACGGTGGTCGCCGCAGCGACGGCTCTCGTGGTGGTCAACTCCGTGGTCTATGTCCGCGATCTGTTCGGCGGATCGAGCAGCCAGCTGGCCATCGCTCTCGGCGTGTACGGTGCCGGTTCGATGGTCGCGGCACTGTTCGTCCCGCGAGCCCTCGGATCCATCAGCGATCACACCCTCATGCTCACCGGGGCGGCAGTAGCCGTGACCGGAACTGCCGCAGCAACACTGGTGGCAACCCTGCACGGAGGGCCGGCCGCCTGGGTTGCACTGGCCACGACATGGGCGCTGCTGGGCGTCGGGACGTCGATGATCAACACGCCGTCGGCGAGGATTCTGCGTCGTGAATCCGACGAGAGCACTCGGACGTCCATCTTCACAGCGCAGTTCTCGTTGTCGCACGCGGCGTTTCTGCTCACGTATCCGATTGCGGGGTGGGTCGGTGCCCGGTTCGGGCTGTTCACCGCGGCGATGGCGCTCACGGGCTTGGCTACACTTGCGGCACTGTCCGCAGCACGCCTGTGGAGTCGCTCCCGAATGTCGGTGGTCGTCTCCGCGTAGGGAGACGACGTTCGATGCCACCGAAGAAGGAACCGCGCATCAGTCTCGACCATGCCGTCGAACCGGACTCCGCCCGCCTGGCCACGGCCAGCGACACCTTTCGGATGCTCTCGGACCCCACCCGACTGCACATCCTCTGGCTACTCGACCGAGGCCCCGCCGACGTCAGCGCATTGACCACGGCCACCGGAACCTCCCGCACCGCCGTCAGCCAGCATCTGGCCAAGCTCCGATTCACCGGACTGGTCGAGACCCGACGCGACGGCCGCAACGTGATCTACCGCCTGGCCGACGGTCACCTTGCCCGTCTCGTGCGAGAGGGCCTCAACTTCGCCGACCACAAGGTCACCGGCGAGCCCCCGCACGAATAACCCTGCACCACAACAAGAAAGCACCCGATGAAACGCCTGGCCGTTATCGCAGCCGCCATTCTCACCGCGACGGCACTGTCGGTCGCCCCGGCAGCTGCTCATGCGTCTCTACAGTCCAGCAATCCTGCCGAGAACTCCACGCTCGACGCCGCGCCGGACGAGGTGACCCTGACGTTCAATCAGTCCGTGCAGTCGAACTTCGCCACCGTCACCGTCATCGCACCCGATGGGATCGATTGGGCAGCATCGGATCCCGTCGTCGACGGCAGCACGGTGACCGTAGATCTGGACGGGCTCGGCGCTGCGGGTGAGTACAACATCGGCTACCGAGTGGTCTCCGCCGACGGGCATCCGATCACCGGCAGCATCCCGTTCCAACTCACCCAGGCGTCTCCGACGTCGGCGGCAACCGCAGCAGCGGCGGCCCCAGCCCCTACCGAAACAACACCGACCGCCGCCGCGGAAGACACCGAAGACAGCAGCGGCTTTCCGATCTGGATCATTGCGGTGGTCGTCGTCGCGGTGGGTGCGGCCGGTGTTCTGTTCGCGCTTCGTAAACGCAGCAACTGACAGCCTCGACCAGTGCGGACGTGAGAACATGCAGCATGAGTGACGGTGGCCCACGCCCGAAGTCCGATGGCCGTAAGCGGCGTTGGGAACAGCACAACACCGATCGTCGACGCCATATCATCGACGCCGCCATGACGGTGCTGGCGCGCGACATCGCACCCGGTGAGCGGCTCACCACCGCTCAGATTTCCGCCGAGGCCGGGGTGCATCGCACCGGTCTGTACCGGCATTTTCGTGATCGCACCGACTTGGATACGGCCATTCAGCGGGCCATCTGCTCGGAGTTGACGGCCACGTTGGTCACGTCGTTCGCGTTGACCGGAACACCTCGCGATGTGGTCCATCGCGTGGTGAGCACGTACGTGCGGTGGGTTGCCGAGCATCCCGCGTGGACGCGTTTCGTCGAGCAGGACGTCAGTGCCGAGGCACCGACGCCCCTCGAGGAGACCAACGCAATGCTGGCCGAGCAGTTGGAAGTGAGCGTCGCCGCGTTCCTGGCACTCGTGCACGCAGACCTGACCGCCGACGACTGGTCGCTGGTGCGGCCGTGGGTGGCAGGCCTGGTCTCCGGCTGCATGGGTGCGGTGCGCAGTTGGAGCGGACAGACCGAATCACGGACCGGCCTAGATCATTTCGCCACGTTCCTGGCCGACACCATCTGGCTGCAGGTCAAGGGACTCGGAGCGTCCCGCGGGATCGCAATCCCGCAGGTGCCCCTCGAAAGCGTCGTCGAGGAAACTCAGCCGAACGACGGCTCACTGCGGTAGCGCGACGGACGTCCGTCGATACCGAGGGCGCGCCACACGCGTCGGGACACGCGGTTCATCATTCCGAGTTCGTCGGCCAGCATCCGCACGTCACCGAAGGTGTCGCGCAATGCCTTTCGTGACGGTTCACTGTTCCACCACACGGCGTCCACGACGTCGTCGGGGATGGCGAGGTCGCGTCGCATCTGCTTGCTGGGCTTCATGATCATGTCGCACAGAATTCGCATGATGACGGGCATCAGAACCGAAATCGACGCCTTCTGAACGCGTCCGAGCCGCGGTGCCTTGTGCTTGAGGTACTGGTGCGCGAAGCCGATGTGCCGCGCCTCTTCGGCGATGTGGATCTGCATCACGCGCATCACCAGGGGGTGCCCCACCGCACCGCTGCGCAGGATTCCCTTCTGCATGTGGTCGATCGGCTCCTCTCCTGCGAGGACGCCGACGAAGAATCCGAACGGTGCCGATCGGCTCGCGAACAGTGCGAGCACCGGCACGATCTTGCGGAACCACGCGGGCCCGCCCGGTACATCGATGCCGATGCGGTTCACCAGTTCCTGGAACATCTGGGTGTGGTGGCACTCTTCGGTCGCCTCGTGCGTCGAGTACCGGAATTCGGGTGAATCGTTCGGCAGCGTGAGGGCGTAGTGCATGAGTCCGCTGATGAGGATCTGCTCGAACTGCAGGCCGACCTTGACCATGCTGGCCTGGCGGTACATACCGATGTGGATCTGCTCGTCCAGGGGACGCGACTTGTACCAGTCGGTGTGGCCGAGCGGATCCTCGTCGGGAAGTACCCAGCGTGGATCGTTGGGGACGATCGCGTACTCGGGCTCATCCCACGGGATGTCGAGGAAGGCGTCGAAGTGCTGATGCACCGATGCCGTCGACAGTGCATGCAGGTTGTCTCGGTAGAGCGTTCGTGCGTCGTCGACTGCAGTCATGGTGGTCCTTCCGCCTGCGTCCGAACAATGTGTACGCAACACAGCGTCACACATAAAATGCGTTAGTGCAACGGACCGTCGCAGATAAAACGGAAATTCTCTTCGAAACGACGAAACCGGCCGACCGCTGTGCGATCGACCGGCCTCGGGGAGGGTCACGTCACCAGTACGGCAACACCATCACAACAAATCCGACGCCGACGACAATGCCGAGAATTCCGGTGCCGACGGCCAAGGCAGTGTCGGAGCGTTCGGCTCGCTCGCCTGCGAGATCTGGGCTGCGATCGGCCCACAGCGCGGAAGCGACGGCGATCAGTCCTGCCGCGATGCCGAGCCCGGCAGCCCAGAAGGAGACGATCGACAGCGCGCCGAACATGACGGCGATCTCGGTCACCTGAGCGCGGGTACGGATGCGTCGGTTCCACCACTTCGGTGGCATGTCGTCGTCCGAATCACGTGTATCGAAGTGGGGAGAGGTGACGGTCACTGCGGACTCCTTTCGAGTGAGAATGTGCCTCCATTTTGGCACTCGACGGTTGAGAGTGCCAATCCCCTGGACGGTGCCGATCGGGCGCGAGAACGCCCGGTTTCGCACACGCGCGCGTGCCGCTGGGCCCGACCCGACCTGGACTAGACTCTCGATGCGGGAGGGAGAAAGCGGGTCGTTGCGTCGTGGAGGATCACTGGTACCGGCGCATGTTCGCCTCCAGCCCCGTGGCGCAGGCTCTCTCCGACGCCGCCGGATTGTTCGTCGACGTCAATGCCGCCTACTGCGAGCTCGTCGGCTTGGCCTCCTCGGAACTGATGGGTCGATCCGCGACGGTGCACACTCACCCGGACGACCTTCCGCTCCACGGCAGCGTCGAGGATCTGATGGCCGCCGGGACGGCCGCGGAAGAACCAGTGAAGATCGAGGTGCGGTTCGTTCGACCCAACGACGAGATTCGCTGGGTTCTCCTGACTCTGGTTCCTTTCACCGGTCCGTCCGATGCCGAGTGGACGCTCGCTGCCGCTCTCGATATCACCGAACGAAAGGAAATCGAGGACGGCATCCTGCATGCGTCCCGAACGGATCAACTGACCGGGGCACTCAACCGTCGCGGCTGGTCGGACTACGCGGTGTCCGTCGTCGACGGCGATTCTGTCGACACAGTCGTCGCGGTTCTCGATTTAGATCATTTCAAACAGTTCAACGACAACTTCGGCCACGCAGCCGGCGACGCGTTGCTCCGCGACTTCGCGTCGAAAGCCCGCAATTGCATCGGCTTGGATGGACTCCTGGCACGTTGGGGCGGAGAGGAATTCGTGATCACGCTCCACAATTGCGATCGTCGCGGTGCTCTTCGTTCACTCGAGGCCCTTGCCGCCGCAACCACGCCTTCGGGGGTGACGTTCTCTGCCGGGTACACGCTCCAGCGACCGAACGAAGGCCTTCGCAACACACTCGACAGAGCGGACGCGCTGATGTTTCAGGCCAAGCGCGCCGGCCGCAATCGAATGATCACCGACGCCCCTCACTGAGACAGCGCCGCACTTGCCGATACGGCAAAAATACTTGCTATGTCGAGGCACGGGCTGTCACTCTGATACCGGCACCCCACCGGGAGAGGACGATCGATGACTCACGCATTCGACAAGGACTACTGGGAGCACCATTGGGATGACAGAACATCCCATACCGTCGCCGCGAATCCGTATCTCGTGGAGGAAACAGCCGGATCGACGCCCGGTACCGCGCTCGACGCAGGATGCGGTGCCGGCGGGGAGGCGATCTGGCTTGCCGAGCAAGGCTGGCAGGTCACCGGCGCCGACATCTCCGCAGCCGCCCTCCAGTCCGCCGCGCAACAAGCGCAGACAGCGGGGGTCGACGTCACCTGGATCGAAGCCGACCTGACGACCTGGAACCCCACCGAGCGATGGGATCTGGTGATGACCCACTACGCGCATCCGTCGATTCCACAGTTGGAGTTCTATCGACGCATCGCGCAGTGGGTCGCACCGGGTGGTTCACTGCTCATCGTCGGGCATCTGCACGATGGCGGACACCATCATTCACCCGAGGGCGAGCCGCCGCACGAGGCCACCGTCACCGCGAAAGACATCACCGCCCTGTTCGACGCCTCCTCGTGGAGCATCGAGACCGCGATCGAGCGTTCCAGGACCGTCGGCGGTGTGGGTGTGCACTCGAAGACGTTGCGCGATGCGGTGGTTCGGGTCAGTTCGCGGACACCGCGATAGCCTCGGCGAGTCCGTCGACGAGAGTCGGCAGGAAGTACGGAATCGACAGTGCCGTCGGGCCCACTGCAGCTCCGGCTTCCTGCCCGACGAATCCGGCGACCGCACCTGCCGCAACGGCCGGAATCTGGCGTGAGACAGGCGAATCGAGGAACTGTTGCAGGGCGTCCTCGGTATCGACCTGGGTGAACACCACATCGGCGTCGATCTTCGAGATGTTCTCCGCCGAGACGGTCGTCGAGTAGGTGGCGTCGTCGGTCGCGAGGTCGGTCACCGATGCCGGTGAGACGAAGCCGAGGTTCTCGAGCAGCTCCACTCGCGGGTCCGATGGCAGCAGCAGGTAGTACACGTCGGCAGCCTCGGACACGTATGCGATTGTGCGGCCGTCGAATTCGGGATGTCGGGCGCCTGCGTCCTGCACCTGGCGGTCCAGATCGGCCACGAGATCGCGTGCGCGCTCGGGGACCCCGAGAACATCACCGGTCGTGGTGATGACGTCGCGCCACGGCGTCGACCACAGTTCCTCGGGCGGGGCGATGACGGGAACTCCGGCAGCGGTCACCGCGTCGTACTCGGCCCGGGTCAGTCCGGAGTGCGGAGCCAACACGACGTCGGGGTCGGTGGCGAGAAGCTTCTCGACCGACAGTGCGTCCGTGACGTTGTCGAGCAGAACCGGGGCCGGACCGCCCGACGACTCGATCGCGTCGGACACCCACGGATAGATCAGATCGTCGCCTCCGCCGTACTCGGCCGACGGCATTGCCACCGGGACGACACCCAGGGCGAGCACCGCATCGGTGGTGCCGAATCCCCACGTCGCGACCCGTTCGGGCACCGCGTCGAGCGTGGTGTCGCCGTACATGTGGTGCACGGTCAGCGGAAACGAGCCGGTGGACGGCGACTCGGTCGGGCTGTCGGCGGGAGCGGACGAGCTGCAGCCGACCAGTGCGATGGACGCGGCCGCCACGGCGGTGAGCGCTGCAGCGAAGCGGAACGTGAGGCGATGAGTCATGAAAGTCCTGTAGCTCGGCGATCGGAGTCTATAGGTTAGCCTTAGCTTCCTTTAGACGCGAACACCCCCTGCGCACGGCTCACAGGAACCTCGCAGCGATGGTTCAGCGTCCTCACCGGAACGTCCCAGAGTATTGGCACTACCGAAAGAACCGACGCCATCTCAGAGGAGACCGACGATGCCCCGAATTCCAGAGCCCACCAACACTTCTGCCGGACCCACCTACGAGGGACGACTTCTCGACCGCCCCGATGAGGAAGTGGTCGATCAGGGTGCCGGGTTCGACATCACCACCCTCGTCACTCGCCGACGTGTGCTCAGCCTCGTCGGTGCCGGGGCCGGAGCGTTCGCGCTCGCCGCCTGCTCCAGCACCTCCAGCGCCGGAAGCAGCACCACCACAGCAGCTTCCACGTCGGCGAGCACCGCGAGCGCCACCACCGAGATCCCCCAGGAGACCAACGGCCCCTACCCGGCCGACGGCACGAACGGCGTCAACGTACTGGGAGAGTCCGGAATCGTGCGCCGAGACATCACGTCCAGCCTGGACGGCGGCACCACGGTCAGCGGGGTTGCCCTCTCGCTCACCTTCACCCTCACCGACCTCGCGAACAGCAACGGCCCCTACACCGGCGCGGCCGTGTACCTGTGGCAGTGCAACGCCTCCGGCGAGTATTCGATGTACTCCGAGGGCATCGAGGACGAAACGTACCTTCGCGGAATTCAGGTCGCCGATGCCAACGGCACGGTCACCTTCGACACGATCGTTCCCGGTTGCTACTCCGGTCGCTGGACCCACATTCACTACGAGGTCTATCCCGACGCCGCATCGGCTACCAACGTCGAGAACGCAATCGCCACATCGCAGGTCGCATTCCCGCAGGACATGCTCGAGACCATCTACCAGGAGAAGACGGACCTGTACCCGGATTCGGCGACGAACCTGACCCAGATGGGCAGCCTCGACAACGACAACGTCTTCGGCGACGGCTACGACCTGGAGATGGGAACCTTCACCGGCGATCCCACCTCCGGCTACGTCGGATCGCTCGCCGTGGCCATCGACGCCACCACCGAACCGACCATGAGCGCGCCGCCCTCGGGCGGAACGGGCGGAGGCGGAGGCGGCCAGTCCCCGATGGGCGGCGGCACTCCCCCGGCCGGCGGCCCGCCGAATGGCGGCACCGCACCCACCAACTGATCACCCTCACCCCACACTCCCGAAGGAAACACCATGTTGCACAACCTCACCGGCTGGCACGCACTCATCGTTCTCGCCATCCTGCTGCTCGTCTTCGGCTCCACCAAGCTCCCCTCACTCGCCAAGGGCGTCGGCCAGTCATTGCGCATTCTGAAAGACGAAGTGCGCGAGGAGAAGAAGACCGCAACACGTGACGACACGCCGGCACCGGTGTTCGCCGACGCTGCGTCCACTCCGGTTCCGTACCGACACACGTCGTGAGCACAGCCACCGCCGCGCAGGGATCAGCCACACTGCCTGCCACCCCACGGGGCACCATGCCTCTTGCGGGGCATATGCGCGAGGCACGTCGCCGCGCGATACGCGCGGCGGTGTCGCTGCTCGTCGGCATAGCAATCGGATTCGCGCTGTCCGATCAGATTCTCGACATCCTGCGCGCACCCGTCGAAGAACTCGCCCTCACCCGCCAGGCCAGCCTCAACTTCGAAACCGTCACCGGCGCTTTCGATCTCGAACTGAAGATTGCCCTGTTCACCGGCGTCATCGTGTCGTCTCCGGTGTGGCTGCGTGAGCTGTTCGCCTACCTCACCCCCGGCATGACGAGTCGGGAAAAGAAGTACGTCTACGGCTTCTCTGCGGCCGCCGCTCCACTGTTCGTCGCCGGCTGCGTGTTCGGGTTCGCCATCTTCCCCCGGATGGTCAGCGTCCTCGCCGGCTTCTCCTCCGACCAGGACAGCACCATCCTCAACGCCTCGTACTACGTCGACTTCGTCATGAAGATCGTGTTGGCCACCGGCATCGCCTTCGTCCTCCCGGCCCTGCTGGTGATGCTCAACTGCCTCGGCATCCTCTCCGCGCGCAGGCTACGCAGCAGCTGGCGTATCAGCGTCGTCGCCATCGCGCTGTTCAGTGCACTGGTCACGCCCGCCGCAGACGTCCTGTCGATGTTCCTGGTCGCGGTTCCCATGGCCACACTGTTCGGGGCAGCAATCGTGATCACCGAAATACACGACAGACGCGCCCTGACATCACCGAAACCGGAGCTCTCATCATGTTCGGCCTGACCTTCGAGAAACTGTTCCTGGTCGCGATCATCGCCGGGTTCGTCCTCGGCCCCTCGCGCCTCCCCGGATACGCCCACCAACTCACCCGCGCCGTGCGCACCGTGCGCCACTTCGTCGACACCACCCGCACGGCCGCCGAAGCCGAAATGGGCGTTCCGCTCAGGCGCAGCGAATGGGAATCGATGAACCTGCGGCAATACGACCCCCGCCGCATCGTCACCGACGCGTTGCGTGACACCGACTCCGCTCCTAAATCCGAGTGGCCGGAACAGGTGCTCACCGAAGCAGCCCGCGTGCGACCCGGTCAGAAATACCTCATCACCGGGCCCGCATCACATCCACGACGCATCCTCATCGACTCACTCCCCCAGGACGATCCACGTCGCATCGCGGCGCAACTGACGCCTGCAGTGGGGTATGCATCGACGTCCGGAACTCTCGTCGGTCCACCCGTCACGGGTACGGCTGCGCCCGAGGCGAGTTGAGGTGCCCGATCACCGAGGAAAGCCGTTGCGCCCCAGACAATCCGCGTTCGGTGGTCGGCCCAGCGGACACGCCTGCATCGCGCATGGCTCGATCGAACAAGTGCATGTCCAGGGCCTCCACCTGCGCGAGGTGGTCGACCGTGTCCGGGTTGATCATGGTGTTCATCAGCTGCAGCGCACGGCTGTCGGCGGATCCCAGGCGAAGGACGTCGACGAGATGGGAGGTGTCGAGACCAGCGAGAGCGGCCAGTTCGAGCACGTCGGCTATGGCGGCTTGGTTGAGCATCAGCAATGCGTTGTTGACGAGTTTGGCCATCTGACCGGTACCGGTCTCGCCGACGCCGACCACGTGCGTCGCATAGGACTCGAACACCGGACGAGCGACATCAACCACTGCCTCGGATCCGCCGACGAGAACTGTGAGAGTGCGGCTTTCGGCAGCCGGGCGCCCACCACTGACAGGAGCGTCGAGTACCTGCACACCGAATGGGGCGCACATCTGCGTGAGGCGCACCGCGTTCATCGGAACTCCGGTGCCGTGGTTGACGACGATCCCCCCGCGGCGCAAGTGCGGCAGGATGTCGCGTTCGACGATCTGAATCACGTCGTCGTCGGTGCCGACGCAGAACGCAACGAGATCGACGACAGCAGCAAGCTCGGCGACCGAGTGGTGCACGGTGTGCGGCACTCCGAACAGCCCCGCCAGCGAGGCAGGACGCCTGGCCCAGACATGCAGATCGAGGCCGCTCTCGGCAACGGCGGTGGCCATCGGCAGGCCTTGATCACCGAGGCCGATGAAGCCTACGCGTGGTGACGCCGCCGTAAGGCGCTGCCGTGGTTCGTCATTCGACTGAGTCGACATCCATTCTCCTCGGTTGCGATGGGCGTGTGGTCAGTACAGACGACACATCATCTACTCGCGGTAGCGCGTCGCCAGCTCCGGCGCCTGTGCGCCGAAGGCAACGAGGTCCGCCGTGAACACGCTGTGCAGCAGGTTGTCCTGTTCCACACCGGGAGCGGTCACGATCTCGCCGAGCTCCAGTCCACGCAGGCTCGCGGTGACCACATCGGCAGCGCTCATCCGCGGGGCGGCGCTCAGATCCATGCCTTGACGTTCGTGGAACTCGGTGGCAACCACACCCGGAAGCAACACCTGGACATGAATCCCATGGGGAGACAGTTCTGCATGCAGGGTCTGCGAGAACGCAACGGCGTACGCAAGACTCGATGCGTACACAGCGCGCCGCAACGGTACCTCTTCGAGGCTGGCCGGGCCGCTGAAGGCGATCATGCCGGCGACGTTGACGATCTGCCCCGCATTTCGCGCGACCATGTGCGGTGCAATCGCATTGGTCAGCAGCGTCGGTGCGAGTACTTTCACACCGACCAGCTCCTCCGCTTGCTCTCTCGGCAAGTCGATGAACGCTTTGTAGTGAGCGACGCCGGCGTTGTTGATCAGCATCGTAACCGGCTGAGCTGCAACAGCATCGATCACCGTTTCGATGCCGTCGCGCATCGAGAGGTCCGCGACTACAGGCTGCACGCTGACGTCAGGGAATTCCGTCGCGAGCTCCTCGAGCCGTTCCCTTCGACGCCCGACGGCGATCAGGTTCACTCCGGTCGACGCCAAACGGCGGGCGTACTCGCGGCCGATCCCGGACGACGCCCCTGTCACTACGGCCAAACCACTCATTGTTCGCTCCTCGTCTCGCACGCCGCGGTGCGGCTTTTCTCGATCTGTCACCAACAGTGGTCCTCGTGTCGACGTGATGGGTACACCCCGTCGACAGTGGTCCCCGCAGGGACACGAGCAGTGCCGTCGATGCGATCTACACTTCGTTTCATGTCTGCGCGGGAAAATATGCTCGGGGACTTTCTGCGTGCTCAGCGAGCGCGTGTGCGGCCGGATCAGGTGGGTTTGTCGGGCGGGAGCAACCGGCGCGTTCCGGGGTTGCGCCGATCCGAAGTGGCGCTGCTGGCAGACATCAGTGCCGACTACTACCTTCGTCTCGAACAGGGACGGGATCGGAATCCGTCACCGGAGATTCTCGAAGCGCTGGCTCGGGTGTTCGGCCTCGACCCGGTCGGCACCGCCTACCTTCTCGGTCTCACCGAGAGTTCGCCCGACCGTCGGCGTCGTCGTCGACCGCGACGCGAAACGGTTCCCGAAGGAATCCGGAAGCTGCTGTTCACGTTGGGATTACCCGCATTCGTCGAGGGCCGATATTTCGACGTGCTCTCGGTGAACCCGCTTGCCACCGCACTTTCTCCTCGTCTCGCGGTCGGCGAGAACCGACTTCGATCGGTGTTTCTCGATGCCGACGAACAGGCTCTGTACTCGGACTGGGAGGACACGACGGCTCGCCTCGTCGCAGGCTTCCGACGCTCGGTCGGCGGCGACACGAACGACGCGCGGGTTATCGAGTTGGTCGGCGAGCTCTCGCTCGAGAGCGATCGGTTTCGCCAGGTGTGGGCACGAAACGACGTTCAACCCCGGCAGAGCTGGCCGATCACCATGGACCATCCTCTCGTCGGAGAACTCACCCTCAACCGAGAGAAGCTGGTACTCGGCGATACGACAGAGAACCTCGTCCTCGCCGTGTTCCACCCCGATGCGGGCAGTGCCAGCGCGGACAAGTTGTCACTGCTTGCGTCCTACTCCGTTCCAGCTCCGCAGAGCCGCGATCGGTAGCCGTGCAAGGCCCCGATCAGCGAGGCTGATGCGAGGCATCGTAGGCACGTTGGTTCGCCTGAATCGTAAAACACCGGGCCACGACTGGTGGTCTTCACAGCGATGGCAACAACCAGAAGGATCGGAGAGATCAGTACCAAGACCGCAGCAGCGAACGTGAGGTCGAAGGCGGTCTTACTGAATCGTGTCGCTCCGTTGTACTGCGGCTTCTCGACGTGGATCAGCGGAAAGCCTGCGACGGGACGCATCACCAATCGCGGGCCGGCAACGTCAACGACTCCCGGCGCGACGACTAGATCAACGTTCGTCTTCTCCAGATCCCAGATCATCTTGCGGATACCCTTGTGTCCGAGGTGCTCGGTTGCCGTCACCGCAACCGTGTCCGCACCGCACTCCTCGATCGCGTCGAGTACGTCGTGCTCACCACCCAAGACCGGTATGTCGGTGCCCTCGATGTGCACCACGCCGTCCCGCGGAGCGTCGTACCCAGGCATACAGATTCCGACGACCGCGAAGCCCGAGGCTGGGGACTTCTCGAAGGACTGCGCCATCGACACCGCTGCCGCACGGCTGCCCACGATAAGCACCGAGGTCTTGTACTCACCCTTGCCCCGGAGTTGACTGACGACATTGCGCCAGATCCACCGACTCACCAGCAGGGCCAGCAGGCCGACCGGTAGAGCGATCGCGAGGTAGAGCCGTGCGATGTCGATCCGGAACAGGAGAGACACGATCGCGATCACACCGAACAGTCGGAACGTAGCCGATACGATGCGTCGGTACTCCTCCGCGCCGTTACCGATGACTCGCGGTGATCGCGTGCGGAAGATCGCGAGGAAAGCGATCCACACTCCGGCGATGACGACCGACAGCCCCGTGTACGACATCGTCGAGAGCAGACCGGTGGATTCGGCACCGCCGAAGCGCACGATCTGAGCCAGGCCGACCGAGAGAGCGACAACAACGACGTCGGTCACCCGAAGCCGCCGGACGTATTGATCCTCCCAAACGTGTCGCGACGTGAGCCTTCGAGCCACCACCGCGTCCTGTCGACGCGGAGATCCCCACAGAGAGCGCTGTGCAGCCCCGACAGATGCCACGTGCTCCCCTCCTCTGCACTCGAGTGCTCACCATCGGCCAGCACATGAATCCGATCCAGACCAATCCGAATTTCGACTGGTATCGAATTGAAATAGTCCCACGTGGATAGCACTACCACCACGCGAGCGATGCAGATCACAAATCAATAACAGCGTTCAAGGTGTTTACCACACCGAGGCTAACGGTGCGACACCCGAGGCCGCTCAGCGAACACAAGCAGCCGTAGAGTCTCAAAAGTGCTACGTAGCAACTGAATTGCACCTGGTCTGTGATATTTACCAAGATCTACATCGGTTATTCGGTAAATATGTATACACAGCAGGACGCACGCATCCACATGCCAGACCAGTGCACGTGATTAGTACCGTAAATCGTGCTAAGCACCGACTACAAATCGGAAACCGGTACTAAGAACCATTCTCGCCGGTAAGGAGCTCGCAATCAGCGAGAATTCATTCGACTGAACGACGCCTGCGTTTCACAACGACACAGCATGGTTCAAGGACGACCCAGCCCGCGGTAGTTCCAACCCGCCGCCCGCCACTGCTCCGGGCTCAGGCAGTTGCGCCCGTCGATCAGCGTCTTCTTGCGCACCGCGCCCTCCAGATCCTTCGGAGCGAGGGCCTTGAATTCCTTCCACTCCGTCAGAACCAACACCACGTCAGCACCCTCGCAGGCCTCGAGCGCTGAACTGGTGTAGGTCAGGGTGGGGAACAGTGCGCGGGAGTTCTCCATCGCTTTGGGGTCGTAGACGTTGACCGCCGCCCCCTGAAGCTGGATCTGTCCGGCAACGTTCAGGGCCGGTGAATCGCGGACGTCGTCCGAATCGGGCTTGAACGCCGCGCCCAGCACGGCGACCCGAGCACCGAGTAGAGAGCCGCAGGCCTCACGTGCCAGCTCGACCATGCGAGTACGGCGTCGCATGTTGATGTTGTCGACCTCGCGCAGGAACGTCAGTGCCTGGTCAGCGCCCAGTTCACCGGCCCGGGCCATGAACGCCCGGATGTCCTTGGGCAGACAGCCTCCGCCGAAGCCGATGCCGGCATTGAGGAACTTGCGACCGATGCGCTCGTCATGGCCGATGGCGTCGGCAAGGACGGTGACGTCGGCTCCCGCAGCTTCGCACACCTCGGCAATGGCGTTGATGAACGAGATCTTGGTGGCCAGGAATGCATTGGCAGACGCCTTGACCAGCTCGGCGGTGGCCAAATCGGTCACCAGGAACGGGATCTTCTCGTCGAGCAGCTGCGCGTAGACCTCACGGGCGAGCTCCTCGGCGCGACCCGGGCGGGCACGATCGACGCCCAGCACCAGACGGTCGGGGTGCAGGGTGTCCTTGACGGCGAAGCCCTCACGCAGGAACTCGGGGTTCCACGCGACCTCGACGTCGTCACCGGCCGGCGCGAGTTCGCGAGCGATCTTGCCGAGCCGCTCGGCCGTTCCAACGGGGACGGTGGACTTACCGAAAATGACGGCCGGCTTGGTGAGCAACGGCGCGAGAGTTTCGATGACCGAGTCGACGAACTTCATGTCGGCCGCGAACTCACCCTTCTTCTGGGGAGTACCGACACCGAGGAAATGCACCTCTGCGAAGTCCGCAGCTTCCTGATACGACGCGGTGAAGCGCAGCCGTCCGGCCGCGATGTTGCGCTGCAGCACCTCTTCGAGACCGGGCTCCCAGAACGGGACCTCGCCGGCTTCGAGCTTCGCGAGCTTCGCCGGGTCCACGTCCACGCCGAGAACCTCGTGGCCGAGCTCGGCCATACATGCCGCGTGAGTGGCACCGAGGTAGCCGGTACCGAACACTGTGATTCGCATTTGTTCCATTCCCCGTCGGTCGTTCTGAACAATGGCGTACTCGACAAGAGCCCGTGACGGCCCGTCACAGTAAGCACCTGGAGGACACCGCCTTCAGGTCACGCGCACATACGGGAATAGTAAACACAGGCGATCACGCCCGTCACCCAGGAGACTGCGGTCACAGGACGAGCTGAACAACCAGCAAAGCGAAGGTTTCTCAGCGACGAACGGGAAACTGCGGGTTCTCCGGCTCCTCGACGGCCTCGGCGCAGCGGTGAATGAAGTCGCTCAGTTCGGAGCGAACCTCCGGAGCGAGGAGATCCAAGGGTGCCTCGGTTCCGTGATACTCCGCGAACGCCGAGGTGTAGGCATCGACACTGTCGGAGATGACTGCGTGCAGCGAAGTGGACCTGTTCAGATGAACCTTCGCGATCACGTCGATGCGATCAGCCAAGAAATCGTGAAACGTGTTCTGTCCCATGGAAACATCACGTCCGTTCTGCGACACAGTTGTCATTGCGCAATGATACGAACAAAACCGACCGACCGCAGGATGAGCGTCGGAGCTACTAGTACGCGCCGTCGCTCTTGAGGACTGCGACCGCAGTCTTCGCGATGATCAGCAGATCCCCTGTCATGGACCAGTTCTCGACGTACGAGAGATCGAGGCGCACGCTCTCCTCCCACGACAGATCCGATCGGCCACTCACCTGCCACAGCCCGGTGATGCCCGGCTTGACGAGCAGCCTACGGCGGACTTCACCGTCGTACGTTTCCACTTCACTGCGCAGCGGCGGTCGCGGACCCACCACGCTCATCTCGCGCCTGAGCACGTTGACGAACTGCGGCAGCTCGTCGAGGCTGAACTTGCGCATCACCTTGCCCACCGGGGTGACCCGTGGGTCCTCGCGCATCTTGAACAACACCCCGCCGGCCCCTTCGTTGAGGGCAGCCAGTTCTTGCACTCGCTTGTCGGCATCCTGGACCATGCTGCGGAACTTGATCATCTGGAAAGGCTTGCCGTCGATGCCCATTCGCTCGGACTTGTAGAAGATCGAGCCCTTGCTGGTGAGCTTGATGATCACGGCGAGGGTGATCAGGACCGGTGAAATCAACAGCAGGACCGAGGCGGCGAACAGGAAGTCGAACGCCGTCTTGCTGAATCGCTTCGCGCCGTTGTACTGCGGCTTCTCGACATGGATGAGCGGGAAGTTCGCCACCGGACGCATCACAAGACGCGGACCTGCCACATCCACCACTCCCGGCGACACCACGAGGTCGACCTTCTTCTTCTCGAGGTCCCACACCATCTTTCGCAGACCGTGATGGCCGATGTGTTCGGTGGCCGTCACCGCCACGGTGTCTGCACCGGAGGTCTCGATGGCCTCGACGACACTGTGTTCATCCCCGAGTACCGGAATCTCGACGCCGTCGATGGTGAACGACGAATCGTTGCCGGGCTCGTAGTTGGGCAGGCAGATACCGACCACGCTGTAACCGGCTTCGGGCGAACGCTCGAACGACTTGGCCATGGCCAGAGCCGAACTACGACTGCCCACGATCAGCACCGAGGTCTGGTATCCACCACGAGCACGTTTGCGCGACACTACTTTTCGCCATACCCATCTACTCAGAAGAAGCCCGATCAGCCCGACGGGTAATGCGATCGCCAGATACAGGCGGGCGATGTCCAGACGGAACAGCAGCGAGAGGATCGCGATGGTTCCGAAGAGCCGGAACGTGGCCGACACGATGCGGCGGTACTCTTCCGAGCCGTTGCCGATCACCCGTGGCGAACGGGTGCGGAAGATGGCGAGAAACGTCAGCCACAGAATGGCCAGTACTCCGGATATCCCGAAGTAGCCGACGATGGACCACGGTTCGCGAAAATCGATATCACCGAAGCGAATGATCTGCGCCACCGTCACAGCAGCGAGAACGACCACCGTGTCGGTGACACGGAGCCCCTCGGTGTAATGCGTTTCCCATTCACGACGTGACGTCACCCTGCGCAACCGTCGTGCGTCACGCCGTGAGACAACCGAACTCTGCGCTTCCAGATCGCTGACTGACACTGATTTCCCCTCGGTACGTACGCGTTGCCGAACCCCTGCGTGATCGACACAGCTCCGTGCCACCCCGTCGTGCAGATTATCTTGTCGTACTTATCGTGTCACTTGGTAACGGTATGTTGATCGACACGAACCCGCAGGTCGTTACATGTTTCTACTGCATTAACCAGACGCGTCCGCTGCGTTGCCGACTTCTCCGGAAGCCCCATTCCGGACACTCTCGACCACCTATTAGCGCCGCATTCACGGCCTGTGTCAAGCATTGTCGGTCGAACGTCGGATGCTCGGGGACATGCCGACGAACGCCTCCCACATCCGCCGTCCCAGTTCCCGCTGCCCCTCGCCGTTGTAGTGAATCTTTTCGGTCTCGCTGTTGTAGAGCCCCCTCGGACCCGGCACGTACGCCACTCCTGCCCTACGTCTGGGCGTATCGGCGTGCACCGCATCGATGACGGCGTAGTTCGCATCCCCTGATTCGATCTCGTCCGGCACCATCTGGCCCACGACGAACGGGACGTCGCCGAACTCACCGCGCAGCATGTCGATCAGGCTGTCGAGCTTCTCCGCATACACCGGCCCGGTCAGCAACGGCACATCACTCTCACCTTGATGCCACAGCACCGCCGCGAGCTCGTTGCCGGGCTTGGTTGCCAGTCCCGTTCGGATGCGCTGCAATGCATCCCAGAACAGATTGACGCGTGCCCCGGTCTCCGCCGGATCCCAGGAGATACCGTGGATCCGTGCGAAGCCCGAATCACCGCGCGCATACGGAACCAGCAATACCGGCCTTCCCGTCGCATCCGCGAGATGCGCGGCAAACGTCGGAGCGAATCCGACTGCCTTGGATGGCACTTCGTGAAACAGTGGATTGCTGCCCGCCACGATGGTGTTCTTCGACCGGCCCGACGCAGCCCACTGATGCACCCGTGGATGCGGCGCATCGAGACCCGATCGATCCAACCCGCGACCCCCACCGTGTGCATTGGACTGCCCCAGCACCGCCACCACCAGATACGGTTCGTCGATCGTCTCCACCGGAATGCCGCGTCCGAGACGCTTCTTGACGACGTCCTTGGCCCGTACCTTCGCGTTCTGCCGAAACCCCATGACCCTCCCCCCTACTCACGTGCAGTCGTTCTGCGCCGGTGTCCCGGCGAAGCGATCCCCTATCCATTGATTGACGTTGTCGCCGTTCACGTCCCCGTGACCGCGACCGGCCTGCCGGTCGATGGTGATGACATCGCCCAGCCTGCATGCCGACTGCAGCGCCGCATCGGTCCACGCCACATCGATGTAGGTGTCGGCATCTCCGTACGCCACCAACATCGGTGCCGACGCCGGCCCCTTCGGCAGGGCCATCTGCGTCAGTTCGTCACGCAGCGCCTCGGCGGCCGCAGGGGATTTGGGCGCAAAGTCGTTGCTGCCGAGCCTCTTCGCCGCATCTGTGCGCGCACCCGCCTTGTCCAGCGTGCACTGGGTGAGCGTGTCCCAGTCCCGCTCGGCATTCCCGCTGCGGTAATCGTCGAGATCGACGTTCTCGTCACGCCGAGCGAGTGATTCGAGTATCCACTGCAGCACCGGCCCCTGGTCCTCCGTCAACGTACCCGCCACCGCCTTGTCCACCAGGCCCACCATGTTCGCGGTGGGTGCCAGAGCCACGGCACCCACCAGATCGAGCTCCGGCGCGTAGGAGCCTGCAAGTTCGTTCGCGGCCCAAGCAGCACCACCGCCCTGTGAACCACCGAACGCAGCCCACTGCGTACCCACATCGGGAAAGACCGTACGCAATGCCCGTACGGCATCGATCACGTCGTAGCCGGCGGTGATGTTGTCCAGGTACGCATGGTTTCCCGGATGCCCCAGGCCCTCGTAGTCGGTGATGGCGACCGCGAATCCGGCTGTGGTGTAACCCTGTACGAGCGCCGACGCGCCGAGCAGCGAGGCAGACCTCGACGGCGCGCATGCCTCCTCGATACCCGTGGTGCCGTGGGCGTAGGAGATGACGGGCCAGCCACCCTCGGGCGCATCACCGGAGGGTGTGAACACCGTGCCCGATACCTCGCGCTCGCCCACACCCGGTTGCACCGAGCGGTACACCACCTTCGCGGCGTCGATACCCGACATCCGCACCGGCAAAGGCAGATTCGGCATCGTCTCGGCACTCACGATGGAGCCGCTTCCGGTACCGGGATCAGCAATGTCCATCGGCTCCGGATCGGACCCACGCACCACCGATGCCAGTGCCCCCTGCGCCTGACTTCCCAGCGGCACCACAACGGCGCATCCCGCGAGCAGAGGCAGGAGCATCAGCGGCGCGGCGAGCCTACGGACGGTGTGCATGAACCTATTTGCTCGCCTTGAATCTACGGGCATGCGTCAACGACGGCTTCTCGATGAAGCGGTACGTCACCGCTCCGAATGCGATGCTCACCGCGCTCACCAGCACGAAATTCCGTAGCAGCCCCAACGGGCTGTCGCCTGCCATCCATCCGAAGCGCCCCAACATGATCAGGATGGGAAAGTGCCACAGGTAGACGCTGAGCGAGATCATGCCCACGTAGCTCAGCGGTGCCCAATCGGCCCGTTCGGCGAACTTCGACCGCTCACCGCGTGCCAGCGGCACGATGATGAACAGAATGAGCAATGCCGATCCGAAAGACACGGTGGAGGTCTGCCAGCGCGAATTGATATCGATCAGCATCAGTGAGATCACCGCGGTGGGAATCATCGCGATGCCCGTCCACCACCGCATGTGAGTGACCATCGCGCCCTTGAGCAGTCCGTTGTCGATCGCGACGAACACCACTGCCGCCAGCATCCCGTACGTGAAATTGTCTGCCAGCGACCAGAAGCTGCGGCTGAGCACCGCGATCTCGTTGGGTCCCCATTCCAGCAGTTTCGGATCGGTGATGCCCGACGGTCCCACGCGCGAGGCTGTGTACAGCTTTCCGGTGATTCCGATGACGAACATGATCACCACCGGGATCAGCGCCAGCACCGGTGCCGAGATGGACGTGCGCTTGCGCAGGAAGAACGCGATGCTCGTCAGCAGCGGTAGTGCGATGTAGAACGCGAACTCCAGCGACAGCGACCACGACGGGTTGATACCGGTCTGGATCATGCTCGGAATGTAGGTGTGCACCAGCGTCAGATTGGCCACCAGCGTCAACGGGTCGGTGAGGATGCCCAGACCGTTGTCGGTGAAATGCTGTTCGGCCACCGCGGCGTTCTCCACGAACACCGCACGCATCACGTAGTTGGCGAACAAGAAGATGAACAGGTACGCCGGGAACACCCGCAGCAGTCGATGCATCGCGTAGCTGACGTTGTTCGGCATCGGTTTGCCTGCGAACAGTTTTCGTACCATCGGGAGGAAGATCAGGAAGCCCGACAGCGCGAAGAAGAAGATCAACCCCTGTCCCAGCACCCCGAGCTTGTAGGTCAGGACGGTCTGCGGCGAATAGTGTCCGCCGACGTGCACGGCGAGCACGCACAGGCAGGCGAATCCGCGGGGGCCGTCGAGCCCGACGATGCGGGCAGGTCGCTTGGTACCGGCATCGGCGACCGCGGTGGCGGCGGTCGCAGTGCTGTCGGGTGTGGCGGTCATGGGTACCTTCTGAAGGGTCATAACGCAGGAGGCGGGCAGAAGCTGATGGCCTCGGTGCCGGCGAACCGGTCTTCGAGCCATCCGAACGCAGCAGCACCGTCGATGTCTGCGTGACCGGAATTCGGTTGGAGCACAGATTGAATCGTGTCGCCGCTGGCGCAGCCGGCCGCGATGGCGGCCTCGGTCCACGCCTGCGAGATCAACGTGTCCTTGCCGCCGTAGAGAACCAGCATCGGTGCGGCGGCCGGAGACATCGGCAAGCTCATCTGCCGCAGGTACTCCGCGAGCTTCGCCGTCGCCTCGGGGGTTGCCGGACGCAGATCGTCGTCGCTGATCTGCGCCGCCAGGGACGTGCGGTCGGCAGCGAGAGCGCCGCCACACGCCGAGAGCTCGTCCCACTTCTCGGCGACGATGCCTCTGCGGTAGTCGTCCAGGTCCAGCTCGGGGTGAGACTGGGCCAAGCCCACCAGAACCCACTGCAGCAGTGGCTTCTGATCGTCGGTGAGCGTGCCGTTCGCGGCGGCCTCCGCCAGACCGACCATATCGGCCGCCGGTACCAAACTCACCGAGCCGACCAGGTCGAGGCCCTCGCCGTAGCTACGCGCGAGTTCGTTGGCGGCCCAGGAAGCCTGACCGCCCTGGGACCCACCGAACGCCGCCCACTTGGTCGACGCCTCGGGTATCAGCTTGCGGGCGGCCCGCACAGAGTCGATGAGGTTGTTGCCGACGGTACGGGCGTCGAGATAGGGATGATAGGAACCCTCCAGCCCCAGACCTTGATAGTCCGACACCGTGACGACGTTCCCGGAGCGCACCAGCGCTGCGACGATCTGCGAGCTGCCGAGCAGTTCGGGATCGGTCGACGGTGCGCAGTCCTCGAGCACGCCGGTGGTGCCGTGGCCGTACGCGATGATCGGCCAACCACCCTCGGGCGGTGTGCCTTCCGGTGCGAAGATCGTGCCCGATACGCGCTGCGGTGACCCGTCCACGCCCGAGGTGGACGAGTAGACCACCCGTGCGGCGACCGAGGAGACAGCGCTGACCCGGCGATCGATGGTCAGCAGTTGCTGTGCACTCTCGAGCGAACCGGGGCCCGCTTCACCGTAATCGGCGTCGAGCGTCGCACCGAACGCTGCGGATTGCGACACCGAGTACGGGTCGGCAGGCGGATCGTCGGAGGAACACCCCGACGTCGCCAGGATCAAGGCCAGTGCGCAGGCACCGCTCGCTCGGCGTACTCGGCTCGTTCGCGACAGTGTCATCGGACCCCCTCCACAGCAGACGTCCGCTTGGCAGCGGTCGCCTGCTTCACGATGTTCTCTACTTGATCGCGATGGTCGATCGAGTCGCGTGCAATTCCGAATGCCAGAACCAGCACACTACTCAGGATCGTGCCCATCACTCCCCCCAGAATCATGTTGCTCGTCGGCCTGGGTGTGGTGACCTGATCGGGAGTGGTGGCCGCATCGACGAGTGTCACTGCCGACACCGCTCCGTTGGCACCCAGATCGATCTCACCGACGAGCTTGATGAGCTGCACTGCAACAGAATTGGCAATGTCCCGAGCCTGCTCTGCGTCGGAGTTCACCACCGAGATCTCGATCAAGGCCGAGCCCGGAGTGGGCACCACCGTGATGTCGTTCTTCAGCGCCTCCGGTTCGACCGCCAACCCCTGCGAGGCGATGACACGTCGCAACACCTGCTCCCCGGTGGCCAACTGAACATACGTCTCGACGCGAACCAGTGACCCGCGATTGCCGTCGAGCGAATTCTTGGGCGACGTAGGACCGGGCGCGGTGACGAACACCCGAGACGCTGCGGTGTACGTCGGCTCGACCAACTGCGTCGCCAACCAGCCGGCGGCAGCCGACAGTATCGCCGCGGCGAGAATCAATGCCCAGCCGGACAACAGAATACGGCCGTAGTCCTTGAGGGTCGGCACACCCGTGGGGGCGATCATCGATTCAGCTCGCACGTGTTCACCGGTCGTTGACCGGCGAACATGCCCTTGACCCACGGCAGCGACCGACTGCTGTCCAGATTGCCGTGCCCCTCACCCTGATGCAGCTCGTACTCGACGAGGTCTCCGGAATCACAGGCGCGCTGCAACGCCTTCTCGGTCCACGGTTCGAGAATCAGATCGTCCTCGCTGCCGTACATCACCAACAGTGGTGTCGTCGAACGCTGCTGCGGCAGAGCCATATCCGCCAGGTAACCGCGCAGACGATCCGTCGCTTCGATGCTGACGGGCGTCAGGTCCGCTGCTTGCAGACCCGCCAAGAGCCCCGGCACGTCGTCGGACTTCGGCGGTACGCACTCCATGAAGTCGTCCCACCGCTCCCGCGCCAACCCGGATCGGTAGTCGTCGAGGTTCATCTCGGGATGACTGATCGCCAACGTGTGCAGCGCGTACATCAGCAGCGGGTACTGGGCCCGCGTCAGTGTCTGATTCGCGGCAGCATCGGCCAGGCCGGACATGTCCGACACCGGCACCATCGCTGCGGTGCCCACCAGCTCGAGCCCGCCGCCGTACTCGGCGTTGCGGTCGCTTGCCGCCCAGGCCGCCATACCGCCGAGCGAGACACCGTAGGCGGCCCACCGCGAACTGAGGGTGGGCATGAAGTTCCTGGCCGCACGGACTGCGTCGATCATGTTGTAGCCGAACGTCTTCGAGTCCAGGTACGGGTGATACGAACCACCGAGCCCGAGCCCCTGGTAGTCGGTCATGGCAACGGCGAAGCCGTTGAGCACCAGCGCCGCCACGATGGGGGCACTGCCGAGAAGGTTGGCGTACCTCGAAGGCCCACACGCCTCGAGCACACCCGTCGTACCGTGGCCGTAGGACACCACGGGCCAGCCACCCTCGGGCGCGGTGCCACCCGGGATCACCACGGTGCCCGATACCTCCGTCGGCTCCCCGGTGACTCCCGACGTCGATCGGTACACCACACGAGTGGCGGTAGCACCCAACTCGGTGATGTCTGCAGCGATGTCCTCGATCGGCTCGGCCGAGATCAACGAACCCGGCGCGGTACCACCGACATTGGACGGTGGCGGCGGCTCCGACGTCGCCGGAGAGGCCGTGACGGGAGCCGTCTGCGCGCCGGGCGGCAGCACGATCGGAGCCTGCTGCGAGCAGGAGATCGACACCACGGCTGCGGTCACCAGGACGCCGACTCGGACCGTCCACCCACCTGACATAGGAGCTATCCTCTGCTCGCCGAGGACGTCGCAGAGTCGTTCTTCGCCGGCTTCGGCCTGACGGCCGCGGCGTGGGCGGGGCCGGATGGAGCTGCTTGCGTGGACGGAACAGTGGAACTCTCTGCAGCAGCTGCCGTTTCACTGGAGTCATCCGCCGGGGAGCTGCCACCGAGGAGGCGTCGGGCCGCGGGTTCGAAGGTGGTCACCACTCCCAGCACGGTGCCGCCGACGCCGTCGATTGCCTTGATGGCACGTCGCAGCTTGTCACGCGTGGTGCGACCGGTGCGCGCGAGAACCACTGTGCCGTCGGACAATGCAGTGAGAATCGCTCCGTCGGTGACATCGAGCAGAGGCGGGGTGTCGACGATCACGTAGCGGTAGTGGCCGCGTAGCGCTTCCAGCACCTCCTGAGCGCGGTCCGATCCGAGCAACTCACTCGGGTTCGGCGGCACCGGCCCCGCAGGAAGCACCGACACACCGTCGAACACATCGTTCTGAATGGCATCGTCCACGCTGTGCTCGCCGGAGAGGACGGTGGACAAGCCGCTGTTCTGCTCGATGCCCAAGCGGGTGCCCAGGGTTGAGCTTCGCAGATCGCCGCCGACGAGCAGCACCGTGTGCCCGGCCTCGGCGAGAACGGCGGAGAGGTCGATGGCGGTACTGGTACGTCCTTCGCCCGAGGCCGCGCTGGTGATGGTGATGACACGCGGCGGCGAGCCGCCACCGAGGAAGCGAATGTTGGTGCGCAGGATGCGCAGTGGTTCGCCCATCGTCGCCATCGACGCGACCGGCACGGTGGGACGCGTCGCATCCACCGGGAGACCACCGAGTACGACGCGGCCCGAGACATCCTCGGCGCGTGGACGATCGCGGATGGAGCGATCCATCAGACCACGGAGCAACGCGAGGGCGAGGCCGACGACAAAACCGACCGCGCCGCCGAGACCGAGGGCGACGAACAAGCCCATGCCGATCGGTGCCGTCGGAACGTCACCCTGATCGACGATGGTGGCACCGGCCGCGGGGTTGCCGCCGCGCTGGGATGTTTCGAGTTCCTGCACCACCTGCGTCAGCTGCCCGGCGACCGCGTTGGTCAACGCCTGGGCGACTGCGGGATCGGCATCGGTGGCACACAGGTCGAGCAACACCGTCTTCTCGATCGGCGTCGCAGTGATCCTGGACCGCAGTTCTGCCGCGGACTCCTGCAGCTGCAACTGATCGACGGCTCGCTGTGCAACCTGTGTGCTGGTGGCCAACCCGGCGTAGGAGGACACGCGCTCCTGCGAGAAGAGATTGTTCTGGTACGCCTCACCGACGGAACTGCCGCCTTCGGTGGTGACGAACAAACGAGCACACGCTTGGTACTGAGGCGTCGTGAAGAACGTGTAGGCATACCCCCCGGCGACACCGATGGCCGTCGCGAGAGCGACGATCCACCAACCCGCGCGAAGGATCCGCCAATACTCTCGAATCTCCACGAATGCTCCTATCGAATAACCGACGGTCAAGGGCAAAGAATAAAGCGCAGCGAAGGATTCGGCACGGCGTACATGTTGCGAGTAGGTGAAAGCGTGACAACATCAGAACCCATGAGCATCACGCAGCGGGTCGGATGGGTCGCCATCGTGGCAATCCCCGTTCTCGTTACATGCGCCATGATCGTCGGCGGAACTCCAGCGAAATTGGGGGCATTCGCCCTTGTCGCGCTGACCGTGGGGGCGTACATCGGCCTACGTCATCCGCTGTATTTGACTCGCGCTCTTGCCTTTTGCTTGGGGGCGCTCCCGTTCGGCTACGTACCGGGCACTCCCGCGCCGTTGGTCTTCACCTTCGCTGTCGCGACCATCTTCGCCACTGTGATTCACCGCACAGCAGTGAGCCGCATCACATGGCCCGAAACGACCGTCATTGCGCTCATCGTTCTGTCTGCGCTGTCGGTCGTCGTCATGGCAACCGGACTCGGGGATTTCTTCGAATTCGGTAAATGGCTCATATCCACTCTTGTGGTGGTGTGCCTGTTGCGAATGCCGCGGGACGAAATGGCAATGTTCGGCAGGATCTACGTCTACGCGGCGTCGGCCGCCGCTGCGTTCGCGTTGCTGATCTTCGTCGGCGATCCCGCGGGCAAACTCATTCGCTACCTGTCGATTCTGGGATACGGCACCGAGGAAGAGAGCACGCGGTTCGTCTACAGCCCCACCGGAGCGACCTCGGTTCGCCTGGCAGGGACGTACATCGACCCCAACGCCGCCGGAATCGGCTTCGTCCTCGCGCTGATGCTGTGCATCCTGCTGTTGCGGGGATACCTGCGTACCGCTCTCGGAGCCCTGCTGTTCCTGTCGATCGTGCTGACGCTGTCACGAGCGGCCCTGTTCTCGGTGGTGTTCGGCGTAGTACTGATGTTCGCGTTCCAACAGCTGCGGACCAGGGAACGCCTGGCCATTGTCGGCGCATTCATAGCGGCCTTCGTCGGAGCGCTCGCAGTACCCAGCGTGCGCAGCCGCGTCTTCTCGTCCTTCGGCAACGAGGACGCAGGCTCGAGCGCACGCGGCGATGCACTGGCCGAATTCCCCGGCCACATGCAAGGCCACTGGCTGTTCGGCCTCGGTTGGGGCCGGCCCGAATTCGTCGATCCCGCCACCGCATTCGAGGTGAACTTTGTCGCCAACTCGCCACTGTTGACCGTCTACCGCGGCGGCATATTCACCGGCCTCGCCTTCACCGCAATTCTCGTTGCAGGTGCCGTCGTGGGCTACCGGATGCTGCGATCGGGACGCTGGGAACTCGGCTTCTACGGCGGCACTTTCATCGGCTTCTCGGTGGTCGCGCTGCAACTCGACTTTCCCGTCGTCAGCAATCCCTCCACCACGACAGCATTTTCCGTGATGCTCGCATTCGTCGTCTACGCGTGGGAAAAGACGTCGGAAACCAAGCCCGACGGCGACAACGTCGAGGGTACGAAAACGAAAAGCTTGCTTTCGGCCGGAGGTTCTCGACCAGCAGTTTCATAATTATCGGTCCGCTTTTTGTGATTTGTACAAAAGCGCGCTCGAGGTGCAATGATTCCGGCACCGGCCCGTCGAATGTTGGTACGGACCCCCTGGTGGAGAGAATTGAAGATGGTTCACTTTCGCGGTGGCTTTCGCGCAGTAATGTCAGCGACAACCGTTTTGATCGTCGCTGCCGGGCTCTCGTTCGGAGTCACGTCCGTCATCACTTCACCCGATCACCTCATCGGCCCGTCACGCGCCGACGCGGCCCCCAATCCACCCGGCGTCGGCATTTCCGACGGCGGCGGATTGCTGTGGGCCTCCGACGCGGAGTTGGACACCACCGTGCAATTCATGACGGCAATGGGCACCACATCGATGCGCATCGCCATTCCGTGGTCCACCGTCGAGTACACCCAGAATCAGCTGGACTGGACGGCCGTCGATCGCGTCGTGAACAAGCTTCGAGCAGCGAACATCTCGATGCTGGGCATCATCGCGTACACCCCGCCGTGGGCGACCTCCCCGGTGAACCAACCCATCAACACCCGCCCGGCATCACCTGCGGCGTTCGGTGACTTCGCAGGCAAGGTCGCCGCCCGCTACAAGGGCAAGGTTGCCGACTACGAGATCTGGAACGAGCCCAACGGGTCGATGTTCTACGGGCCGCAGCCCGACGCGGCCGGCTACACCGCCCTGCTCAAGGCCGCTTACCCCAAGATCAAGGCAGCCGACTCGGCCGCAACGGTCGTCGGCGGTGTCCTCGGCGCAGCCGAACAGGGATGGGGCATCGTCAATCCCGTCGACTTCACCAACCAGATGTACGCGGCAGGTGCTGCAGGCAGTTTCGACGCCCTCTCCTACCACCCGTATCAATACTCACTGAAGTTCTCCGAGGGACCCTACGTCGAGCATTCACCGGCCCGGCAGGTCATGGACATGCGCGCGGCCATGGTCGCAAACGGCGACGGCAGCAAGAAGATCTGGGCCACCGAGTACGGCGTTCCCACCTCCGCGGTGTCGGGAGATCAGCAGAACGTGATGATCACCGACTTCATCCAGAAGTGGCGCGAGCTGCCGTACACCGGGCCGATCTTCCTCTACACGATGCGAGACAAGGCAACCGGCAGCAATGATCCGGAAGACACGTTCGGCCTGCTCGAGAGCAACTGGGGTGCCAAACCGGCCCTGTGGGGCCTGATGAGCCTGCTGCAGAACAACATCCCGCGCACTGCCGAGTACAACCGATTCGCTGCTGCTCCGAACAACTCCGGAGCGGTACTGGGACCGGTGTTCCCCGTTCGCGATACGTGGGCGCAGTACCGCCAGGACGCGGTTCTCTACGAGATGCCCACCGGTTTCGTTGCCGTTCCCCGCGCCGTGGCCGAATCGATCCGCGCCACCGGATTTCTCCCGACCACGCCGTTCAATGGCACCTACCAGGACTTCGACAGCCCCTTCGGCCTGCGTGTGTTCTCCACCGCCGTCGGTGGTACCCACAACATCGGTGGCGGCATCTACAGCGCCTGGGATCCCACCCTGGGGCCCGCAACGAGCGACGAGATGCCGCAGTACGGAGGCGGCGTACGGGTGACGTTCCAGTACGGCGCGATCACCTGGACACCGTATGTCGGAGCGACCGTCACCCGCTGAATTCAATCGATCAGCTGATCGATAATTCACAAACCGCACGCCCCTTTTCATTGGGTTCAGTGCGCCCATTTCCCGGTGCCATCATTGCGGCCACGTTAACTCTGCGCAAAGGCGCGGTTTCGTTTTATCGATCAATTATTTTGCGTTGTGAACCACCTCACTTTGCGCTATCTATTTCCTCCGCAAACGGATATTCATATAGCGCGAACGAATGACTCTTCGTGGCAGGATTATGTCCAGTGTTCGCACGTCTCGTCGGGGGACGCCTTGAATTCGACGCTCTTGTCGTGCACCGTCGCACGCCGGAGCGTCATCTGGCGTTTCGGGATGCCCTAGCTCCACTCGAGTACGGACCGACACGATGGGTAGCTCATGAAGACGGATAGTGTTGTGTCACAGCTGGTTACATCCACAGTAGTTCGGGCGGCAATATGACCGACGGCCTCCGCGTCGCGATTGCGCACGACTATCTCACCCAACGAGGCGGTGCCGAGAAGGTTGTCCTCGCCATGGCCCGCGCCTTCCCCGACGCCCCCATCCACACCACGCTCTTCGAGCCGTCGACGACCTTCCCCGAATTCTCCGAACTCGACGTTCGCCCGTCGGCACTGAACCGGGTCGGCTTCCTGCGCAAGAACCACCGCGCCGCACTTCCACTGCTACCCTTCGCGTCCTCGTCCATCGAGATCGACGCCGATGTGGTGCTCACCAGCACCAGCGGCTGGGCCCACGGCTTCCACACCTCCGGCCGCAAGCTCGTCTACTGCTATTCACCTGCGCGTTGGTTGTACGAGTCGCAGATGTATCTGGGCGAGAGTCGTAGCCCGGCCAAACGTGTTGCGCTCAAGTCGCTCTCGTGGCCGCTGCGCCGCTGGGACCGGCGAGCGGCACTGTCGGCGGATCGCTACCTCGCCATCTCCACCGTGATACAGCAGCGCATCACCGACGCATACGGCATCCGGTCGACGGTGGTGCCTGCCCCGTTCACCGTCGAGGCCGCGCCGCCGGAGTCGATACCCGAGGCAGCAACATGGCTCGACGACGCCGGCTATTACCTCTGCATCTCCAGACTGCTGCCGTACAAGAACGTCGACAAGGTGATGGCCGCATTCGCCGGCACCGACCGCAAGCTGATCGTCGTCGGCCGCGGACCCGAGGCCGACCGGCTGCGAAAGCTGAAGTCCGACAACGTTCTCATGCTCAGCGACCTGACGTCGGGACAGATGACCTGGCTCTACCGAGGGTGTAACGGTTTGATCGCCGCGAGCTATGAAGATTACGGATTGACCCCCATCGAAGCGGGTTACCACGGCAAGCCCAGCGCCGTGCTCCGCTGGGGCGGTTTTCTCGACACAGTCGAGGAAGGCGTGTCAGGGGTGTACTTCGATCAGCCACAACCGGATTCGATTCGCGACGCGGTCACCGCTCTCGAACGGACGGCCTGGGAACCACTGAAGATTCAGGCACACGTGGAGCAGTTCAGCGAGGAACGCTTCGCTGCCGAACTCATTTCCGCAGTATCCGAGATCAATGCAGAACGAATCGAGAGGACGGCGTCGCGATGACCAAGCGCGCTTTGATCACCGGCATCACCGGACAGGACGGCCTCTATCTCGCCGAGCTGCTGCTCAGCAAGGGGTACAAAGTGTTCGGTCTGCTTCGCGGACAGAACAATCCGAAAGCTCCGATGCTGGAGCGAGTACTACCCCAGGTCGAAATTCTGCACGGGGATCTTCTCGATCTGTCCGCGCTGATGCGTGCGTTCGCCGTGGCCGACCCCGACGAGGTCTACAACCTCGGAGCCGTCTCCTTCGTGGCGTACTCCTGGGAGAACGCCCGCCTCACCACCGACGTCACCGGCGGCGGAGTGCTGAACATGCTCGAATCGACGCGGCTGTACGAGCAGGTGGCGGGCAAGCAGGTTCGCTTCTACCAGGCATCCAGCTCGGAGATGTTCGGCAAGGTGCAGCAGGTACCCCAGCGCGAGGACACACTGCTCTGGCCCCGATCGCCGTACGGTGTCGCCAAGGTCTACGGCCATTACATGACAATCAACTACCGCGAGTCCTACGGCATGCACGCCAGCTCCGGGATTCTGTTCAATCATGAATCACCCCGGCGTGGACCAGAATTCGTCACCCGAAAGGTCTCCCAGGCCGTCGCCCGGATCGCACTCGGTCTGCAGAGCGAGATCTCGCTGGGCAATCTCGACGCCAAGCGCGACTGGGGTTTCGCCGGCGACTACGTCGAAGCCATGTACCTGATGCTGCAACAGGACGAGGCCGACGACTACGTCATCTCCACCGGTGAGACCCACTCCATTCGCGAACTCCTCGACCATGCCTTCGCTGCCGTCGACATCGACGACTGGGAGCCCTACGTCAAGATCGATCCGCGCTTCCTGCGGCCCGCCGAAGTGGACCTACTCGTCGGCGACTCGTCGAAAGCGCAAGCAGCTCTTGGTTGGAAGCCCAAGGTCGCCTTCCCCGAACTGGTGGCCATGATGGTGCGCAACGACCTCGCCGAACAGTCCCCCGACACCGTCAAGATCGCGTGAACACCGGGCCACACCCAACCGCCTTGATCACCGGAGTGGCAGGCCAGGACGGCAGCTACCTCGCCGAACTGCTACTCGGCCGCGGCTGGGCAGTGCACGGCGTCTCCAAGCCCGGCGGGACTCAGGAGTCGGTGAACCCCCTCGTCGAACAGCACGAGACCGACCTGAGCGAGACCGGCACGGTACAGGGTCTGGTCCGAGAGATCGAGCCCGACTACGTCTTCCACCTCGCCGGGATCTCCTCGGTATGGCGGTCGTGGAACGACCCGGTGCTGACCACCAAGGTCAACGGCGTCTCTGCAGCGGCGTTGCTCGATGCCTGCTTCACCCACCAGGAGGCGTCGGGAAAGCGGATCGTGATGATCAACGCATCCAGTGCCGAGATCTTCGCCGGATCCGGCGTCTCGCTGCAGAGCGAGACGACCCGAATCGCACCCACATCGCCCTACGGTGCATCGAAGGCGCTCAGTCACCACATGGTCGATGTGTATCGATCACGAGGACTCGAAGCAACCAATGCCATTCTCTACAACCACGAGTCACCGCGGCGACCGGATTCCTTCGTCACTCGCAAGATCAGCAAGGCCGCGGTCGCCATCTCGCGTGGACGCCAGTCCACGCTCGAACTCGGCAACCTCACTGCGGTGCGCGATTGGGGCTGGGCTCCGGACTACGTGCAGGCGATGGCAGCGATGGCCGAGTACGGCAAGGGCGACAATTTTGTCGTCGCCACCGGCCAGGCCCACAGCGTCGCCGACTTCGTGGCCGCCGCCTTCGAGGCGGTGGGCATCGACGACTGGCGTGAGTACGTGCGCAGCGACTCCGAGATGCTCAGACCCACCGATTCGGCGAGAATGGTCGGCGACGCCTCCAAGGCCCGCAACGTGTTGGGCTGGGAACCGACGAAGACGTTCGATCAGGTCGTCCGCGCAATGATCGAGTTCGACATGACGGAGGAGATTGCAGCATGACAGCGGTGGAAAAGCCCGAGAACGAGCTCTACGACGTGTCGAACTACAAGATGCAGGACATCACGTTCAAGCGGAAGCTGCGCAACCGCATCGGCACCCTCGGCTTCAACATGATCGTGACCTACATTCCGTCGCACTGGATTCGGCAGAACTTCCTGCGCGCCTTCGGTGCGACGATCGGCAAGGACACCTCGATCTTCCGCGGCACCACCATCCTCGATCCCGAGGGCCTCACCATCGGTGACGCATGCGCCATCGGGTTCCGGTGCATGCTCGACGCCCGCGGCGGAATCACCATCGGCAGCAACGTCGTCATCGCCAGCGACACCCACATCATCGGCGGGTACCACGATCACAACTCCCCCGAATTCACACCGATCCTCGAGCCCTGTGTCATCGGCGATTACGTGTGGATCGCCAGTCGCAGCACCCTTCTCAGCGGTGTGACCCTCGGACGCGGTGCCGTCGTCGGTGGTTGTTCGATGGTGCGGTCGGATGTCGGCGAACTCGAAGTGGTCGCCGGTGTGCCCGCGAAGGTACGGGCGATGCGTGATCCCAAGGCACTCGCCTACCGCCCCAAGTATCGGCCGCTGTTCTACTGATGATCCTGCGCGACTGCCGACTCGTCTACGTCGCCCCCCGATCCGGGGTGGGCGGCGTGGGCGACTATGCCGACGACTTCGCCGACGCCGTTCGGCCACACTTCGCCGAGGTGATCGAGTATCGCCACGAGGGACCCGGATCGCACTCGGTGCGCGATATTCTGCGTCACCGCAGAGCAATTCAAGAACTCGTCGACTCGGATCCGGGCCGCGTCATCGTGCACTGCGAACTCAGCGGCGGCTCGGTCATGCCGTTCTGGGCAACCGCCCGACTCACCGGCGACCCGGTTGTGACCGCGACGGTGCACGACCCGCCCGGCCTGGTCTGGTGGCCCGTACGAACCAAATTCCTCGCGGGCAAGAAAGTGCTCAATCACGGCCTGCACTACCCACTTCGGTCGGGATGGCGGGCCCTCGAACGCCGGGTGGCCGGTAGCCGAACGCTGTTCGCGTTGACCCGCTCCGGTGCCGACTCACTCGCGCGCGAATATCCCGACGCCACCGCCAAGGCCAGTGCCCTCTTCGTTCCCGCGCGCCCCGACATCACCCCAGCCGAGGAGCGGCCACTTGCGGTCGGACTCTTCGGATTGGTCTATCGCGGCAAAGGTTTCGACCAGATCCAGCAGCTCCGCGACTGCCTCCCCCGCGACATCGCGATCCGCATCGCCGGCCGAGGAACCGAACTGCTCGACCCCGTCGACGGTGTGGACATTCTCGGCGAGGTGAACGGACCGGACGAGGACGCCTTCTTCGCCTCCATCCGCGCACTCGTCCTGCCCTACGGCAAACGGAGTGTGTACGGAGATGCATTCCCCGCGTCCTCGGTCGTGACGCGGGCAATCGCGTATCAGACTCCGGTGACCTGCCTGAAGGTCGGCGCTCTCGCCGAGTCCGACAGCGGAGCCCTGGTGGTCGACGGAGGTGTCGCCGAACTTGCCGACGCCACCGTGGACCTCATCACCGATCCGATTGCGCTGGGCAAACTTCGACGCGAGGTCGAGGCGCTTCGCATCTCTCACACCGCAGACCTCGTCGTCGAGGACTTCGTCTCCGTGTGGGCGGCTCAATGAACGCCAATCTGCTGAAGGCCGGAATTGCTGCTCTGTGGACCTACGGCGGCCGCGGCATCGGGCTGCTGTGGACCATCGCGCTGATCGCCAAGTTGGGGATCTCCGACTACGGCCAGTACGCGATGGCCTTCGCCCTCGCCGCGATCATCGCAGCACCGCTGGATCACCCCTTCACCGTGCGCTCGATTCGTGTGAGCGAACAAGAGTTCCTGGGTGAGCGCACTACTCGCGTGCTCGCCGGAGCGGTTCTCATCGTCGGCGGCCTGTGCCTGGTACAGGTCAACTACATCGCGTGGTTTGCCCTGGTTATCGGCGGCGGCGAGCTGGTGTTCAATGCCTACAAGAGCAGGGCGCTGCGCGACGGCCGCCCCGACCTCACCCAGCGATTGGACACAACACGCCAGGCCACGTCCATCGCGCTCGCGACGGCGTACCTGTTCGCCGTTCCCGATGCCACGCTGACCGTTGCCAGCCTGCTCTATGCCGCACCGTATTTCGTCATCGCAGTGATGGCCGCGGTACGGACGCGCGGCGCAGCACCGAGCGTCCCCGGATCCTGGCGCGAGATATCGATGCTGTTCTCGGAGAACCTCGCCAACGCGGTCTACATCCAAGGTGATGTGTTGCTGCTGGGCTTCCTCACCGACTCCACCATTGCCGGCTACTACTCCGTCGCCGCAGTGACGGCCTGGGCGGTGGCCTTCATCGGTCAGGCATTCGGCAACACCTTCCACGAGAAGCTGCGCGCCGCAGACGGACTCGTCAGCGCCGGACCGGCCTTGAAGCACACCGCGGTGCTCGGCGGCGCCGCCGGCTCATTGCTGTTGGTTGCCGGTCTCCTGCTCTTCCTGACGCCGGCGTCCCCGCAGATCGCGGGTGCACTGGTGGTGATGTCGTTGTTCGTGGTGATGCGAGTGATGAACCACGTGTTCACCACGGTGCTCTACCTGCAGCACCGCGACCGCACACGAGTGATGGCAGCAGCGACGCTGGCACCGCTGAAGATGGTTCTCGTCCTGTGCCTGTTCCCTTTCGGTGCCGTCGGGGCGGCCGTGGCGTCGGTGATCACCGACGCCGTACTGCTCGTCTGGTTCATGCGCGCCCTGTACCGCGATGCGGTGAAAGAAGAAGTGACGCAATGAGACGCGCGACCTTCCTGCTGTCCAAAGACCCCGTCACCGAGCACGGCGGCGATATCGCACTGTCTCGGTTGATGATGCAGCTCGCCCGCGAGGCGTTCGAGGTGCGTTCGATCTGCCTGTCCAAGGAGACCGACGTGGCCCCCGACGTGGTACGCGTCCCCAAGCCGAAGGTCGACGCCGGGTTGCTGATGAAGTCGATGCGGCCGACCCGCTCGGTGGTGCACGGACGCTACGACGTCGACGCCTTCCGCGACGCCATCGACGCGTCCGAATCGGATGTGTATGTGGCAGAACACAGTTACATGGCCGAATCGTTCCTCCGCTCGTCGAAGTTCGGGTCGCCGTTCGCGATCAACACCGTCAACACCGAGTCGCAGGTGTGGAAGGTGACACGCGGCGTGATCGGCCGAATCGAGGCACCTCGCATCCTGCGTGACGAGATTCGCGTCGCCCGTGCGGCAGACGCCGTCGGGACCTACGATGCCGACGAGGCGCAGATGTACCGGAGCAAGGGTGTGCGCGACGCTCGGTGGATCGACTTGACTCTCGAACCCGCGCCGCAGCTGGACCTGTCCGAGACCGCGAAGCGCCTGGTGTTCATGGGGACTCGCGATTGGCCGCCGAACCAGGAGGCCTTCAAGATCGCGCTCGAATACTGGCCGGCGATCTCTGCGGGCATCGACGGTGCCGAACTGTGCATCATCGGCGCGAAGGCCCCGGGTGCCAAGGATCCGGTCTACCCTGCCGGAGTTCGCGATCTCGGCTTCGTCGACGATCTGCAGGAATTTCTCGGTACGTGCCGAGCGCTGATCGCCCCGGTCGCCACCGGCGGCGGCGTGCGCGTCAAGATCCTCGACGCGGCCAGCAAGGGACTACCCGTCGTCGGGACCTCGGCTGCCGTCGGATCGCTCGACTCCATCTTCGAGTTGCCCACCTTCGACGACACAGAGCAGTTCGTCGCCGAATGCCGCCGCTACCTGCTCGACCGCACCGCCGCCGTCAAGGCAGGTGGGCGGATCTACGAGCTGAACACCGCCCGCTGGAACGACCGTGTACCCCATTCCACCGTCGAAGCACTGATCAGCGCACCGCTGACGAGCACCTTAGGATGATCGCCATGACCCTCCGCTCCCGTCTGCTCACCGTTGCCGCAGCCGCCGCGATCGCCGTCGGCCTCTCGACGCCCGTTGCGCATGCGGCACCGCCTGCCGGCCTGGGCTTCACTGGCGGCGCACCGTTTCTGACGCTCGACGACGCCACACTGAACAACGAACTCGGTGCCGGACGCGACATCGGTGCATCGTGGGTACGGGTGGTCGTGAACTGGGCAGCAATCGAGACAGCACCGGGTGTATTCGACTGGGGCAACACCGATCGCGTGATCAACGCGGCGACGGCGCAGGGCTACTCGGTGCTGGCCGTGCTGGGTGGAACCCCCGGATGGGCGCAGGGCGGCATCGCTTCACCTCTGCCCGGTGCAGTTCCGCTGGATCCCAATGCCTTCGGTGCATTCGCCGGCGCGGCCGCGGCGCACCTCGGTGAGCGCGTCGACCACTACGAGGTGTGGAACGAGCCCAACATCCCCACCTTCTTCGCACCCGTCGACGCCGTCCGCTACACGAACATGCTGCGCGCGGCGTACCCCGCGATCCACAACGCCGACGCCGGAGCGACCGTGCTGAGTGCCGGACTGGCGACGACGATCAACGCCGGAGCCTGGACCGTCGCGCCGGTGACCTTCCTGCAGCAGATGTACGCCGCCGGAGCGGGCGGATTCATGGACGCCGTAGCCATGCACCCCTACACCTTCCCCTTCACCGTCGAGAACGACCCCAATGGCCAATGGGCACAGGTGGATCAGGCCTACGGCACGATGGCGGCCAACGGCGATGGTGGCAAGAAGATCTGGATCACCGAACTCGGCGCACCCACCGGAAACGGTCCTATGTCCGTCACCGAGGATGCACAGGCCGCGATCATCGGCTCCAGCCTGGCCAAGGCGTCGTCGCTGCCTTACGTCGGCCCGGTCTTCGTGCACTCCCTGCGTGACTCGGGCACCAACCCCGGCGACTCCGAGCAGAACTACGGACTACTGCGCTCGGACTTCAGCGCCAAGCCGGCATACGACGTGGTGCGGGGGTCGTAGAGCTGGGCAATGGGATGCCCGGACGATCGAAGCGCACCTCAGCGTTCACTTTCGCACTGTGCACGCGGAATCCCGCGCACTCGACTCGATACCGAACACTCAGGTCCGGTCATCCGCTCCTGAGGCAACTTCTGCTCCACTCCGCTCTCGCGTATCGCGGTGATCGACTCTCATCCGGAAGGGAGTCGTCCGATGAGTGTGCCGACCCGAGCCGGCCGCATCGATCATTCCGCTGACAAGATACGAACAACAGACAATCGAAGAGCATGCATCATCGGCGTCAAAGCGGGAACTGCACAGATATGCAGGAGGGAACTGTGACCTTCGAGTACTCGACCCTCGACGAGGCGGTCCGCAGTGAAAGACCGGTCGTGTTGCCGGAGACACCGGACCTGAACCGGACCGACGGCGCGGTCATCTGGCTCTCCGGCGTCCACGTCTATTCGTTCGGAGTGATTCTCCTGGTCGCTGCTCTGACCGAACAGTCGGATTACGGCCTCGCGCTGAGCGATTACGACACAGCCGACGGATGGCCGGACGAGATAGCACCGATTCGGTTCGGGATCGAATTCTCGGACGGCACGGCTATTTCGTTGGACCGCGCCGCGCCAGCCGGGACCGTCCTCGAGGTTCGGCACAGTTCGGGCAATGCCGGTTCACTACAGGCCACCGTGTTTCTCCATCCCATACCTCCACCCGGACCCGTTCGGATCATCACCGCCATCCCGAAGCTAGGCGTTTCCGAGGCCGAAGCCAGCATCGATGGTCGACAGATCATTTCGGCCTCGGAGAGTGTGGAGCGCTTATGGACCACCATGCCACGGACATCGCGCGGACTGGGCGGAGCGGGGCTGCGCGGCGGCAGCTGGTTCAGCCGCTGGGATTGAAGGTTCTGATTCTCGCCTGACGATCGAATTCGCGCTTCTTACGGAGTGAGCACTATTCGGCCGAATACCTGCCCATCGTCCATTCGCTGATGAGCCTCGGCTGCACGATCGAGTGTTAGTACCTCGTCGACGACAGCGTGAAGGCGGCCGGGTGTGAAGAGGTCTGCTCGCACTCGGTCTCGTTCGGCTGTCGGGACGGTGTCGAGGCTCAGCGTGCTGACCGTCAACGATCGTCGGAAATTGCGCATCAATGCCGGGCCGATCTCGGCCGGTGGACCTCCGACGACACCGACGACAACAAGGCGTCCGTTATTGGCGAGCCGTTCCACGAAGTCCGGAAAGTTTTGCCCAGCAACAATATCCACGATCACATCGAACATGTCAGGCCCGCCGCCGTGCCCATCGCGATCCAACACGTGAGTAGCTCCGAACGATCGGAGCTTCGCACCGCGCTCGGCCGAGGACGTCGTGACCGACACCGACGATGCTCCCACGCTCGCGGCCAACTCCACTGCAGCGATGCCGATACTCCCGCTTGCCCCGCGCACCAGAACCGACTCACCTCGAGCGAGTCGCGCACGATCGAGCGCGAAATACGCCACCGCACCGGCAGATCCGAGCGTGACGGCATCGATACTGGATAGGCGCTCGGGCAATGCCACCACGTCGGCCAGATCGGCGACCGCCTGTTCGGCGTAGCCACCTCCCATGCCGGTGAACGCCCACACCCGTCGCCCCATCCAGCTCACGTCCACACCGTCGCCGATATCGGTGATCACACCTGCTATCTCGCTGCCCGGGATATGTCCGGCACTCAGCCCGAGGGTTCCGAGGGTGCCACGTCGGACGATGGCGTCGACGCCGCCCACTCCGATTGCCTCCGTGCGAATCTGGACCTGCCCTGCCAACGGAACGGGCGTCGGCACGTCCACGACCTGCATGCCGTCGGAACTTCCGAACGTCTGTATCGCTATTGCCTTCACATCTGCCTCCGGTCGATTCGAGTTCCGCCGACGGTAGTGGACACCCCCGTCCGTTTACGTAAAGTGAGAGCCATGGTCCAAGAATTGACTCGCCTACGCTCCGATGCCGAGAACAACCGGGACCGCATAATCGAGGTTGCGCGCGAGGTGTTCGCCTCGGACGGGCTTGCAGTATCCATGCGCGAGGTTGCGCGCCGAGCCGACGTCGGCCCCGCCACGCTGTATCGTCGCTTCCCGACCAAGAAGGACTTGATCCTCGAAGCGTTCCTCGCCGAGTTCCGTCTGTGCCACAACATCGTTGCGAGCGGGTGTGCCGATCCAGACCCGTGGCGCGGGTTGTGCAGCGTGATCGAACGACTCAGCGAGCTCAATGCGAGGAATCAGGGATTCACCGAGGCGTTCATGGCCGAGTACCCCGGCTCCGTCGATCTCTCGACGCATCGCAACGATGCCCTACGCGGGTTCACCGGACTCGCGGCCCGCGCGCAGCGCCAGGGGAAACTGCGATCCGATTTCGTCGTCGACGATCTTGTCCTCTTCCTCAGCGCCAACCGGGGACTCTCGACTCTCTCGACCGAGGACCGAGTCCGCGCCGCCCGACGATTCGCGGCCCTGATGATCGACGGATTGCACGCGTCGCCGACCAACCAGACGTTGCCGACCTCGCCCCGACTCGGAATGAGTTCCCTACTGCGGGGTTGACACTGCCCTGAATTCGAGATGCCCCAGGAGCACACTCAGCGGGTCTGGGCATCGCATCAGGCATGGAACAACGTTCCAGTTATGGCAGGATCTGCGCATGACGAACAGGAAGCCGGCATCCGCTCGACGTTCCGATGCTCTGTCGAAACAACGCATCGTGCAGGCAGCGATCGAGACGCTCGATGAGGGTGGCACCGACGCTTTGACGTTTCGCACCCTCGCCGCACGTCTGTCGACAGGCCCCGGAGCGCTGTATCACCACGTCGGCAACAGGGATGATCTGCTCGCGGCATCGGCCGAAACCGTCATGGCATCGGTCTTCGAGTCATCGCCCGAGAACGGTGCGGCAGAACCCGGTGTTCGCGGACTGATGATGAGAGTGTTCGACTTGATCACCACGCGACCATGGGTGGCCACGCAACTCTCCGCCGCTCAGTGGCAGCCTGCCGTGTTGCATCTCTTCGACCGCATCGGCACCGAACTCGACGCACACGGAGTTCCGCACAGTGCCCAGTTCGACGCCGCTTCCGTGCTTCTGTTCCACGCGATCGGGGTTGCAAGTCAGCGCGATGCCGGCATGCAACTGTCCGCCACGGTGACGGACCGCTCGGCATTTCTCGACTCCACACGCGTAGCGGTGACGGACACGGGCGACTATCCGTTCCTCACCCGGATCGCGTCGCAATTCGCCGGCCACGACGACAGAGAGCAGTTTCAGGCCGGTCTCGACATCATCCTGGCGGGCATCGACCGCGGCTGAACCGCACGAAGTCCACCACGCCCATTTCTGCCCCAGTTGACATCCTTGGAACACTGTTCCATTCTTGCTTGGAACAGTGTTCCAACAACGGGCGGAGACATCCATGAGTACATCCATCACGATCATCGGCGCAGGACTCGGCGGCCTGGTTCTGGCACGGGTACTGCACGTTCACGGAATCGCCGCCACGGTGTACGAGGCCGACGCCACGGCCGACGCCCGCACACAGGGCGGGCAGCTCGACATCCACGAGCACGACGGGCAGATCGCGCTTGCCGCGGCCGGGCTCACCGCGCAGTTCCGCGCCATCATTCACGAGGGAGGCGAAGCGACACGCGTACTGAACCCGAACGGCGAGGCTCTGTTCGACGAACCCGATAACGGCACCGGGGGTCGACCGGAGGTGCTGCGCGGGGACCTGCGACGCATTCTGCTCGACTCACTGCCGGCCGACACCGTCCAATGGGGGCACAAGCTCACCTCCGTGCGCCCACTGGGCAACGGGCAACACGAAATCGAGTTCGAGAACGGAAGCACCACCGTCAGTGATCTGCTCGTCGGTGCAGACGGCGCGTGGTCACGAGTCCGACCGCTACTCTCCGCCGCCGTGCCCGAGTATGTGGGCACCGTCTTCATCGAGACCTACCTGCACGACGTCGACGCACGACACCCTGCCACCGCCCGCGCAGTCGGCGGTGGTGCACTGTTCGTCCTCAGCCCGGGCAAGGGGCTCACCGTGCACCGTGAGGTCGGCGGCATTCTGCACACGTACGTTCAACTCAACCGCAGCACCGATTGGATCGACGCGATCGACTTCAGCGATGCGGCCTCCGCCAAAGCAACGGTCGCAGCCGAGTTCGATGGGTGGGCACCGGAATTGACGGCGTTGATCACCGACGGGGAGACCGCGCTGGTTCCCCGGAGGATCTTCACGCTGCCCAATGACCACCGCTGGGAACACACCCCGGGAGTAACACTTCTGGGCGATGCCGCGCACCTGATGCCTCCATCCGGAGACGGCGCGAATCTGGCAATGTTCGACGGTGCCGAACTCGGTCGCGCGATCGCCGCTCACCGCAACAACTTCGACGCAGCTCTGCCCGACTTCGAGGAGGCCATGTTCACCAGAAGTGCAGCGGTGGCAATCGAGGCACATGAAACGCTCGACCTGTGCCTCGGGGAACAATCGCCCTATGGACTGATCGACCTGATCTCCGGCGTCACCAACAGGGTGTAATCACTTGTCGCCGAGCGCATTTCTGCGCTGGCGATGATTGGCGACGTTGATTCGGTTGCCGCACAGGTCCGGCATGCAATAGCGACGTCGGCCGCCACGACTGACATCGACGAACACGCCATTGCACGTCGGTGACGCGCACGCGCGGAATCGCTCGAACCCGAGCATGCGCAGAGCGCTCAGCAGGGCGTAGCCCGTGAACACGGCCAGTTCCTGCGCCACCGTGACGACGCCCTCGGTTGTTGCTTGCCAGCGCCAGACATTGCCCTCGAGTTCGACGAGTTCGACATGATGCGGAACCGTCGACAGCAGCTCATGCGTGAGGTCGACCAACTCACCCGGTGACGGGGCGTCGACGATCGGTCGCAGGCGCTCACGAAGAGCCCGTACCTCTTCCAGATCGCGTTCGTCGAGCACTGCCGTGTCGACGCCGTTCGCGACGAGAAACGATTGCAGGGCACGGGGGTCGCTCAATTGGTCGCCGGCGACCACCCACACCGTCGGCGACGTGTTCACCAGTTCCGTCGCGAACGCGGCACCCTGGGTGTAATCGTCCAAAAGGGCTTGCACCCCTTACCTCCTGTCGCTACCGTAACCGAATAAGACCACTTTACTCCCTTACGGACGGATCTCGGCATGACGACGCGACAGCACTGCAGCTCCACCGCCGACGGCTGCGGGCATCCCCTCACCGACGAACTCGCCGACGCACGCGATCACCTACGCCGAGCGACGACATCCGCGTCCCGAGCACCTCTGGTCGGTGCCGACCTGTACTGGGCCCTCGGGGTGCTCGCCCAATGCACATCAGCCGTCAACGACGTCATCGAAAGGATCGGAACCGACGCAGGTGAGCAGCTGTCCGGCGGTTCCGCTGAGGACGCTTCCGGCCCGATCACGACGGCACGCGATACCGCGCTGGTCTCTGCGGTCCTCGCCCTCGCCACCGCGTCGGCCCGTTGCCAGCCGGTGACAACGGCCGTCACCGACGCCCAGGTTGCCGTCACCGACCTCGGTTCGGTTCCTCGCCGTCAGGACGGTCTCGGCCGCTGAGTGCCGGTAGAACGAGAAGAGCAGATCGGTAGGTCGAGCAGGGACCGAGGCTCGGGGTGCTACATGCCGTTGCTCACGATCGCCCACGGATCCGACGATTCCGTCCTCGTCTAACCCGGCGAAAAACCGCCCACATCAATGGAAATCCACAAGGAGGCCAGAAGTCCGTAGACCGCAGTGAAAGATCCAACGGCGCACACGCTCACCCAAGTCGACGGGCGCGCAGCCCACACGATCAGTCCGTAGCAGCCGTACACGGCAATCGGCGGAATCAACCAGGTGAGCCAATAAGTTACAGGTACATCAGGCGCACTCGCGCCTCGATCTCGAACCGGCACAGCGAAGATCGACGGAAGATCCGGTGCCACTCTCAGTGCCCACACGGCCCCCACAACACCCAGGGCACCGCCGACAACAAGGGCGACACTCGTCAGGAGTAATTCGAGAAGTTCGCGGTTGGTTTCGCCCCGATTCTCGTTGTGCACGCAACCAGACTAGGACCTGACCGTCCGCATTCGGTCATGATGTACCGGTGCCGACTACCGATCCGTTCCACTCACTCGTTCTGATGAACGCAGTGTTCGCCTCAGCCGCATGGTGTCTGGCCAAGCCCTCGTGGTCCGCAGCGATATCGCTGAGCGTTGTCTCGGTGTTGTGGCTGTTCTTCAACGCCCCCATCGAAGGTGCAGTGTTGTACGTGGTCGACGCCGACAGAGGGTTGACCGAGTCCGACTTCCTCACGCTCGCTGGGGTGATCCTGGCCGGGGTGACTGTTGCCAGAGTCCGACGCGGTCGGCAATCGGACGTCGACTCCTGACTAATTGGTGCTCTACTCGATGCAACAACTGCGGCTCGTCGGTCGCGATGTAGTACTGCAGATGGATGTGCTCGGGGGTACCCGGTGATTGACTCTCACCCGTGATTCGTCCGATGAATGTGTCCCTCAACCGAAGCCGCAACACGATCGTTGTGTTGACATGCGCCGGAGCGGCGTTGGTGGCCGCGTTCGTACTCGGCCCAGCCGCGTTGCTACGCGGACGCTATCCGCAGTTCCAGGATCAATCCGTGATGAGTGAGCTGCTCGGCCGCGGCTTGCTCGAATACTGGGGTAGCGGTGTTCGCACCTATCCTCCCGGCTTGGCGGAGATGGTGAACTACTGGTTCGAGTGGCATGCAATCAAGATCGTCATCTCGGTTCTGCTGACCGTCGTTCTCGGTCTGCTCGCGGCGACTCTGTGGCGACGATCTCTCGCAGCCGGCGTGGGATACACGATCGCTGCCGCCAGTGCGACTGCGCTCTCGATGTTTTCGGTATTCCTGGCTGTGCTCAACATTCAGTCCACGGTTGCACCCGTGGTCGCGCTGCTTCCGATGCTCTCGGATGACAACGCGGACGGGCGAGCTGCGCAGTCGCTGATCGAGAACGGTGTGCAGAGCGAAGACACCAGGCCTCCTCTGCTCGAGCTGCTGACACAGGTCGAGCACTACAACTGGGCAGTGATAGTCGCTACCGCCGTGGTGATCGCGGTAGTCGCTACCGGAACAGTGATCGCGTTCCGTCGGTACCGATCGACGGACGCGACCGACAGCCCACGTCGTCGAATGTTCGTCGTTCTCGGATCGCTCGGCACCGCGATGACCGTCGTGATGGCGTTGCTGTTGATCGCAGCCGCCGTGGCGGTCGTCGATCCTGGGGCAGCCCTGCTCGGAGCTGTCGGTCTGTGACTCTATTGCCGGCTGCGATCGCGGGCACGTGTGCGGAACTGGCCGATCGCGAGGACAGCCAGCGCGACCCCCAACAGCGTGAGGGGAATGTGGGCGAGGGGAGCGTAGATGTCGAGTACGACGATTTGCCACACCACCCACCCGATGGTCACCAGTCCCACCAACGCCACGTACACCGCAGCTTCGGACGCGTCGACGAGCACGGCAGCCACGCAGATCAACGGTCCGAGCCCGAGAAAGAACAGCACGAACAAACCGGAGATGCGGTAGTCCCAGGTGTGCCAACTAGGCAGCATTCCGACGTTCAACCCCAACGACCGCCCACTGGGGTCGGAGGTCAACGACATCCCGTTGAACGTCCCGGCTGCGCCCAGCAGGATCAGCAATGCCACCGTCGAGAGCTTGTTCACGGTGACCTCATGCGTTCGTCGTCCTTCGGTTGTGGCCGGCAGCGGTTCACGTAAAGGTTGATACTGCCAGAACAAGGCCGCTCGGTCTTGTTCTATTCGAGAGTCCTGCGACGTGGAGACCTGCCTGTCGAGGCTGCGGTTACGCTCGGTGGGTTGCGCGCCCGCCTTGGGGAGTGCCCCGACCGCACAGGAGACTCCGCGTGCCCAAGCTGAAATCCGTCAGCGAGTTCACCGGCAAGTGGTTTGCCCTGATCGTCGTGGCGGCGGGTGCGCTGGCCCTGATCACTCCCGATACGTTCAGCGGCGGCACTCCGGCCGTTCCGTGGCTGTTGTCGATCATCATGCTCGGCATGGGAATGACGTTGCGGCTCTCCGACTTCGCGGTCGTTGCCCGACGACCGTGGGCACTGTTGCTCGGCGTGGCCGCACAATTCGTCGCGATGCCGCTGCTCGGTCTGGGAATCGCCAACGTGCTCGGCCTCTCTGCTGCGCTGACCGCAGGCATGGTGCTGGTCGGTTCGGCTCCGGGCGGTACTGCGTCCAACGTGATGGTCTACCTCGCCAAGGGTGATACCGCGCTGTCGGTGGCCATGACGTCGGTGTCCACGTTGCTCGCTCCGATTCTCACGCCGCTGCTCGTGCTGTGGCTCGCCGGCGAATTCCTGCCGGTCGATGCGGGCGGGCTGTTCGTCTCGATCCTGCAGATCGTGCTGATTCCCGTCGTACTGGGAGTTGTTCTGCGCCTGCTGTTTCCCGCAGCCATCGACCGCATGCTCGACGCGCTGCCGTTGATCTCGGTGGCGGGGATAACCGCGGTGGTGCTGTTCGTGGTTGCCGCCAGCGCACCGACATTGCTGTCCATCGGAGCCCTCATCGTCCTGGCCGTCGTGCTGCACAATTCGCTGGGACTCGCCGTGGGATACGGCATCGGCAAGGCGTGCGGCCTCGACGTCGCCAGCCGACGCGCGATCAGCATCGAGGTCGGGATGCAGAATTCCGGCTTGGCCGCGGCGCTCGCATCGGTGCATTTCAGCCCCGCGGCAGCCCTGCCCGCGGCCATCTTCTCGGTGTGGCACAACGTCTCGGGCTCACTACTCGCCAGCTACTGGTCTCGGCGATCGATCGAACCGCAGCCGGCCGAACGCGCACCGGAGTCGACACACACGACGACCGAGTAGGGCCTGCACGCTGGATTACACACAGAATCCGGTGCAGCTGACCGCGCTGAGCGCGGTCAGCTGCACCGGATTTTTCGGTTCTGCTTCATGGGATTCCCCCACGCAGATTCAGTGCTCTCGATTCAGAGCCCCTTGCGTTATGTGCACTTGCTATGCAATATGTGCATAACGCTCAGTGTCCGCCGAGCTCAACGTCGAGGAGGCCCCATGATCACAGTGACCAGTGCCGCGGGTGGTGTCGGCCGCTTGCTCGTTCGACAGCTCGCCACGCAGAAAGTGCCGGTTCGGGCGTTGGTCAAGAACACAGCGCAAGCGGAGACCACCCGCAAGGACGGAGCGACCGAGGTCGTCGTCGGTGACCTCCGGTCTCAGGACACGCTCCATACCGCCCTGGCGGGGACCGACGTCCTTTACCACGCTGCACCGACGCAGATCATCGACGAAAAGCCGATCATCGATCACCTGATTGCAGTGGGACCGGCAAGTGGGTTGAAGCACATAGTTTTCCATTCCGTAATCCACCCGAACCTGCATCAACTGACGCACCATCACCAGAAGGACATCGCCGAAGGGATGCTGCGAGACAGTGGAATTCCCACTACGGTGCTCAGGCCGTCGCACTACATGCAGAACTACTTGGAAGTGTGGAAATTTCTACAGGCCGGAGTCATGCCCTACCCGGTGTCACCGGACAGCGTCATGGGCGTTGTCGATGTAGCCGACGTCGCCGAAGCGGCCGCGAACATCCTGATAGACCCATCGCCGCACACCGGTCGCGTCTACGACCTGTCCACCGTCGAGCTCACGCGTCACGAGATGGCAGAGATCTGGTCCGATGTGCTCGGCCACAAGGTAACTGCCATTCGGATCCCGCCGTCGTCGCTGACGAACTCACTGACGGTGCTGCCTGCACTCGCCTCGGTCGTCGGACACGCGTTGCTCTCGACGAAACTGAAATCTGTCGGCCACCTCGTTCGTGGTGCCCAGGCTGCGTCCAATCCGCGTGACATGAAGAATTGGCCCGCCGACGCACGCACGGCCTACCGCACGATGATGACCCACTACGACGGCCACGGCCTACCGGCAGGAGACTTGAAAGTTCTCCCGACGCTGCTCGGCCACGCTCCCACGTCGTACGAACAGTTCGCACGACGCTCGGCCGCCGAGCTCGGGCGGTCGGATCGATGATCCGCCGAGGCCCTCACTACCGTCCCGGCCGGTCGTTGGTCACCGGCGCGAGTTCCGGAATCGGTGCCGAGTTCGCCCGGGCGCTGGCCGCACGAGGGTCCGATCTCGTACTCGTCGCACGGCGAGAAGACCGACTGACGGCTCTGGCGAAGGAGCTCGAGCAGGCATACGGAATCCGTTGCCGCACAGTGTCCTGGGACCTGTCGGAAAAATCGAGTGGCCGCCTCTTGCGTGAATTGGTGCCCGAGCAGATCGATCTCGTCGTCAACAATGCGGGGTTCGCCGTACAGGGACCCTTCGCAGACGGCAATGCCGATGACTTCGAACGTCTTGTCGCCGTCGACATCCGCGCTGTCGTGGACATCTGCTCGGCGTTCCTCCCGGACATGATCGACCGCAGGGACGGGAACATCGTCAACGTGGCCAGCACGACTGCTTTCCAGCCCGTACCGTCGCTCGCTGTGTACGCGGCCGCCAAAGCCTTCGTCCTGAGCTTCAGTCAGTCCCTGTGGTTCGAATCGGCACAGAACGGAGTCAGAGTGTTCGCACTCAACCCTGGCCCGACCCGCACCGAATTCTTCGATGTCATCGGAATCTCCGCCGCAGCGACCGGTACCTACCAAACACCGAACGAGGTCGTGGCCACTGCAATGCGCGCACTCGATGCGAAAAGATCTCGACCGCAGGTGATCTCGGGCCGGCGAAACACCGTTCAAGCCATCGCGGCGAGTCTCGTCCCCGCGCGGATTCTCTTGCCCGCCCTCGATCGCATGCTTCGCTAGTTCGACTCCGAACGCGACATTTTCCCGACTCTCCCACCGAAATGTAGTGTCACGAATATGGCCAGGGTCTCCAGATTCACACTCGCCGATCGGCAGGCAGCGGTAGCGCGCGCCTTCGGTGGTGCCGAAACCCCAGCGGCCGTAGCGACGTCGCTGGGCATCCACACCACTACGCTCTATCGCTGGGCCGGGTCGTCGCCCACCGACGATCCAGGGCCCGCACCGGCCAGACTGGTCGAGGCCACCCAGGAACTGCTGCGTCACGACGACTACGCAGACATCACGATCGAAACCGTCGCTACTCGCTGCGGTCTCGCACTGAGAACCGCATATCACCACTTCCCCACCAAACGAGAGCTATTCCAAGCCGCAGTCGACGACGCCGCTAGCGTGCTGATAGACCGTATTCACGACAGGTCGGTTGCGACCACGTGGCCGGACACCCCACTCGAGCAATTGCAGACATTTCTTCGCATCGCGGCCGCGAGCATCTACGACACCCCGCGTACCCATGTGCTGTTCCGCAATCTCGGAGTACCGAGATCCGAGGGCTCGGCAGAACGCTGGCACGACAGTTTCGTCGACGCGATCGCCCAGCTACTGAGTGCCGCCGCAGAGGCCGGTCAAATCGACCGCGACACAGACATCGTCGCTGCCGCCCACCTGATCACCGGTGCGATGCGAGGGATACACAGAGCAGTATTCGAGGGCGCGGACGCTGGCACTGCGTTGAGCCTGGTCGAGAGAGTTCACTTGTTGGTCCCACCGCGCTGACATTCGGTGTGGGCCGATGCCCCGTGGAGCAATCAAACCAGGACACAATACCGCTCGACGTGCGAGAATTGTCCGGTCCACGAGCAGGCCGTTCGACAAGGTTGGGGAGCATCATGACCGGTCCGGTTACCCAAGGAAGCGCGATGAAGCGGCGCAATCCCGTTGTCGTCTGGATCCTGTTGCCGCTCATCACTCTCGGCATCTACCACTTCGTCTGGTACTACCTCATTCACCGCGAGATGGCAGACTTCGACCGTCGGAAGGTCAACGCACCCGTCGCCGGGCCACTGCTGGTTCTACTGCTGCTCGGCTGGACGATCATCGCGCCGCTGATCAGCTACTACAACACCGGAAACCGCATCGCCGACGCCCAACGTGCGGCCGGCCTCCAGCCGACGTGCAGCTCGATCGTCGGCCTGCTACTCACGTTCGTGTTCGGCTTGCAGAGCCTCTACTACCAGCTGGAACTGAACAAGATCACGGCGCGATACAACGACGCTGCACCGGGAACCGTTGTGCCGCTTGCGGTGTGACGATCGAGATCGACTCTGACGAAAAGGACCAATGCCTTCCCTTCACCATGCTCCGCTTGCCGGCGTAGAGCCGAGCACGCTGTACCGAATCATGGCGCTTCGGGTCGCGGTGTTCGTACACGAACAGAAGATCGTCGACGAGGCCGAACTCGATGGCGTGGACCTACTTCCGACGACGGAGTTGTTCTGGATCCAGGACGACCACGGCGAGGTATTGGCCACCCTCCGCGTCCTCGTCGAGGACACGGTCCACATCGGCCGCGTCGCGACCGCGGCTGCGGGTCGTGGACGCGGCTATGCAGGAGAACTCGTCGAGGCCGCGCTGACGGCATACCCCGGGGTGGTCGAAATCTCCGCGCAGGCGCACCTCGAAAACTGGTACGGGCGCTTCGGATTCGTTCGAGTGGGAGAGAACTACCTGGAAGCGGGAATCCCGCACGTGAAGATGCTGACCCACGCCGGTTGAGTCAGGGCCGACTTCGTGGATGCGAGGCCGCGACGATCGATCCCCCAGCACAAGCGCGTTACCGAGCAGAATGCCCGTCACCCCGAACGGCCCAGCGATTGCACCGACCGTCAGTGGGATGAGAATCTGCGCAGACCTGTTGGCCGACATCCGCAATCCCAACGCCTCCCCCTGCGTGGATTTCGGGACGATCGACACCACCCACGACATCGTCAGTGGCTGAGGAATACCGAGCGCGATTCCGAGTGCGACCATGACGCCTATTGCGCCCACGGCCTGCACGAAGGGCAGTACCGCGAGCGCAAGAGCGCCGGCCGCGAGCGAAACATTGAGCAGCACAGTGCGACCGAACTTCGCATCGAGCCGTCCCAGGCCGATACGGCTGACCACCGATACCCCCGCCCGCAGTGCCAGCAACCACCCCACCGTCGTCACCGATACTCCACGTTCGACGGCCCACGCAGGCACGAAGGCGTAGAGCAGATCGACAGTCACCAGCACCGCTCCGCTGACCGTCAACGACTGCCACATGCCCGGCAGCTTCAGCAGTTTCAATCCCGACGCTTCCCCCTCGGCGGGCTTCTCTGCACGAATGTGGTTGCGACCGAGCATCAAGAACAGTGCGGTCGGAAGCGCTACCGCAGTGAAGGCACCGGCAGTGAGGATGCCTGCCGTCGTGTTGGGGCTCTCGATGCTCGCACCGCCGAATCTCGACGCAATGGCAGTCACTGCGAGTGGCCCGACCAGCTGGCCCAACGACGCTGCGGCAGTCAGTGCACCGAAAGCACTTTCGTTCTTGCCGTCGACGTGAACGTGCGCGACGAACGCCTGCTGTCCGATCATGATGAGCAGATTCCCCAGGCCGAACGCCGCCGTACACACGAGCAGCGCCCACATCGCCGAAAACGCAACGAGTACACCGGTTGCGATCGAGCACAACACGATTCCCGATACGATCACCACCGGCCCACCGAACCTGTCGGCGATGCGCCCGATCGGCAGTGCTGCCAATACTGCGGGCGCAGCGAACAGTGCAGCGATCACCGCCAACGTTCGAGTGTCGGCGCCCTCGGCGATCGCTCGGTATCCGATCATCAACCGGACCCCGACCCACCCTGCCTGCGCAGCCGTCGCCTGAACGGTCAGAGCGATGGAATCACGAGAAGCCATCAGCGCAGTGGAATTTCGTCGGTTCCTCCGACCAACCTCGATACGTCGTTGATGTCGTCGCGCACAGCACCGTACCGATCGGGGTCGAGGTGGAAGATGGCCAGCTGCAAGGCATACGCAATGGCAATGGGGATGATGAGCGTGTTGTACTCGGAATCGTCTCCTCGTTGCGCGACGAGGAGGTGCGTCGGCGCAGGCCTGAAGTGATATCCCGGCGCATCGCTGATGAGGATCGACGTACCGCCCCGTCGTTCCGCCTCACGAACCAGCGCGGGTAGCTGAGACGGTGCCTCGCGCAATGCAAATGCGATCAAGGTGGAGTCCTCGGTGAAGCTGACGAATCGCTCGGCGAGGTCCTTTCCGCCCAGCCCGAGCTCGACGACGACCAGCCCGAGTCTGCGGAGACGGCGTGCAAGCATGTCCAAGGCAGGACGTTCGTCGGCCTTGGAGAACAGGTACACCACACGCGACCGATGGATGGAGGTCGCCACGTCCACCAGCTGCTCCTGAGGGATGAAGCTCGACAATCGCTCCAGTGCACGCGCCTCGTCACGAGCGAAAACGGCCAGCTCGTGACCGGTATCGCTGCGCATCAGAGCAGACGAGGCCACGGGTTCGGGGTTGTCGCGCTCGAGATCGGCACGCAAGTCCGGGAAACCGCTGTAACCGAGCTTCTGCGCCAACCGCACGACGGTCGACTCGTGAGTTTGCGCGCGGGCAGCAACCGGAGCTGCGCGCAAACTCGACGGCTCGGGCTCGCCGAGAAGCACCGCAACGACCCGTTTCTCGGACGCACTCAGCGACTTTCCGCTGCTGGCAACCACTGTTCGGAAGCTCATACCCTCCACTTTCCACTGTGTCTGTTGACACACTCAACCACAATCCTGTAAACCTGTGCAAGATTGCAAGTGATCCACAGCACAGCAATCCGGCCGACCCTCTCAGGCCGCATCCGAACATATGTCAGAAAGGCGGCAGGCCGTGAAGGTACTGCTCGGCACACAACACACGATCGAATGGATCGTGCTCGGCGCGACCCTCGTCGTCGGCCTGGCGACGGTCACCATGGCAACCGGGTACGGCGTCACTGCCGACCCTGGCGTCGGTGCGGGCTTCCTGCCCTTGGTCGGCGGACTCGGCATGATCCTCGGCGGCGCGATGTGGGCGATCCAGCTCGTTCGAGCACCGCGGACGAGCGCGTCCGAGCCGGATCCCGAACTCGAGCCCACTACCTCGGCAGCCGTTGCGTTCCTCTCCAGCGACAACGAGGAGGACGCCGACGAGGCCGAACTGCCCGACCGCGCGGGCTGGATCAGAATCGGAGTGGTCGTTGCCGCGATCGCCGGAGCTGCACTGGTTCTCCCCACACTCGGCTACACCCTGTCGATGGCATTGATGCTCGCCGTGGTCCTGGTCTTCGTCGGCAAGCGCACCCCTGTGATCGCCGTCGGCGTCGCCGTGGCCACCACACTCGCCACCCGACTGGTGTTCGACGTCTGGCTCGGCACGGCACTGCCGGCTTCCTCCATTCCGTTCCTCGCTGATTGGGGGTTGTGAGCCATGGGATTTCCCGATTTGATGGCGGGCTTCGTCAACGTCCTCACTCCGACGCATCTGCTGTTCGCACTCCTCGGCTGCGTGCTGGGCATGCTCGTCGGCGTCCTCCCCGGGTTCGGCCCCGCCGCCGCGGTGTCGCTGCTGATCCCGATCACCTTCGGGCTCGACGCCACCACGGCGCTCATCATGCTCGCCGCCATCCTCTACGGTGCCGCATTCGGAGGCACCGTCACCGCTGTGCTGCTGCGCATTCCGGGTGAGGCGTCGTCCATCGCCACCACACTCGACGGCTACGAGATGGCCAAGAGCGGACGCGGCGGACCCGCTCTCGTCGTCGCGGCACTCGCGTCGTTCGTCGGCGGATTGGTCGGCGTCGTCGGATTCGTCGTCGTGGCCCCGTTCAGCCGATTCGCACTCGAATTCGGTGCTCCCGAACTGTTTCTCGTCGCGCTGCTCGGCATGGCACTGATCACCAGCTTCTCGGGCAACAACCCCGCGAAAGCCCTCATCAGCGTCGGCCTCGGACTGGCCATCGCGTCGGTGGGCATCGACTCCGGTCAAGGCATACAGCGATTCACGTTCGGCATGCCGGAACTGTTCGACGGCGTCGCGCTCGTGGCCGTCGTGATGGGCTGCTTCGGCCTCACCGAAATCCTCATCCAGGCCCGCTCGGCTGGCGGTGCCGGCCGACGACCACTCGCCGTCGGCAAGCTGCTGCCCACCAAGACGGACATTGCCAGGTCTGCAGGCCCGACGATGCGCGGATCGGTCATCGGCTTCTTCATGGGCCTGCTCCCCGGATCTCCGGGTGCTGCAACTTCATTGGCGTCCTACGCGATGGAGAAGAAGCTCACCAAGCGCCCTGGGCAATTCGGCAAGGGTGCCGTCGAGGGTGTGGCGGGACCGGAATCGGCCAACAACGCACTCGCACTGTCGTCGATGATTCCACTGTTCACCCTCGGTATTCCCACGTCGGCAACGGTCGCCATCATGGCCAGCGCGTTCACCATCAACGGTCTGATACCCGGCCCACTGTTGTTCCGCGACAACCCCGAGGTCGCCTGGACCATCATCGCCAGCTTCCTCGTCGGCAACATCATCCTGCTGATTCTCAACGTGCCATTGGTACGTCTGTGGATTGCTGTACTGAAGATCCCGTTCCACTACCTGATGGCGATGATCCTCGCCTTCATGTTCCTTGGCGTGTACAGCATCAACGGCAGCGTCTTCGACATCTTCATCATGCTCGGCGCAGGTGTCATCGGATACCTGTTCCACCTCACCAAGATTCCGCTCACTCCTCTCGTCCTGGCGCTGATCCTCGGACCACTGCTGGAGGAGAACTTCCAACGTTCGTTGTCGCTGTCCCGCGGTGACTACGGCGTTTTCGTCGAAGGCCCCATCAACAAGGTTCTACTGCTCGTCTTCATCGCAGCCGTTCTGTTCGGAATGCTGCGCCCCGTCCTGGCTCGCATCCTTTCCCGCCGCGCCACCGCGAACCACCCCATCAAGGAGCCCGTCTCATGAGAACACTGCCCATCCTCGTCGCGGCCATCTCCACCGCTGCGCTGATTGCCGGTTGCAGCGGGGGCACAACCGATTCGGCAGCACCGTTCCCACGCGACGGTGCCACCGTCGAATGGGTCGTCCCGTCCGCCGCAGGCGCAGGCAACGACATCCTCGCCCGCATCATGGCACCGGCCATGGAAGCCGAACTGGGAGTCCCGGTCAAAGTGGTCAACAAGGAAGGCGGCAGCCAGGTCGTCGGACTGAACTACCTGGCCAACGCCGAGCCGGACGGCGAGACCATCGGCTTCACCAATATCCCGTCGATCCTCGGGAGGTACCTGGACCCGAGCAAGAAAGCCGGGTTCGATCGCGAAAGCTTCTCGCCCATCGGATCGTTCGCATCCAACGACATCGTGATCGGAGTCAACAAGTCCAGCCCCTACGCGAACATCGGCGAACTGTTCGATGCGGTGAAGGCCAACCCCGGCACCATCACGGTGGGCACCGACTCCCGCGCGGGCGACGACCACGTCAACCTGCGCACCCTCGAAGACACTCTGGGCCTGGACTTCAACATCGTTCACTACAACAGCGGTGCCGACAAGATCTCGGCACTGGTCTCCGGCGAAACCGACTTCGCCCTCGGCGGAGTGTCCAGCTTCTACGGCCAGTTCGCATCGGGTGAGGTGAACATCCTCTCGGTACTCACCGAGGAGCGAAACAAGCTCATCCCCGACGTACCGACGCTGGCGAGCGAGGGATACGACGCCCCGTTCATGACCAACAACTTCGCCATCAGCGCCCCCGCAGGCACCCCGGACGCGACGATGACCACGCTGCAGAACGCCCTCGAGACCGCGCTGGCCGACCCGACCGTGGCCGAGAAGCTGACCGGGGCAGCGACACAACCCGATTGGGTCTCCGGTGCCGACGTCGAAACCCTGTGGGAACAGCGTGAAACCGAGATCGAGCCGATCATCGCCGAACTGCTCGCCGACCAGCAATAAGTCACCCGAAAGGCATTGATCTCATGAGTACCGAAACCTATTCCACCACTGCCGTGTCCGACGACATGATCGAACGCTTCTCTCGGGTGCCCGCAGCAAACGTAGGCGATGCCCAGGATCGTTTCGGCATCATCGCCGGACTGCGGCCCATTTGGGCCGGAGCAGCGGTCACCGGCCGGGCCTACACCGTGTGGACCCGATCAGGCGACAACCTCTACATCCACAAGGCTCTCGACGACGCCCGCCCCGGCGACGTCATCGTCGTCAACGGCTCGGGCGACGACACCCGCGCCCTCATCGGCGATCTCATCGGGATCCGCGCCAAATCGCTGGGCATTGCGGGTTTCGTCATCGACGGTGCCGTGCGCGACGCCGACGCATTGGCCGAGCTGGGCCTGCCCGTCTTCGCCCGAAGTGTCACACCTGCCGGGCCGTACAAGAACGGGCCGGGACGGCTGAACGAGCCGGTAGCGCTCGGAGGCGTCGTCGTATCTCCCGGTGACGTCATCGTCGCCGATGCAGACGGCGTGGTTGTCGTGAAGAGCTCCGATGTGGACGACGTGATCGTCGCGGCCGAGGACGTGGTGGCACGTGAGGCCTCGAAACGGGAGAGCTTCTCGTCCGGAATGCGCTAGTCGGGTCGCGGGGCTGGACTGCCGACAGAATCCGGTGCAGCTGACCGCGCTCACCGCGGCCAGCTGCACCGGATTTTGATCTGTAGGACCCGCAACCCGGCTCACCGTCGTCTTCGGACTGCGCAGCCTCTGCTGTTACTCGGCGACGGTGACCTGTGCCCCGCGGTCGATGACGCGTAGTCGATCCGAGAGTCCGGCGCGTTCGAAGATCGCACGGAGATCGTCGGTGTCCTCGCGGAAGTGCTTCCACGAATCGGCATGCACAGGAACGATGGTCGCCCCCTCCAGTATCTCGGCGGCCTGCAGTGCGCGTTCGTTGGACAAGGTTATGTACACGCCGTCCGCGAGCTCCTCGAAGCCTGCGCCGCCGACGAACAGGACTGCAACTGCGATGTCCGGGAAACGTTCTGCGATGCCACGCACGACCTCGACAGAGGAGTTGTCGCCGCTGACATACGTGGTGGGCACACCGTCCCCACTGAGAACGAATCCGGTGACCGGGCCGATCTGTTGCCAGACCCCGTCGGGACCGTGTTGAGCCGGAACGCCGGTGATGGTGAGCGTTCCGCCCTCCGGGAGTGCGATCTCGGCGCTCTTGTAGTCCTCGAGACCGATGGCACCGTTGGCGATACGTTCGGCACCGAGATCGGTGGTGTAGACGTGATCGACCGTGCCGAGGAACTCGCGGCCGGACGTGTCGAGATTGTCGATGTGATGATCGTGCGAGACCAACGCGACGTGGACTGTCCCGACCTCGTCCCGACTCAGCGCCGGTCCCTCGGTACGAATGACGCCTTTGAGTCCCTCGGTGCCGTCATGACCCGTGTAGTCCTGGGCAGCATCGAATGTGGGGTCGAGGATGATGCGGAGACCGCCGATGTCGACCAAAGCGGTGGGGCCGCCGATCGGCAGGATGGAGACGGCGTGTCGGGTGGTGGTGGCTGCAGTCATGTCTGCTCACTTTCGGGGGATCATGTATGGAAAGGTATGGATGGGCTACGCCTGTGCTGCGGAGTTCTCCAGCACTACGGTGCGCAGGTAGGGAAGGACCTTCTCGACCGAGCCGAACTTCTGTGCCGCGTCGTCGTCGGACAGCTCGAACGGAACGAGCACTCGTTCACCCGGTGACCAATTCGCCGGAGTGACGATCGAGTGCCGGTCTGCCGTTTGGAGCGAGTCCAGTACGCGGAGAATCTCGTCGAAGTTCCGGCCTGTCGTGTGCGGGTAGGTGAGTATCAATCGGATCGTCTTGTTCGGATCGATGACGAACACCGAACGGATCGTGGTGATGTCGCTGAGTTTCGGATGAACCATCCCGTACTGCCGAGCGATCGTCAGCCGATCGTCGTCCACGATCAACGGAAAGTCGATCGCGACGCCGAACGCGTCGGACAGCTCAGCGGCCCACTGGCGGTGGCTCTCCGCAGTGCCGGCCGACAACGTGGCGATCTTCGTTCGGCGCTTCCGAAACTCACCCGCCAGACGAGCCGCTCGAGCGATCTCGGTGGAACAGACCGGGGTGAAGTCCTTCGGATGCGAGAACAGGAGTGCCCAGCTGCCGTCGAGCCAGTCATGGAAGGCGAACGGTCCGTTCTGGGTGTTCGATCGAAAGTCCGGTGCGGTGTCGCCGAGGAGGAGAGAACTCATGCCGGCACCACCGTGCGCGTACAGCCGTTCGTCCGCGCTCGGCCGAAGAGACACTGCTGAGGGTTCGATGTAATAGCCATGTACGCATAGAACTCAACAATTGAAATCACGCATAGTACAAAGGTTGTACCAGCCCTCGAACCTTCATACCGTCGCAGACATGACCGTCGAATACTGCCCGGTCTCCATGGGCGTCAACCTTCTCGGAGACAAGTGGAGCCTGCTGATCGTCCGCGAGATCATCACCGGAGCACACAATTTCAACGCGATACATCGTGGCCTCCCCGGGATCTCTCGCACTCTGCTCGCGTCTCGTCTCCGCTTCCTCGAGCGAGCAGAGCTCGTGGTCAAACTCGACCGCGAGTACCACACCACCCCGGCCGGATCCGATCTTCTCGGCGTCCTGATGTCGCTGGGATCGTGGACGGCTCGCTGGCGGTTCCCGGCCCCGACCGAAGAACAAGCAGACCCCTACTTGCTGCTGTGGCGAATGCGGGCCGGACTGGACATCTCACGGTTGCCGAACAATCGTCGCACCACCCTGCATTTCGCCTTCACCGAACCGCGGGTGCACGGCTGGATCGTGGTCGACAACGGCAAAGCCACGCTGTGTTACCAGGATCCGCGGTTCCCTGTCGACGTTGCAGTGTCCGGCACCGTCAACACCTGGAACCAGATCTGGTACGGGCACCGCACCTTCGCCTCTGCTCGCCAGTCGGGAGAGATCGACCTCGCAGGTGCGACGCCTCTGACATCCGCATTCTTCTCCTGGTTCGAGCTGAGCCCGTTCGCACAACAGATCACGGACGCAGTGGGCCACAACGTCACCCAGGAAGTCCGCGCCTCGTAGGTGGGCCGATGCGGACGAGGTCATCACTTCTGTGCGAGCAGATGCACCGCTGCGGGGCGACCGGTTCGATAGCCCTGCAGCAAGTCGGCCCCCATCGATGTTGCTGCCTCCAGATCGTCGTCGGTCTCGATGCCCTCGAACACACAGCGCGCATTGGTCTTTCGCGCAAAATCCAGGATGAGTTCGGCCACCACCATCTTGGTCCGGTTCTCCCTCATGCCGTGCACAACGGTTGCGTCGAGCTTGATGACGTCGGGTTCGAGCAGCACCAGGCGCCGCAGTCCCGCGTGGCCCGAGCCCACATCGTCGACGGCGATGTCGACGCTGCCGCGTCTGAGTTCGGCCAACGCTGCCAGCACCTCCAGCTCGTCGTCGATGGCGGCGTGCTCGGTGATCTCGACGATCAGGTGCCGTCGTCGACCGAATTCCACGAGGTGGCCCACCAACGCGAAATCGGCCACTAGTGTTGCGGCACAGAGATTGACGGCGAGGAACGATCCGCACGGAAGCTGAGCGGACTCCTTCAGCGCATTCATGACAGCAGACGTGTCGAGAGCTGCCCCGAGTCCGCAGTGCACAGCATCGGCAAACCAACTCTCCGTGGTGCCTCCGCCGTCCGGAAAGCGTGAGAGAGCCTCGTATCCCTCGATTGCGCCGTCGACGGCGCGAACGATCGGCTGAAAGACCATGGTCGGACCACCCGAGTCGATGACAGACCGGATGCGGCGCGACGCGCGTCGCCGATGGGAGGCGTCCCTAGTCGGTAGCACTGGCCCGCAACGGAATGACCGGGCAGAGCGTCATCGACACTGCATTCTCTCGGATCGACCTGCTCACCACAGCGAGATCGGACTCTCCGAAACCGAGAAGGAGTGCATGCAATCGCGTCTCGTCTCGTGGCCAGGTGAGGCCGAACGCGTCGGCGACGGCGAGGTAGTCGTTCACCCGTTGCTCGACGCTCAGGGCACCGACAAGACGGTTGCGCCGAAGGAACTCTCGCATCCCTCGCCATCGCCAGCGGTCTACGATCAGTCGAAAGCGCATGCTGCCACCGGGAGATCGGCGAACCGGTCCATCAAGAACTGAGCAGCTTCTCCGCCGTAGCCGTCGATCAACTGTGGGCCGAAGTGGTTCGGCAACACCGCACCCTGCAGAATCGGCGGCAGGGGGTTGCTGTGGAACTGAACCGACGCACCGCCACCGCACCAGTCCTCCGCCAGTTGCCGGGCCTGCCCGTAGGGCACTGTGTCGTCGTTGATTCCACTGGTGATCAACACCGGCGCATCGGGTGTACGCCGACCGATGCGTTGCTCGTCGAAGATCGCACCGGCCTGGGGAATGGTGCGCAGGTTCTCGAGCATCGACTTGCCGTCCTTCGTCAACGACTCCGTGCGTAGAAAGGGATGCTCGAGGATGGTGTCGCCGATGCATTCGGTCGACAGTTCGTTCAGAACCGCCTTGCCGTGATCGGTGAGCCTCTCGTCCACCAGCGGCTTCAACGTGGGGTCCCGCTCGATGAAACCGTTGAGGGCATAGCCGATCACACCGCCGATCAGCGTCCCGTCGACCTTCGCCAACACATCCAGCAGGTCGGCCGTCGGCGCGCCTGCCCACGTTCCCTTCAGATCGAGTTCCGGTGCGTACTCCGACGCGAGTTCCGCGGCAGCCGCAGCAGCTCCGCCGCCCTGCGAATAACCCCAGATGCCGATGGGCGCATCCGGATCCCCCGAGAGTTCGAGCGCGGCGCGGGCACCGTCGAGAACCGCGTGTGCTTGCTCCGGCCTGTTCACGTAGGTGTGGATACCGGGCGTTCCCAATCCGATGTAGTCGGTGACGAACACGTTCGCGCCCATCGACCCCCACAGCGCCGACGACAACAGCTCCTGGTTGAACGAGATCGACAATGGTTGCGCCACAGCGTTGATCGAAGTCGGGAAGGCCCGCGACGGTGCACACTGGTCGCCCTGCCCCACCGTGCCCGGTGCCACGACGATCGTCGGCCGTGGGCCTGCACCCCGCCACGGGACCTCGGTGTCGACGAACGTACCCGTCACCCCGACGGGCGCGCCGTCCTGCGTGCGGGAGGTGTACATGACGCGCTGTGCCTGCGCCGGATACACGCCGTCTGCCCCGGGCAGAGCAGCGAACAACGACATCGGTTGCGTACGAACGACGGAACCCGGACTGTCATCGAGTTGCGCAGGTGGCACGTAGAACTCGTCGACGGGATCGGCATGTGCCGGCGAGGCTCCGAGCGCGACCACCGACGATGCCAGCAGTGCGGTGCCCACGAGAACACGAATCATGTTGCGGTACGGGTGCATCGGTCTCTTTCTTCCTGGTGTCAGATGACGGTGCCGAGGTCGCGAGCCACGATGTTGTCCAGTGCTCGTTCGGCGAGCGCAGCGATGGTCATGGACGGGTTGCAGGCCGCGGTGTTGCCCGGCATCAACGCACCGTCGAGCACGTACAGTCCGCGTTGGCCGTGTACGCGGCCGTCGAGATCGCATACCGGGCCCATGTTGGCCCCGCCCAGCGGATGCCAGGTGGACGGGAACAATGCATTGGTGTCGGTGAGAATGCTGCCGGTGCCGGCGATGCGACGAACCGTCGGGTCGATGGATCCGTCCTGAATGACGGAGTCGCCGTTGGCCGGCCAGTGCAGTAGAGCTTGGTCTCGCGCCGAGTCGTAGTCGAAGTGGCCGCGCCCGTCGCTGACTCCGTACCCGACGAGCATCGTGCTGCGGGCATCGAAGGACAGTGGTGGTATCGATGCCTGGATGACGGTGTGTGCAGTGCGCGGGTCGTCCCAGTTCAAGCTGCCGAACACCACCGGACCGCCCTGCGGCGCACCGAATTGCTGCTCGATGCTGGACCACACGTAGATCCGATCGGCATTGGTGCCCCAGCCCTGCCCGAGTTCGTCCGGCAGATCGGGAATGGCCCCGGTGGCGCTCGCGCGAACCAGCATCTTGGTGGTGTTCAGGCTTCCCGCCGCCATGATCAGTGCACCGGTGGTGAGGATCTTGTTCTCCAACACCGTTCCATCGGAATCGATTCGGTCCACGTGGACGATCCAGCGGCCGTCGGTGGCGCGCTCGACATGCGTGACGTTGTGCTGCGTCGCCACGGTGGCCAGGCCGGTCGCCTCGGCGGCCGCGATGTAGGTGACATCGACAGAATGCTTGCCGCCGTTGTTCACTCCGAAGGCACCGGCACCGTTGGTGTACGACGGCGTCATCACCCCGCGGGTCTCGTCGAGGGCGTAGTTCCAGTCGATCGGCATCGGAATCTTCGACACCGGCAGTCCAGCCCGACGCGCACTGTCTGCGAACACCCGCGCCGCTCGATAATTGGGAGTGTCGATCAACTCGTCGGGAGCCTGCGCGAGCTGCAACATCCGCGCGACGCGGGGATAGTGCACTGCGTTCAACCTCGTCCAGTCGAGCTCGACCGGAAAGTGTGTCTCGAACACCGCCTGCGACGGCTGCAGCGTCATCCCCTGATAGATCAGGGATCCGCCGCCCACACCCGCGGCGCACAGCGCGGTCATGTTGTCACCGGGGACGGCCTCGAGCAGTCCGACATACGGATCGAACGGGACTGGCCTGCCGAACAGATTGGGGCTCGACGCGTACCACAGCATCCGCTTGTCCGGGGCGGTCGCGTTGGGGAAGGTGTCTGCATTCGGCCCTGTGGGCCAACGCCTTCCGCGCTCGAGAACCAGAACGGGAAGGCCTGCCTCGGCCAGGCGCAATGCTGCGACGCCACCGCCGAACCCCGATCCGATCACGACCACGCGATGGTCCTCGCGAGTGAGCGGAACCTGAGTTCTTGTGCCGGTGGCTGCGCCGGCAACGCCCGTGCCCGCCACCGCGGCAAGGCCTGCAACCACTGCAGCACCGAGAAATGTCCGACGGTTCAGATTCGACACGTTCCCCCCACAGTCGCGGATGTGCACGCACCGAGACTCGGGCCACACGTACGCGCCGTGCAAAACTAGACAGAAGCACCCGCGGGTGTCAAGTTTTACGGGCTAAGTAAGTGGCAGAACGGGAATCAACCACCGCTCGAGGTACTGACGCAGACCGTCGTCCTCGTGAATGGAAGGGTCGTCGAACAGAATGACCGACAGCGCCGCCCGCACGATGACTCCGTCGATACCGTCGAACTGCGCGGAATCGAATCCTGGATTGCGCTCGGCGTATCCGTCGAGGAACTGACGTACCACCGGCAGTGCACGATCCATCATGTCCGCGTCGAACAGCGGGTTCGCGTTACCCGAGCGCAGCAACGAATTCAGCACAGGTTCCCGCCGAATGAGATGGCGTGCGGCGACGATCGTCTCGACGATGAACTGCGTCGGACTCTCTGCCTGATCGGCCTTCTCCCGTATCCCACCCATGACGTCGACGACGAGTCCGATCATGGCTTCGGAGATCATGTCCTCACGGGTGGTGAAGATCGAGTACACCGTCTGACGGGTGACACCAGCAGCACGAGCCACTGCCGCGATCGTGACGCCCTCGAAGCCGGACTCGGCGATCAGCCCGAGTGTGGCATCGAGAATCTTCTGCTTGGACCGCATGGTCCGATTATGACGCCACGTCTGTCGTGTCGGTCGGACGGTATGCTCGCGCTGTTCGATAAGGGGGTTCTTCACTTGAACGACGAGATGACGGCCGGGGCGACGCGGCGAACGATCACCGGCACGACCAGCGGAGATCTCGAAGCAGTCGAATTCGACGGGCTGATCCACGCACGGGGTATCCCCTATGCCACCGCCACGCGCTTTCGGAATCCCCGACCGGTCGACACCCCGGGGACGACGCGCGACGCCACCCGCCGTGGTCCGGCATGCGTTCAATTGCCCTCTCGGCTCGACAATGTCACCGGTCCGATGATCGACCGGCTCGACCAGAGCGAGGACTGTCTCGTGCTGTCGGTGACCGCTCCCGCTGCGGCCGAGGGACTTCCGGTCATGGTGTGGCTGCACGGCGGCGGCTACGTCTCCGGCGGCGGGGAGGCCGAGAAGTACGATGCAGACCACCTCGTCCGAGAGGGTGTCGTGGTCGTCAGTGTCACCTTCCGGCTCGGCGGTTTCGGTTACCTGACCCCGAAAGGGTCGGGGGACAGCAACATCGGTGTTCAGGATCAGATCGAGGCTCTGCGCTGGGTGTCGACCAACATCGCTCGGTTCGGCGGTGCTCCGACCACTGTGACCCTGTTCGGTCAATCCGCGGGCGGCGATGCCATCCTCGCGCTGATGGCGTGCGACGCGGCCGCAGGGTTGTTCACGAGAGCAATCGTGCAGAGCGCACCGCTCGGATTGCGCTCGGGCCGTTCGGCTCTGTACGACACGGCACGAAAGGCTTTCGCAGCTCGGTTCTCCACGGACCCGGCCACCGCACCTGCGTCGGAGGTGCTCGATGCGGAGCGGGCCGTGACGCAGGCCGTGCGTAGGTTCGGTGCCGCAGGCGGAATGCCGTTCGGGCCGGTCGCTCACCTCGAGCCACTGTCCGATGACCCCGACGCCGCCCTGCGCAGGACCGCCACTCGCGTCGAACTGCTGATCGGTCACACCAGAGACGATGCTGCGCCCTTCGTAGACATCGTGTCGAATATGCTGTGGCTGAACAGGTTCGGCGTTGTCAGTTCGGTGCTCACCGCTCCGGTGGTGCGTCTCGTCACCAACTTGCTGTTCGGCGTGGATTCGATGGTGAAGATGTGGCACGGCGCGGGTGGTCGGGTCGCGTCGTACCGAGTCGACTGGGCGCCGAAAGGTGCACCGTTGGGGGCATGCCACTGCATCGAATTGCCGTTGCTGTTCGGCGACGCGTGGTCGGACGCGCCCATGTTGGCCGGCCACACACCGCCGACGGCGCTGGCCGCCAGGGTCCGTCGGACATGGGCAGCATTCGCCAGAGAAGGAGTGGCCGGGCTGCCTGCCCGCTCGCTGGTGTTCTGAGAGCCCCTCCTTCGTCGATCGTCAGAGCTGCGTCTCGGCAAGGACACCGGCAACGGCGAAGCCTCCGGCGATGGCGCACCCAGCCACGCGTGTTCGCTGCGGCAGATACGCGGTCAGAGCGAAGACACCGGTATCCCAGACATCGACAGCCACCCCGGCGCGCAGCAAGGGACGCACCAACTTCGGCGCATACCTGGTGGCCGCGTACAGACCGCCGCCGATGTAGATCTCCCGGATTCCGAAGGTGCGGGCGGCAGCACGCGTGGTCGCCACGGCGGCGTCGGGCCCGGCGAGGAGTTCGTTGGCACGAGTGGGCGCGATCATGTGGGCGATTCCGATTGCCGCACGGCCCAATCCGACGATCTCGGGAAGGCGTCGTACAAGTGTGGAGCCAGTAGCCATGAATACATTCCTCAGGTAGTGGAGACAGTGTTCTCGCGAGCCAACCGCCGGAGCACACCGACGGGCTTCTTGATACCGAACGCGACGATGGTGGTGCGGCCGTCCGGGTGAGTCCACCGCAGCAGTGCGGACCCGTCTGCGACGGACCCTTCGAGAACGGTCGGATCTCCCTGCAGGGGAAGGGGACCGACGACTTTGATGGACAGCCCCAGGATCTCGGTCCAGAAATAGTCGTCGGTGGGTGCGCAGGTCGGTTCGACGCCGAGAGCGGAGGCCGCGGCAACCTTGCCCTGCGCGACGGCATTCGACCAGAACGGCGACCGAGCCGACGCAGCGCGTGAGTAGGTGACATCGCCGGCCGCGTAGACATCGGGAAGCGCTGTAGCGCAATGGTCGTCGATACCGACACCGCGATGGTCCGCGATTCCGGTCCCCTCCAACCAGCCCGACTCGGGCACGTCTCCGGCGCAGGTGACGACCAGATCGGCCTCGAGGGTTCGGTCCGCGAGCTCGACGCCGACCACTGGATCGCCGATCAACCTCACCGCACTGTCGACCCGGACGACATCGACCGAAGCGGCTTCCGCTCGGGACGAAACAGCCTCGGACAGAAACGAACCGAGCAACCGCTGCAGAGGAGGATCGACGTCGACGACGGTGGCGTCGACACCACGAGAAGCGCAGGCACTCGCAACTTCCATACCCAGGAAACCTCCACCGACGATGACGGCGGTCTTCGCCTCGTCCAACCGTGGCCGAAGTGCACGGGCATCGGCGAAGGTCCGCAACACGATCTCGCCGGCCTGCCCGGGGGCGGCTATCCGGCGCGCGGCCGCACCGGTGGCCACGATCAGGGCGTCGTACGTCACCTCGGTGCCATCGGCCGTGGTCACGGTCCGAGTCTCGATATCCAACGACACCGCGCGGTCGACGATCGAGGTGATGTCGAGATCCGACAGATCCCACGTTTGCGCCTCGGCTGCTTCACCTTTGAGCACATGCTTGGACAACGGCGGTTTCGCGTAGCAACCGTCCGCGTCGGCACCGATCATGACGATCGAACCCCGGTGCCCGCGGGCGCGGAGCTCACGGACGGCGGTACACCCGGCGATGGAGTCTCCGACGACGACGATGCGACGGTCGGTGGCGCTCACTTGCTCTCTCGGAGGGCCGCTACCGGACACGCTCCGATCGCCGAACGTGCCGGGGAGGCAAGGTCGTCGGGTATGTCGTCGCCATCGAAGGCGTAGTGAAGCTCGCCCTCGTCGTCCAGGCTGAAGACCTTGGGAGCTTGATCGGCACAGATTCCATGCCCTTCGCACCGATCCCAGTCGACGTCGATTCTCATTGCGGTGTCCCTTCTGCAGCCACCAATTTCAGCGGCAGGCGTTCGTATCGGTGAATGACATTGTTGACGGCCCTTTTCGGCGTTCCCGAGGGGACGAATCTTTCGACTCGGCGCGCCAGCACACGGAGCATCGTCTGCGCTTCGAGACGCGCCAGTCCTTGACCGGCGCAGCCGTGTGTACCCGAACCGAAGCCGAGCTGGCGCGCCGCATCGCGGGTGATGTCGAACGCATCGGGGTTGTCCCATTCCCGCTCGTCGCGGTTCGCCGACGCGTAGATCACCAGCACACGGGCTCCTGCGGGAATTCTGGATCCGCCGATATCGGCGTCGCGCACAGCCCGTCGTGAAAATGCCCGGATGGGTGACTCGTACCGGACGACCTCGTTGACAGCGTTGGGAATCAGGTCCGGGTTCTCCCGTATCGCCTGCCATTGCTCGGGATGTCGAGCGAACAGGTCCAGTGCGCCGGAGATCGCTCCGATGGTGGTGTCGAGTGATGGTCCGAGGTAATCGATCATCAGTGCCGGGCACGCCGATTTCTCGAGTCGATTCTCGTCGGCGGCGATCAGCACGTCCTCGCCCATACTTCCGGGCAGGACCGACCGCTCGCGCACCACCCGCTTGGAGAAACTGAGCATCTCGGTGGTGGCCTTGACCGCGGTGGCCGAATGCCGATTGACGGGGCCCAGCGAGTCGAAAGTTGCTCCGGCCCAGCGGAGAAGGTTCTCGCGGCCATCCTCCGGCCAGCCGACGAGGTCTGGCACGATCGACATGGGCAGCGCCGTTGCGAGGTCGTCGACGCCGTCGACGAACTGTTTGCTCAACGCGGCGTCGACGATACTTTCCGCCTTCTCCGAGATCGCCGTCGTCATCTTCCGAACTGCTCGCGGAGTCAGACGGTGAGCCAGAACCGCGCGCTTCGACGCGTGCTCGTCGCCGTCACTGTTGAGGGTCGTGCCCCGGCCGAGTCGGTTGGCGATGGGATTGAGCGCGACGCCATCCCCGGAAACGAAGGTCTCGTCGTCGAGCAGCACTGTCTTGCACTCGGCATACCGAGGGATCGCGAACACCTGCTGACCAGGAAGCCACACCACCGGGCCGAGCTCCCGCAACCTGGCGTAGTGCGGGTACGGATCGACAATGGCGTCGGTGGAGTAGATGTTCCTGCGGTACTGGGGAATCGACACGTCGGTTGTCATCAAGTCCTCGATGGGCCACGGATCCGGCGACGTCCGCCAGACATTGACGATATCGTCACTCATCACACGTCACCGCGTCAAGCATTTTTGACGAATTCGTCAATATTTCTCGCGATAGGCTGCCCTCACCACATTCCAGAGCAGGAGCACACCGTGACCGAAGGCAACCGTGTCGAGCGCCGGAAGGCTCGCACCAGAGCCGCCCTCGTTCGGGCCGCGCAAGGATTCCTGGCGAGCGGCAACACCAACGCGCCCGTTCTGGAGATAACCCAGGCCGCCGATGTCAGCAATGGATCGTTCTACAACTACTTCGATACCAAAGAGGAGCTGTGGCAGGCGGCCATCGACGCGGCCCTCGAATCCACAGGCGACTACCTCGACTCGCTGACCGTGGGATTGGACGACCCGGTCGAGAAATTCACCCAGTCCTTCCGGTTGTCCGGACGACTCTTCCGCCTCGAACCGCAACTGAGTCTCGTGCTGCTCAACTCCGAGGCCGCGGCATTCGCAGCAGCCGGCGGCCTGGCACCGCGTTCGCGCCGTGATATCGAATCTGCCGCCGAACAAGGCCGATTCGATGTGGACGACCCAGATGTCGCACTCGCGATCGTGGCCGGTTCACTGCTGTCGTTGGGGCGACTGCTGCTCGCCCAACCCGAGCGCGACGAAGCTGCGACCGTGGACGACACGACGCAGCGCGTGCTGCGAGCGCTCGGGATATCCGCCGACGAGGCCGAAAAACTTTGTGGCCGCGAGCTTCCGACGTCCTACAGCGGCGGAGTTCAGGCAGCGATCGACCCCACGTCCCAGCCGCTCCCGTAGCCGACCGGAGTCAGTCGTCCGCGGCCCTGAGCGCGACGCTCAGCGCCTCTTGCGCCGATATGTCCGCCTCGATCGCACCGCGCATCTCGGCATCGTCGAGGTCCACGAGCAACGGAACTTCGGTGTCGGACTGTCCGCGCACATCGGCGAGTTCCTGCTCGCGATCTTTCGCTCGCCGGTAGGCGGCCAGGGCCTCGTCCTGCTTCTCTCGTGCGGTGGCCATGCCGTCAGGCTCTCTGGTGTCGCGCGGGCGCGTGCGCAGACACCTCGACGGGAACCGATACGGCAACGGGTTCGACCTTCCGATCACTACCGCGCGTGCTCATCTTCATGAAGTTCTGCAGTTCGTCGTGGATAGGTGTGTCGGTCATGAGACTCGACCTTCTCGACCTACGATTCGCAGGTCGGTTCGGTTTCGCTGAACCATTGTGTGCGCTGAACGAGCGGCGTGACACCGACCCTACGGCCTTTCCTCCCACGCGGTCGACGCTGCGCCGCACACCGTCGACCAGAAGTCCGCTGCTATCGACGAGCCCGGGGCTCGGGGTCTACTGTCGCTCACGTCGACAAGTTCGATCACGAAGAAGCGGCAGTCGATGGCCGGCCCTGGGTACACAGCGCGGGGTAACGGCGACTCGAACCTCGGCAGACCTTCCTGCCGAGGTTCGAGCTGCTCGACCGGGACACGCACGGTAGCGGCATTCGACGTACAGGATCGAGTCCGAGTGCTCACCTACAGCTTCAACCTCGATTACCGGGGCATATGTCCCATCTGCGAGCAGATCACGTTGGGAGAGAACGTCATCGATTCGCCGGCCGTCGGACCGACCAACAGCCGCATCTATGTCTCCTGTGAAGCCTGCGGATGGGAAGGACCGGGCTGACGGCTCAGCCGATCACCGGCAGGCGATCCTTCGTCAGTTCGTCGAGTTCTGCCTGCATCGCAGAGTGAACGCGGTGCGCGAAATCCTCTGCCGACTCGTCGGGCTCGGGACGCATCGGTGCCAGGACCGACGTCCGAAGCTTCGTCGGTAGTGGGAGATACGGAAGCAACCCGACCACCCCGACATTGACACCCCAGGGAATGGATATCGACAGCGGCACCGTCTTGACCCGGAGGGACGTCTTGTGCAGCCGAAGCGCTCGGGCGATGCGCTTTCCGCTACTGAGGACGAGCAGCGACTCACCCGCTCCCGAGGTCACCACCGGAACGATCGGCACCCCGGCCTCCATTGCCAGACGGGCGTAGCCGCTGCGTCCCGCGAAGACGATCTCGTTGCGTTGGCGCCACGACTTCAGCGCATCGAGGTCACCGCCGGGGAAGACCAGGACATTGTGTCCCTCTTCGAATGCGTCGAGAGCATTCTGTCGAGCGGCAGGCCGAGCACCGAACGGCTCGACCAACTTCCCTGCACGCAGGGTCCACGCGATCTGGTGCGTCAACGCGATGACTTCCCTGGACAGGTCCAGGTCGTCGTACGCAGCAGCGAAGGCGAAGACGTTCAGATCGATCACTCCGCCGAACCCGTGATTGCACACGAACAACACGGGCTCGTCGGGAACCGGTTGCGCGACCGACACTTCGAGGCGGTTGTACAGACGAACCGCATTGATGCCCATGGCCCGAATCGCGCGAGGTACTTTGTGCATGGGCGCACTCTAGCGGGACGCACTCGCGGCCATACCGGGTTCGATCGACTCGTGTCCGGGCTATGTCACGGCAGTGAAGTAGCGATTCCACTGAGTGGTCAGAAAACGTTCGAGTTCCGAACCGGCAGCAGGCGCCGAACCTGCCGTACGCCACGCAACATGTCCGTCGGGTCGCACGAGCACTGCTCCGACGTCGCCGACCTCGTACAGGTCGATCAGTCGGCGCCGCTCGGTGCCCGACGGCGCGTCGATCGCAACCGTGATCACCCCGGGCCCGCTCGCTGCGAGCTTCGAGACCACCGAAGCCCACTCGTGACCGGCAAACGTCAACAGCGTCAACCTGTTCGGATCCAGAGCGTCGTGCGCGTCCACGAGCGTGCCGTCCACCGACAGCACCGCATGCGGAAGGCGGGCACCCGGATAGGTGGTGGGCGCGTAGTCGACCACGTCCTCGGCAGGCGTGCTCGACGGGTCCTGCGCGATCAGCGGACCGGCGTAGAGGTAGCCGAACTGCAGGCCGGTCGACACGAAGTGCTCGACTTGGAGCGGAATGGCGTCGGCGATCTGCTGGCGGAGTCGAGCCGATCCGGCGACCTTCGGGTCCAACCGGCGTGAGCGGCTCATCTGCTTCCGCGTGGCCGCGGCCGCGAGCGGGGCGACGAAACGACCGGGGATCTTGTTCATCGGTGCACGGCCCATCGCTGTGGTGGCCTTGGCCAGCATGACGTTGGTGATGCCTACTTTCTTGCCGATGGCGTCCATCCGAAAGTGGTTGTCCACACTCTGTTTCGCGAACTTCTTCACCACCGGGCGGCGTTCCGTGTCGTAGGTGTCCAGCAGTGAGTCCGACGCGGCTCCCGACAGGACTGCGTCGAGCTTCCAGGCAATGTTGTGCGCGTCTTGCACTCCCGAGTTGAGTCCGAAGCCGCCGGTATGCGGGAACCGATGCGCAGCGTCGCCGAGCAAGAGCAACCGATCACGGCGGAAGTTATCGGCGGTCTGCGAGGTCATGACCCACGTACCTGTCGATTCCAACTCGAAGTCGTGGCCGTTCAACACCTTCGGCAACGTCTCGGCCCAGAACTGCCTACCGCTGCGCGCAATCTCCTGGTCGGGATGCAGATACGCCGTCATCAGAATGTATCGATGATCGGCGTGGGCGATGAGCACCCCGCACAGCTCGGGCGTGTAGACCCAGCTCAGCAACGGCCGCGCGTCGTCGGGAAAGAGAGTCTTCGACGTGAAGAAGGCGCTACCCAATGTTTGCCAGAACCGGCCCGGACAAGGAGATTCCGGCCGCATCACGAGTCGCGCTGTTCGCGCCGTCGCACGCGAGCACGTACTGGGCCCGTATCTCGGAGGAATGCCCAGTCGCCGTGACGAGGACACCGTCCACGGCCGGGTCGACCGACCGTACGTCGACGCCGCGACGAAAATCGACCAACGGCTCCGCCTCGATCGCGTCCCACAACACCGGCATCAGAATGTGCTGGCCGATGTGCGAGACCATGAACGGGCTCTGGCTCTCGACGATTGCCTTGCGCTCGGGGTCCGAGAGCAGGTCGATCGAACCGATGGCCTCGTCCGCGAGATTGCCGTACCAGCTGATCAGGTTGACGGTCTCGTGCGGCGGCGACATCGCAGCGATCGACTTCGCCAGCTCCGGGCTGTATTCGTTCCAGATCTCGAGGGTGCGGGCATTGATTACATGCGCGGCCGGATGGAACAGTGGTTTCTCACGACGCTCGAGAACCACACTCCGGATACCCCTGCGAGCCAACAGAAGTGCAGCAGTGGTTCCAGCAGGCCCCGCCCCGATGACGACGACGGGTGCGGTCATCGAACCACAGTCCTCTGGGTGCCCAAATCGATTGCGCTATCGGCGGTCCGGATTCCGGCCGTGACAACATCGTCCACCGAGAGGTACTTGGGGTTCTTCGCCTGGCGCGCGAAGAAGAACTTCCACTTGAGGGCAGGCGGAATCAGCTCACCGATTTTCTGCACGAACTTGGGCGGTGCGGAAATGGCTGTGCCGATGGGCGTTCCGGTCAACAGCACATCGCCGGCCGTCATGTTCTGGAACCTGGCCAACCTGGTCAGCGCCTCGGCGGGCGGAGTGATCAGGTCGTTGCCGATCGTCTGGTCCTGACGCGTCTCACCGTTGACGGCCAACGTCATGTGCAGCTCGGGAATGCGACGAAGTTCGTCGTTGTCGAGAAGCACCAACCGCGGACCGAGTGGCGTGAACGTGGGATACGACTTGCTCTCGTACACCTGCACTTTGGTCAACTGGATCTCACGAGCAGAGACGTCGTTGGCCACGACCACACCGGCCACGTAGTCGGAGAGGTTGTCGTCGGTGACCGTCGTACCGATCGGGATCTCGGCACCGATGACGATTCCGAGTTCGATCTCGTAATCGAGCAGAGCGACCTCGGGCGGCTGACGAATGGGATCGAACGGGCCACTGATCGAGGCCGACGACTTGCGGAAGAACGTGGGCTGCAGAGTCTTCGGGTCGGACCCGGCGTCGATGGCATGCGACCGATAGTTGAGCAGCTGCGCCACCACACGACACGGGGCCGTGATCGGAGAGACGAGCTCGAGCTCGCCGACACTCGTTGCCGCGCCCGATGCACCGGTGATGGCACCGCGGTCGGCGAGAAGTTCGCGGGTGGTCTCGGCCGTCGTGTCGATACGGATCGCACGGTCGCCGTCGAGACGCCACCAACCATCGACTGTTCGAACTACGTTGACAGACATGTGATTCTCTCTCCCCCTTGTTGGATCAGCAGCTGATTCGGTCACAGAGTTTTCGGCGTGATGGTCTTCTTGTTCGCGACGACCGGATGCCCTGGCCGAGTTCCGGCCTCGCGTCGGCGAAGCTCCTCGTGGGGTACGCCGTTGCGCAGCTGACTGAGCAGGTAATCGGGGTCGATGTTGACGCCGATGGGGTTCTCGGCGAACTCCTCGGTGAAGAAGAACGCCGCGGTGTTCTCCGCGTCGAAGTTCTCGACCTGGAACTCGAGACGCACCCCATCGGGATCCTCGTAGTAGAGCGAGATCGTCGGTCCGTGATTGATCGACCACACCGGGAGGATGCCCAACCTCTTGAGTCGGACGTAGTTCTCCAGCAGTCGTTCGAGTGAGATGAACGTCAACGCGATGTGGTCGATTCCGTAGGCCTTGCGCCGGAACTTGGCGAACGGGAACAGGAACCTGACGGGCTTCGGCACTGCGATGATCGCCAACCGGTGAGACTCGTCGTCCCAGGTCAGAAATGTGATTCCCTCGTCCTGGTAGACGATCTCGGCACCGAAGACCTTGCCGTACCACCGCACCATTTCCTCGGTGCGAGCGGACTTGACCACCCAGTGGGCGATGAGATCGGGCGCGACCCTCGGCGCTTTCCGACTCCCTGCATCCTGCGTCGTACTCATCGAACGACCTTTCTTCGGACCAGCTGTATGTGACCGACGCTACGTCCACTTTGACTATCAGTCAAGAATTTGAACGACGGTCAGGAACGCTCGCTCGAGGTGCGCTAATGTCGGATCGGTGTCGACCAACCCGCCTCCCGGAGCCGAGCGGTCCCATCGCGCCCGCCCTCGGGTGGACCGTCGCCAGGCCCTGATCGACGCCGCGATCGAACTACTGGCCGAGGGCAACAGCGCCGATATCAGCGCAGCGGCCATATCGCGTCGCGCTGGGGTGGCCCACGGGCTGCTGTTCTACTACTTCACCGACAAACAGGGACTCGTCGCGGCAGCGCTGGCCGACGTCCTGGCGAAACTGGCCGAATTCCAGGAGCCCGAAGCCGGTGAGCAATCCGTGCGGGCTCGGGTGGAAGGTTTCGTACGACGCCACATCGAGTTCCTCGAACGTCACCGCGCCCTCTATGTCCGGGTGATCCGTGAGGGAGAATTGGGCGACTCCGTCGTCGAAGACGCCGTCCGGGAAGCCCGCACGGAGGGCGCTCGACAGGTGGCAGCCCTCGCCGAGCTCTCGGAACCCTTGTCTCCGTTGCAGAGTGCCGCCATCTCCGGGTGGACCGGCTTTCTCGACCGGACTGCCGACGCGTACTTCGACACCCCCGATCTCGAACTCGACGCGGTGGTCGAATTGGTCGTCGACACGTTCGAGGCTGTCGTGGCAGCAACACACTCTCGTCCGGACTGGGAAGATTGAGGTCAGGACGACCAAGGTTCGGCCCATCACCGAACTCGAATTGATCAATCTGCATCATTTCTGCCGCAGCACTTGCGCAACAAGGGAAGCGGCTGGTCCACTGTCCCCCATCGCAGCTCAGTTGCACCCTTCCGGCGATTCGCAACCCGAACGCCCGCCCGGACCACAGGACCACACTCGGTCCCGCGTCGTCCGCTCTTCTCGCGTGCCCTTCGGCCTCGGCCGGCATCAGGACGTTCTTCATCGTCGACTCAGGAGCCAACTGTCATGACCAGCATCAGCCCCGCCGACCGCCGTTCGTCTACCGGGGACGGCGAAGACCTGCACGACATCGCGCAGCGCGTGCTGTGGCTGTCGACATCGATGATTCACCACGCCAACCGGATTCGGCCCAACTCGACCGGGCTGAAGGTCGGCGGACACCAGGCATCCTGCGCCTCGATGGTCTCGATCATGACGTCGCTGTGGTTCGAGCAGTTGCAGCCCGGTGACCGCGTCTCGGTCAAGCCCCACGCCTCACCGGTGCTGCACGCGATCAACTACCTACTCGGCGAGCTGGACGAGAAGTATCTGACGACGCTCCGTGCCTACGGCGGTCTGCAGTCCTACCCGTCGCGCTCGAAGGACCCCGATACCGTCGACTACTCGACCGGCTCGGTGGGAATCGGTGCCACTGCACCGATCTGGGGTGCGATGTCGCGACGCTTCGTAGAGGACCGGTTCGGCCCGGACGACTCCCCACGAACCGGGTTCAGCGGACGCCAGTACTCACTGGTCGGTGACGCCGAGCTCGACGAAGGTGCCGTGTGGGAAGCGATCATCGACCCGGGAATCGCAGAACTCGGCGAGATCGTCTGGATAGTCGACCTCAACCGCCAGTCCCTCGATCGCGTCGTGCCGAACATCGCCGCCCGCCGTCTCGAGAAGATGTTCGACGCTGCAGGCTGGCAGGTCATCACCGTCAAGTTCGGCCGACTGCTCGAAGACCTGTTCGCTCGACCCGGTGGCGATGCTCTACGCACCCGAATCCTGGACATGCCGAACCCCGAGTACCAACGCCTGCTGCGCTGCACGGCGGACGAAGTGCGCACCAGACTCCCCGGATCGGGACCGGATGCCACGACGATCGCGGACCTGATCGCCGACCTCGACGACACCGTGTTGACCGAGTCGATCCGCAACCTGGGCGGACACGATCTGGATGCGTTGCGCGAGGCCTACTCTCACATCGACGACACCCGGCCGACGGTGATCGTCGCGTACACGGTCAAGGGCTTCGGACTGCCCACTCAGGGACATCCGCAGAATCACTCCTCGCTGCTCACCGTCGACGAGTACGCCGAGCTCGCACGCACTCTCGAGCTGGATCCCGCTGCGCCCTGGGGCCGCTTCGACGACGACAGCGCACCGGGACGACTGTGCAACGCCACCGCGGAACGGCTACGCCGCGAACCGGTTCCGGCGTCCACTCCCCCTGCCGTTCCCACCGACATCGGCCGCACACCGAAGGGCACCGCCACCACTCAGGCGGCCCTGGGCCGCACGCTGATCGACCTCACTCGCGAGGCCCCGGAAGCGGCGAAAAGGGTTGTCACAGTGAGCCCCGACGTCAGCTCCACCACCAATCTCGGCGGCTGGGTCAACAAGGTCGGCGTGTGGTCCTCGTCCGATCGGCACGACTGGTTCGGTGACGACGCCGAAACGATCATGCACTGGCGCGAAGGACCGTCCGGTCAGCACATGGAACTCGGCATCGCCGAGACCAACCTCGTGGGGCTGATGGGCGAACTCGGTGCCACGTGGAGCCGATGGGGACAGCCACTGTTCCCGATCGGCGTCATGTACGACCCATTCGTCGAACGCGCCCTCGAGCCGTGGTCGTACGGCATCTATGCCGGCGGCCAGTCGATCCTCGTCGGCACTCCGTCCGGAGTCACCCTGGCCGCGGAAGGCGGTGCACACCAATCGATCAAGACGCCGTCCATCGGTCTCGAACAGCCCGGCTGCATCAGCTACGAACCCGCATTCGCCATCGACGTCGAATGGACCCTGCTCGCCAGCATCGCGCGTCTGGGCCGGCCCGACGGAACCTCGGCATACCTACGGTTGTCGACGCGACCCGTCGACCAGTCGAAGGCCGACGTTCCCACCGACCCGGCGGCCCGGGAACGCAGGCGTCGCCAGGTGGTTGCCGGCGGATATCCGCTGGTGCGTCGAGACGGTGCGACGGTGACCATCGCGGCAATGGGAGCCGTGATCACCGAAGCACTCGAGGCCGCCGAGCGATTGAGCAAGGTCGGCGTGATCGCGGACGTTCTGTGCATCACCAGCCCGGGCGAGCTCTACCGCGCCCTGCAAGCCAGGCAAGGACGCGGTGTCGGTGAGTCGTGGATTCTCGATCAGCTGCTCCCCGCGGATCGGGCGACACCGATGGTGACCGTGCTCGACGGTCACCCGCACACTCTCGCGTTCCTCGCCACCGTCAACCGAGTGGCCTCGACGTCGTTGGGAGTGAGCAACTTCGGGCAGGTCGGATCACTCGACGAGGTGTACAAGCACCACAAGATCGATACCGACTCCATCGTCGGTGCCGCACTCGATGTCACCGATCACTGACGCCGACCCATCGAGCATACGAAAGCAGCCATGACAGCGACGCGGGAAATCTGACCATCACCGCGGTTCCGACCGAAAATTACACATAGCGATCGCCCCGCTCGCGAGAGCGGGGCGATCGACGCTTCACGCGAGGTACTCCGCGAGTCCGTTCAGGGTGGCGGTGAGCTTCTTCTTGAAGGTGCCCTGCAGCGCCTTGCCCACCACTCCGAACAACAGCGGACTGGTCACCCCCAGCTCGAGGGTGACGTCAGTACCGCTGCCGCGAGCGGCGCAGTTCATCGTCAGCCGAATCTTCGATCCGGTGGATCCGGCACCCACCAGGACCAATTCCTCCGGCGCACGCAGACTTTCGACCTGGAACTCGATGGTGTCGATAATGCTGGCGATCTTGATCTTCTCGACCATGGTCGACCCGACCTCGAGGTCCCTCGGAGGCGTCTCCACCCATTCCTCGTGTAGCGCATGCCACTTCTCGAAGGTGCTGACGTCGGACAGTGTTGCCCACACCTTGTCCTGCGAGGCGGGCAGCTCCTGCGTCATGGTGATGTTCAGCATCCGGTTTCCTTCGTTCGACAACGGCGTGCCCACAACTACGCCATACGATTGATCGGAAGTCAATGTTGACCTCAAGTCAAGAACCGCCTAGTTTCATGAGACACGCCTCACAGGCTGGGGGCCGAACCGAAAGAAGAGTCATGACAACGACCGAAACGCTGTCCGTTGACACCGCCGCCGATGTAGTTGCCAACCTTCGGGCTCTCGTACCCGACCTGAAGGCCGGAGCTGCCGAGAACGAGAAGGCACGACGCCTGTCCGAGGACACCGTCGACGCCCTCCGCCGCGCGGGCGCATTCCGAGTCGCAGCACCGGCGAAGTTCGGGGGACTCGAAACCGATCTACGCACCATGCTCGACGTCTCGGCGATCATCGCCGAAGGTGACGCGGGCGCATCCTGGGTCACCACCCTGTCCAACGTGAACAACTGGGCCGTAGGGCTTTACAGCGACGACGCTCAGGCCGAGATCTACGCGAACGGGCCGGACGCAGTCATTGCCGGCGTCGTCACTCCCGGCGGCGCCGCCCGCAAGGTCGAGGGCGGCTACCGTCTCACGGGCACGTGGCCCTACGCCTCGGCCAGCCTGCACTCGGAGTGGTTCACAGGCGGAATCATCATCAACGACGAAGACGGCGACATGCTGGACCAGGGCATGGCATTGCTGCCTCGCTCGGACTACCGCATCGACGACACCTGGTACGTGGCCGGCATGCGCGCCTCCGGCAGCAACACCGTCATCGCGGACGACGTGTTCGTCCCCGAACACCGCATGCTCTCGATGATTCCGGCGTTCAGCGGTGCCAACGTGGCAGAACGTACAGACTCCGCGTTCGCTCGCTCGGCCTTCGGTCCCATGCTCGTCATGGTGCTCGTCGGACCGCAGCTCGGAATGGGCCGTGCTGCGGTCGAACTCGTTCGAACGAAGGCGTCACAGAAGGCCCTGGCCTACACCACGTACGACCGGCAGGCCGACTCGGTGGCCTTCCAGATGATGCTCGCCGAAGCCGCACTGAAGGTCGACACTGCACACCTGCATGCGTACCGCGCGGCAGAGGACGTCAAGCGGTGGGCCGAAGCCGGCGAGTACCCGGACCTGCTCTCGCGCGCTCGTGTTCGCGGCGACGCAGCCGTTGCACTGCGCAGCATCAATGAGGCGCTCAACATCCTCATGGACGCCACCGGGGCCGGGGCCTTCGCCGATGTCAATGCACTGCAGCGTATTTGGCGCGATTCCAACGTCGGTGCCCGCCACGCCGTCATGCTCCCGCGAGTGTCGATCGAAACCTACGGCAAGGCACTCCTCGGCTTCGACCTTCATGACCACATCACGCCGATCATCTGACGAGGACCTAGTCTTGTAGCGAACCGTGGGTAGCCGCCGAGCGGGGACGCCGAGACAGAGGGGACTCGAGGTGCCGAATCGATCCACCGAGCCGGTTGCCCGGGCCACCCGGGCAACCGCTCGAGCCGCAGAAACCCGTCAGCGAATGATCGATGCGGCAGTCGCCCTGTTCGCAGAATCCGACTACGACAAGGTGGGCGTAGCCGACATCGTGGAATCGGCGGATGTGGCGCACGGCTTGCTGTTCCACTACTTCGGCAACAAGCGAGGCATCTACCTCGCGTCGATGCGGGCCACGGCCTCCGCGATGTCCCAGGCGTTCGCGGACATCCCCGATTCGACACCCGACGTTCAGATACGGGCCGCTCTGACCAGCCATCTCGAGTACCTGCGCGTGCACCGCGGCCTGGCGCTCCGAATGGTGCTGGGCGGCAGAGGTGCCGATCCCGAAGCCTGGGAAGTATTCGAAGGTGCCCGCACCGCAGTGCTGGAGGCGGCGGCCACCCGGCTCGGACTGGACCCGGAGAACACCGGTGTCAGGCTGGTCGGTCGAAGCATCGTCGCCGCCATCGACGGTGCAACGGCCCGATGGCTCGAAGAGGACGTCCGCATCGACGTAGAGCAGATGGTCGAGTGGCTGGTACACCTCATCGTTGCGTGCCTGAGCACCGCGCCGGTTCTCGATCCCACGCTGCAGGTCGACAAAGCCGTCGCATTGCTTCGAGGATCGGACTAGGTCGCGGGGGGATCACGCCACCGAGACCGACCTTCGCTCACGGATCCGTGTTCCTACCGTTGCGAGTGCGACCACCACGGCCGCGAGAACCGCTGTCCAGCCGACGGTCGTGTCGACCACCTCACCGGCGAGGCGGCCCTGAGCCAACCATCCCAGTCCCCAGACGATCGCCAGCATCGGTGCGACCGCACCACCGGAGTACTGAGCCAGAAACACCCCGACACCGGCTGCTACGACGAGCACGATGATCGCCCATACCGTTGCGCCACTGGTGAATCCGAGACTCACCAGCCATGCGGAGACATTCGCGATGGTCGCCACACACACCCACCCGAGGTACACACCCATCGTGCCGTCGGTGATCACCGCATCGACGACGCCCTCCGGTCGATGCTGCTGCATCAGCACGAAGACGCGGACGAGTACCGCCAGCAGTGCGACGATGACGATCACGCTCAGCCACAACTGCCCGATCTGAATCACGAGAATCCACGCCGGATTGAGCAACATCGAGGCGACGATCGGTGCGCGCAACGCGTCGTGGCGGGCGGTGCGGCCTGGTAGGTACTGCCAGACGGCGTAGGCGATGAGCCCGGTGTAGATCACCGACCAGATCGAGAACGCAGGGCCGGCCGGTGCCACCAACGTGGACGTGGCACTCAGCGCCCCACCTGCCGCCTCGGCAATCGGCGTCCCGATCCACGCACCCGACCCGAGGAACGACACCACGACTGCCACGACCGCACTGACGACGACCACGATTTTCATAGCAGCACTGATCCCCCGAATTCGGCGGTCGCAAACACCCCTGCCGGGTTTGCTAGCCCGCATCGGCACCCTCGAATGCGGCAAGCAACATTCGAGCCGTCGTGGCCACCAACATCGTTCGGTCCGAACCCGCGGGTCTGAACAACGCCACCCTCATGCACAGGCTCGCGGTGGCACCCATCGTCAGGAACACGAGATCGTCGAGGACGTCGTCGTCGAGATCGGGTCGGATTCGGGTGGGCATGATGCGCGCGAGGGGCAGCAGTGGACGTTCGATGTCCTTCCATTGGCCACCCAGTTCCGAGCCTCCTGCTGCGAAGGCCGTCCGGACGACCGCCTCGTGTTCCTCGAACGCAGAAGTGAGGGTCTCGACGATGGTGACGATCGCGTCGGCCGGCGCTTGGTCCATCGCCCGTCCGATTCCGGTGGCCAGCCGCGTGGTGATGTCGTGGATCGTTGCGGTTCGCAGCTCGTCCATCACGGACTCGATGTCGGTGAAGTAGCGATAGACGGTGCCGATACTGACGTGCACGTGCCGTGCGAGCTGGTACGTCGTCGGGAGATAGCCGGGCTTCTTCTGCAAGAGCTCGATGGTCCCGGCCAACAGTCGAGCACGCATCTCGACGGCGCGTTGCTGCCGCGGAGTCGATCTCGGTCGCGGTGACGACGGGCGTCGAGCTGGCATGAAAGTGAATAGTAAGTGAGGAATTCTCGTGTTCCACTGAAAGTATGAATACTCGCGCTCCCACCGGGCTTGTTCGCGCAGACGACGCCGTCTCGATGCACGGCCAGGCGGGCCGCGAGTGGCTCGACGCGATGTGGCGAGCCGATCCACTCGCCGATCGAGTGCTGGACGAGGACTTCGGTTCTTCGTCGTCGACCGCCGCCGTCTCTGCCGCGCTCACGAACGGCATCGATCCCGACGCCCCGGCTGCGCTTCGAAAGCTGTTCGCATTTCTCGATTCCGAACCGGACTGGGTCGATCACGACCGCCTCGACCGCGCCGCCGACGCCCTCGTCCGCTACAGCGCGGTGATGGGGATCGTACTGGGAGCGGCGTCGCTGCTTCGCGGCGCAGAGAACTCCATTGCCGGCAAACCGCTGGCCATCACCGGACGGTACGTCTCGCAACCGGCAATCCGCTCCATCGAAGTAGGAAACTGGCTGCAGAAAGTCATCTCCCCGGGCGGAATGGCCAGGCACGGAGACGGATTCGCCTACACGGTGCGGGTGCGCATGATCCACGCCCACGTGCGACGGGGAATCCGACACCTCGGCACGTGGGACGACGACGCCTGGGGCGTGCCGATCCCGCAGCCGTACATGGCGTTCACGATCGCCGAGTTCGGCCACATCGCGCTCGACGCCATGCATCGGGTCGGCGTGCGCTTCACCGACCGAGAACTCGGGGACATCTACCACCTGTGGCGCTACGTCGGACATGTCGTCGGCGTCGACCACGAGCTCAACCCGATCGACGAATCGGACCACATCCGCATCGAGCAGCTGTACCGACTCACCTCCCCCGGCCCCAGCCAGGACGATCGGGACTTCGTCGCGGCCCTGACCGACGACTATCTGGTGCCCGAACTGGCCAACCTGCTACCCGGGCCTCGAAAGGCGACCCGCGCGGTGGCGTCGGCGACGATGTCTGCCCTGCAGCGCGTGCTGATCGGCGACGAGGCGTCGGACGATCTGCACATCCCGGCCACGTCGCTCACGCACGTCGTGTCGCTCGCCGGGCCGCTGCTTCCTCTGGTGAACCGAGCGCGCACGCTCCGTGCCGGCGGACCGGCCGAGCTGACGCGGCGGTCCTACCTCGTGCGCGACGAGGAGATGCAGCGCATGCGCGCGAGCTACCGGGTCACGCACGACTTGGTCGACGACGTCCACCGGACGCACTCGGTCGGTTGAGCCTGCCGATTCCCGCCCCGGTCTGGTAGACACGCGGGAGTGAATGCCATCAGTCGACCGAACCGAGCTCGACGCGTCGGAGCCGCACTCGCGGTGTCCAGCTGCGCGCTCGTCGGGTGCAGCTCCACGCCCGAGCCCGAGCCCGCGACCACGCCCGCCGAGACGACGACAGCACCGGCCCCGCAGTACGACTTCACGGGAGTGCCGGGCACCGTTCTCGATTCCGAGGATTTCGGCGATCGGTCGACAGCGCTCTCCGCCACCGGAGCCACGCTGTACCGATTCGTCTACGAGTCCACGTCGGGTGTCGACAATTCCCCCACGGCGGTCTCGGGAGTGGCAGCCGTTCCGGCAGGCACCCCGCCCGAGGGTGGTTGGCCGATCGTCGTCTACGGACACGGCACCACCGGAGTGCAGGCCGACTGCGGACCCACCCTGTATCCCGATCTGCTCGGCTATCAATTCGCGATTCAGGACTTCACCGAACTCGGATACGTCACCGTGCTGCCCGATTACCAGGGCCTGGGCACCGGCGGCGGCACCCACCCGTATCTGGAGCCGCGGACCTCGGGACACAACATGATCGACGCGGCCCGCGCGGCCACGAGCGCACTGCCCGATACGTCCACCCGCTGGGCCGCCGTCGGGTTGTCACAGGGCGGCCAAGCAGCCTGGGCGGCAAACGAACTCGCCGCCAGCTACGGCCAAGGCCTCGACCTGGTGGCATCGGTGTCGCTGTCGCCGCCGACGGATCTGAAGCCCCTGGTGCAGGCCGGAATGGACGGAACCCTCACCACACCGCAGAAAGAACTGATGCCCTCGGTGCTCTACGGTGCACAACAGGTCGACCCTGCCATCGATCCGAGGAACTACATGGGCAGCGTCGCCGAAGAGAACAACGAGCTCCTGCTCACCTGCTCGGGCGGAGACGTCGAAGGCAAGGAGCGAGCAGTCGCGGCGATGGCACCTGACGAGTTCGCTTCCAATTCAGCGCAATCCGAGCAACAGCTGCTCGACGTGATCGATCGCTACACACTTCCCCAGGTGCGAACCGAGGTACCGATGTTCGTGGCCTACGGCGCGAAGGACGACATCGTGCTCCCTCAGTGGACCGCCGAGGGAGTCCGAAAGGCCTGCGCCCTGGGTGATCCGATCGTTGCGCAGGAACAGCCCGAGCAGGGCCACGACGTCAGCGACGAAGCAGCCATGCAGTTCCTGGCTGCCTCGTTCGCAGGCCAATCGGTGCCGAGCACATGCTGACGACCGGCTCTTCGATGGAGAGAATCACCGAGTACACGCACGACGGTTTTGTGTTCGACGTCCTCGACCAGGGTCCGCTCGACGGCCCGATCGTGTTGCTGCTGCACGGATTTCCCGAGCGGGCATCGTCATGGTCCGCGGTGATGGCCATCCTGAACGAGCACGGATACCGCACTGTTGCACCGGATCAGCGTGGGTACTCACCACGGGCCCGGCCGAAGAGGCGTCGCGACTATCGCGTCGGAGCGTTGGTCGGCGATGTCGCCGCCTTGATGGAGGTGATCGGAAGACCGGTTCATCTCGTGGGACACGACTGGGGAGCGAACATCGCCTGGGTCACCGCAGGCCGACACCCTCGGCTCGTTGCATCGCTGACGGCGTTCTCGGTTCCGCACCCCGGCGCTTTCATGACCGGCTTGCTCACCTCGAAACAGATTCTGCACTCCTGGTACTTCGCGTTCTTCCAACTGCCGATACTGCCCGAGAAGTGGATGATGCGGCCCGGCGCACGGGCCGAGAAGTGGTACGAGCAAAGCGGAATGACCGAAGACGACCTCGAACGGACGAAGACGGAGATCGTCGACTACGGCGCACTGCCCTTCGCCGTCACCTGGTACCGGGGACTGCCGTTCTCGAATCCGAGCATCGGCCGCCTGCGCATCACCGTGCCGACGTCGATGGTCTGGAGTGACGGAGACACCTTCATCGGACGATCCGCCGTCGAGGGTGCGCAACGCTACGTCGATGCTACGTACACCTTGACGGTGTTACCCGATGTGTCGCACTGGATTCCGACCCAAGCACCGGATGCGGCAGCGGCAGCGATCCTGACCAACGCCGAACTCGCAGTTACGCAGGGCTTCGGGTCCGATTCGTCTGCATAACTGCGAGTTCGTCGAGGTACTTACAGGCGTTCGATGATGGTCGCGTTCGAGAGTCCTCCCGCTTCACACATCACCTGCAGGCCGAAGCGCTGCTCGCGTTCGGCCAGGGCGTGAACCATGGTCGTCATGATGCGCGCACCACTGCCGCCGAGGGGATGGCCGATCGCGATGGCCCCGCCGTTGACGTTGACCTTGCTCAGATCCGCGCCGGTCTCCTTGGCCCACGCGAGCACCACCGACGCAAAGGCCTCGTTCACCTCGAACAGGTCGATGTCGTTCATCGTCAACCCCGCTCTCGAGAGCACCTTCTTCGTGGCCGGGATGACGGCGGTCAGCATCATCAACGGATCGTCGCCGACCACGGCGAAGCTGTGCAGCCTGGCCATCGGCGTCAGGCCGAGCTCCTTCGCCTTCTCGCTGGTGGTAATCATGACCGCGGCGCTACCGTCGTTGATCTGACTTGCGTTGCCCGCGGTGATGTTCCAGCCGATCTGCGGGAATCGTGCCGCCATCGCCTCGTCGTAGTATGCGGGACGCAGTCCGGCCAACGCGTCGAGTGTGGATCCGGTACGGATGCCCTCGTCTCGGTCGAGCCCACGGATGGCGCTGATCTCCCGCTTGAAGCGCCCCTCTTCGGTTGCCGCCGCAGCCTTCGCGTGACTGGACAACGCGAACTCGTCCATCTCGGTGCGACTGATGCCCCATCGCGCAGCGATCAGTTCGGCGCTGATGCCCTGCGGCACAAGCCCCTCGGGATACCGCTCGGCGAATGCAACACCCGCAGGATCCTCGGTACCGATCAGGTTGGAGCCCATCGGAATACGGCTCATCGACTCCGAACCGGCAGCAACGGCCAGATCGTAAGCACCGGAGATCACACCCTGCGCGGCGAAATGTATTGCCTGCTGGCTACTTCCGCATTGCCGATCGACGGTGGTTGCGGGTACCGATTCCGGATAGCCCGCCGCCAGCGCCGCGCGCCGGGTCATATTCGACGCCTGATCACCCACTGCGGTGACGACGCCACCGATGACGTCATCGACCTGATTTGGATCTACCCCACTGCGCTGCAGCACTTCCCGCAGGCTGTGAGCCATCAGGTCGACTGGATGCTCGGGATGCAAAGTGCCGTTCGCTTTACCCCGCCCGACCGGAGTTCTGACTGCCTCGACGATGACTGCGTCTCTCATGACGGCTCCTTGTCCGATCGATCCGTTCCTATCGGATCGCTGACACCACCGTACGAGCTAGCTATAGTTTTGTAAAGTCAGTACTATCGTGGCATGCCCCTCAACATGGACGGCCCACTGTCCGACCTCGCCGCCTGGACGGCCGGAGATCGCTGCTCCATCGCACGCGCTCTGTCGGTGGTCGGCACCCGATCGACCATGTTGATCCTGCGCGAGGCGTTCTACGGCACGACGCGGTTCGACGATTTCAGCAGACGCGTGGGCATCACCGACGCCAGCAGCGCAGCCCGTCTCAAAGAACTCGTCGACGCGGGAATCTTCGTCAAACAGCCCTACCGCCCCGACAAAGGGCGAACGCGCTACGAGTACGTCCTGACGAAGATGGGAGAAGACCTTCTCCCCGTCGTACTTGGCCTCATGCAATGGGGCGACGAGTATCTACAGAACGACGACGGGCCGTTGAATGTGGTTGATAGGCAGGGCAATTCAGTTCACGTCCGCATCACCGACGACAATGGCTCGGAAGTGCCAATGAACGAGTTGCGAGTGCGCATCACGTAGCTGCGGTCATCCGAATCGAAGAAGCGCGTGCAGAGTCGACGCGACGCGCAACTCGCTGCCCATAGGCGTAAATACCGCTGCCACCCTGACGATCAGCTCCCCGCATTCGGATATCCGACGCCGATCGGAGTCAGAAATCCAAAACTGGGGAGCCGATCCGCGGCAGACGCCGAGGCTGAACACATCTACGCCCCTCGCATGAATTCACGCCCGCTACAGGGGGTGTGGATTGCAACGAGGGGCGTAAATACCGCTGCCACCCTGCCGATCAGCTCCCCGGATTCGGATACCCGACGCCGATCGGAGTCGGATCTCCAAAACTGAGGAGCCGATTCCCGGACAGGACAGCCGGGCACCGAGTGGTGTGGTTGAGTGCCGCCCAGGCACTCAGCCCAATTGCACTGTTGCCGTAGCGCGGTGACCGAAGATGCGCTTGCCCTCGAATGTCGCACCCAGTGAGATCACTGCAGTGCGTGTCGCTTCGTCCTTGGACTTGATCTTGCCGGTGAAGACGATTTCGGCGGCCTTGTGGGTGTCGACCGGGATAGGGGTGGTGAAGCGGACGGTGTAGTCCTTCACAGCGCCCGGGTCGCCGAGCCACTCGCTGATCCATCCGCCGCCGACACCCATCGTGAGCATGCCGTGGGCCAGCACGTTCTCGAGATCGATCAGCTTGGCGAACTTCTCGTCCCAGTGAATCGGGTTCGCGTCTCCGGCAACGCCTGCGTAGTTGACCAGGTCACCGCGGGTCAGGCGCACCGTGCGTGACGGCAGTTCGTCTCCGACGTTCACATCGTCGAACTTCTGCGTCGGCCGTCCCCGGTACTCCTCGATGATCAACGGTTCGTGTTGCTGCGGAGTGGACAGTGCGTCGTGCTCATTCGCCCCAGTATCGCCGGTGTCGGTCGCACCCAACATCACTATGTTGCGAGCCGCCTCGGCGATGGCCGGATCGATCTCGCCGGACCGACCGACGAGGAGCGTGGTGTACGTGGTCTGCACCAGTTCGTTCTTCTGATTGGACACGATGTTCTTGGTGACCATCATGTCGCGACCCATGACCGTCTTGAACGAATCGAGCGAGACGTCGCACGTCAGCTGATCGCCGGCGAGGATCGGCTTCTGGAACACCAGCACCTGATCGGTCTGCAGAATCTGGCTCAGGTCGTAGCCCTCGGCGATGGACTGAAGAAGCTTCTTCTGCGCGAGAGTGCCGACCAGCGACATGAACGTCAGAGGTGCGACGAGGGCACTGTGGCCCAGCTCTGCCGCGGCGTCGCCGTCCCAGTGGGCGGGGTGGAAGTCCTGGACGGCGCGGGCGTACTCACGGACCTTCTCGCGGCCCACCTCGTAGTAGTCCTCGGTGCGGTAGTGATAACCGACCATGCTCCGAGCATGTTCTGCCGGATCGAATGCTTCCCCGTCGGTTGCTGCCGCACCGGACTCCGCTACCTGCTCTGCCACTGTTGTCCCACCGTCTCGTACCCCACTGTTCACCATTACTGGAGCAACCTACCCAACAACGGCGTTCGTTGGCCAGGCCGGCGGGTTCAAGCCGAGCGGTGTCGCGGGGAGTCGTGGTAGCCCACCATGCCCACCATCGAGGCGTGTTGCGACGGCACAACGTTGGCGATCGTGGCACCACGCGGGTGATGCCGACGCGATGCGACCGCGTCGACGGCCATCAGAGCCGCACCGTGCGCGGTGAGGGACTCAGGATTGGCAGGCGCGACGACCGGCAGCATCAGATCACGACGAAACAGGCGCCGAAGCGTCGGGATATTGGCGCAGCCACCGACCATCACCAGGGCATTCACAGCGCAGGGAGCGTCGACGATGACACTGGCCACCCAGTCCTCCAATGAACGAATGCTGCGCTCGAGCACATCGTCGAAGGTGTTGCGCCACAACCTGACCGGACCACCGATGAAGGGTCCGGCAACCTCCGCCACCCGCAGCCGGGAAAGCTGCTCGCGTGCCGTGCGGATCGACACCGTCAATTCTGCTCGGGCGCGATCGGACGCCAACTCGTCTGCCCCGTACGTCGAGAGCAGGTAGCGCGCGACCTGCTCGTCGCAGCTGTTGCCTCCGAACAGCGTGGTGCGCACCGAACTGAAGACCGTACCGGTGGCCGGGTCTGCGACGGACACCGTGGTGCCGGATGCGCCGACGTCACAGATCGCAACGGTTCGAGCGCCCTCGAGCTGGCCCGTGCCCTGCAGGTACCGCAGCTGAGCACCGAGTTCGGACGCGACCAGCAGGCGATCGGCCTCGTACGTGGAGTAGGCGGACGTACGCGCGCGAGCACCGGGATCGTCCGGCACGGCCAAGACGATGTCGGTTCTGTCGACCATCTGGTCTCGCGACATGGAGTCCAGCAAGTCGAGGGCGACCTGAAGGTGGTCGTCAGGATCGAACGAGTGGACGATGTGGGCCGACCGCACCGACTCGTCGATCGCATCGACTGCGACCCCTCGGACAGTGGCAGAACCCACCGAAACACCAAGGACTGTTCTCATGATTCCTCGACTCGACTGGCTACTCCGACCTGCCGATAGTAACCGCCGAACCGCCGTCTGGACAGCAATATCGGTATCTGAATGAACTTTCGGTTTGTTTTGGGAGATATAACAAGCAGCAGGACACGAGTCGTCCGATCTCAGGCGACGTGATCGAAAGGATCTCGACGGTCCGCCAGCAGCGGGCCCCATTCCTCTTGCGCCGACATCATCGCCGCACAGTCGACACCGTTGTCCGAGTCCATCCCACGCGCGGCCGCGACGATGGAACGAGCGGACTGCACGAGCGAGACGTCGAAACGGAAGCTGTGCGCCGCCAATTCGGAGAACGCATCCTCCGGACTGCAGCCACGCAGCGCGATGAGAACACCCACTGCCCTGTCGATGGTTGTGCGGGTCACCGGTCCTGCTGCGGAATGATCGGTCATCGGATACTCACCGTCTACTGGTCGATCACCCGATGGTAGCGAGGCGTGAGCAGAAGTTCAGGTGTCGGAGTCGAATTCACATACCCGTCACGCGAAGGACTTGTCCAAGTATCAAAACCGCTCGCTCACAATGCAATCAACGACTCGAACGTCATTCGACCGGATCCGCCGACGGTGCTGCATCGGTGGTGGGCTCGGTGGTCTCCGGAACCTCCGTGGTCGGCTCGGACGGCTCGGTGGGCGGCACCTCGGGCTCCGGCTCCGGCTCCGGATCGACGGTCGGCGTCTCCCCTCCACCCGATCCGCCACCGCCACCGCCAGAATTCCCGCCACCCGGGTGACCGCCGCCCGAATGGCCACCACCCGAAGCCCCGCCGCCCGTAGCGCCGTCGGAGTCGCCACTGCCGGCGTTGCCGCCTCCGCCGGTGACCACGCCGGGTCTGCCGCCATCCGAATCGACGGCACGGGAGTTGCCGCCACCCGACGACACCTCGCCGTTCGGAGTGGGGACCGAACCCCCGAGGACCGCGTCACTCCAGTCGACGATTGAAATCGGCCCGTACACCGGGGCATCGAACAGCCCCGCCTCGACGGGCGGAACAGCAGACGGGGCAGTAGGCGGGACCGCCGAATCGGCAATGACCGCCACCGACGTCGACACGGCTCCGCCGTCTTCGCTCGACGGCATCTCGGCGGTGTCGACCACGGGATTCTGTGTCGGATCGGCCGCCGCCAGTGCCCACACCGTGGCTCCGCTCAGTGCCGCGAGAACCGCAACGCCCAATCCGATCATCGTCAGCCGCGCGCTGCGTGGCGTGCCCGTCCCGTCCCCGGCAGAGCCACTCCGGCCCTCGTCACCCGTCGCAGCAGAGACGGACACAGGCTCGGCGAGGGCGGCCTTGGCTCCGATCAGTGCCGCAGCAATTCCCAACGGAACCGCGGAGTTCAACCGCGGATCTCCGGCATCGACTACCCCGACGTCGCGAACATCGTGGGCGGCCAGAGCAGCGCGAACGGTCCCACAGAGCGCGATGCTGTCGCAGACCACCCCGGAACCGCTGATCAGCAGGTCGTTCTGGGCCGCCTGCACCCTCATGATTCCGAGCATCGTCGTGACCGCGTCACCGACACCCCCGGGAACCGAGGAAACGGAGACAGTGCGAGTGGAAATGGGCCCGAGTTCGGGCAGATCGGCCTCTACCAGCGAAGCGGACACTTCTTCGACACCGACGTGCACTCCGAGTGCAATGGCCATGATCGTCGACTCCCCCGAACTCGATTCCGACTCAGAGTACTCTTCGAGCCTCGAATCGGGGAAATATACCGCTTTCCGCGATCAGAACTCCAATCTGCCGGCCTCGTCCCGGGCCATCTCGGCGGCGCGGCGCTCGCGCTCGAAGAGCAGGCCGAAGGTGAAACCGTTCTCCCCCGCCGTCGTCCCTGCCCGCGCGCCGAGAGTCCGCAGAATGTCCGCCGCGATCACCGCGTCCTGATGCTCTCCCAGCACCTCCTGAATTGTCTTGAAGTGCTTGATGTTCGCTTTCGACACCTTCTTGTCCGTCACCGGCGCCACCAGCTCGGCCGCATACCGTGCACGTTTCGATGCCTTCCGTGCGCGATGCAAAGCCTCGTCGTCGGTGCCGCGCACGGCACTCTTCGTGCGATCGATCGCTTTCTTCCCTGCCTTGCGGGCAAGCTTGATCAACACGCGGTCGGTGACCTCGCCGTCGATCGGTAGACCGCGTGACCACTCGGACAGCGTCGTGAGCAGCGCGCGGTAACGCTCTCCGTCGAGTTCGGTCATCGCCGCCTCGCGGTATCGAATCTGCTCGGCCAACAGATCGTTCTCGATGCGCGACGCGACCGGCCCGAGCACCAGTTCGGGCGGCAGTTCGCGCAACGCAGCGGCGAACCGAGCACGCTGCACCTGACGATCTCGTACCTCACCGAGAATGCTTGCATACCAGGATAGTTCGGCCTCCAAGTGCGCGGCGGGCTCGTCCTCGAACAGACTCCCGAACACGCGGAGGGTACTGCGGTATCGCCGAATCGCCACCCGCGTGGAATGAATCGGATCCAGCCCTCGGCGCAGGTAGACATCGCCTGCGACGATCGCCTGTGCCTGTGCATCGAGATAGTCCGCCAGCAGGGCTGCCCCGGGTTCGGCGGGAACCTGGCGCACCACCGACAGCGCCCGATCCAACTTCGACGGATGCGCCGACGGCCGAGCACCGGCAGCGCGCAATACCTTGCCCGCCTTCTTCAGAAACGACTCCGAGCCTGCGGGTCCGAGTTCCACCTCGACCTCCCGCCACCGCGGACCGGTCGCGCCGCCGATCAGAACGACAGAGACCTCGTCGTCCGCGATCTCCGCAACCACCGCCCCGTCGGCGTCGGACACGGTGTGGATCGTTCGACGCGTCGTCAGAGTCGCGACCGCGGACAACTCACCGCCCATCACCGCACCGCGCAGCACATCGTTCAGCTCGTCCGGCACCGCATTGTGCGCACCGTTGCCCAGAGGGAGCCGAATCTCGGTCCGCGCCTTCTCCGCCGGGACCTTCGCATGCCAGCCGTTGTCGGAATCACCGGTACGACGCCGCACCGTGATTCCGCGTCGCAACAGATCGTGGCCGACAGTATCGAAGTACTCACTGCTCAGGTCCGTCTCGCTCGACTCCAGTGCGCCGCCGGTGGGCACCAGCGAAGCGAGAGTGGGCAACTGGAACTCTGCGTCGACGTCGAACTTGTCTTCGCGCTCGGTCTGAATCGACTCCATACTGCTCATCCTGCCTCGAGTACCGGGGCAGGCGGAGCCGGAAAGCGCAGACCGGTCAGCGACGCGGAAAGTCGAAGTCCGGGAACGGAAAATCGAACGTTCGAGTCGCCCGCGTGGTGGTCGTCGGATGCGTCGTCGTGGCGGTGGGCTTCGTTGTGGTCGGACGAGTCGTAGCGGCAGGTGGGACCGCCGTCGGCACCACGGTCGGTCGATCGACGGTCGGCCTGTCGGGTGCCGTCGTCTCCGCGATGTCGGACGGGGAACTCGTCGTGGCCACGGTGCGCCGCGTGGCCGTGGCGCTCTGAGCGTCCGTCGTGGTCGGGGCCTCGGGCGAGGACGACGGTGCCGGCGCGGCGACCGGAGTGGACGTCTGCGCCGTCGTGGTCGCGAGCGGCACCGACGACCCAGCAGGCGCGGCGGGTGATCCGTCTGCGGCAGGCACCACGGACTGCGACCGAGCGGTCTGCGAGGAATCCTGCGATATGTTCACCGCCGGTGCCGGATCGTCGCCGCCGGTTCGCGCAGCCGCCGTGACCACGGTGCCGGCTGCACACACAGCGACGAGCGCCGCGAGCGCGCCACCGAGATGCCGAGCCTTGTTTACCCTGGTCATTCGCTTGGAGGAGGTGTCGCTGTGTCGCGGGCGCTTGGAAACCACCGGGGCAACCGCAGCCACCTGTAGGTCTGCGGACTCCCGATCCACGGCAGCGTACCGATCGGTGAACACCTCGGGTGGTGCGGGCGCGGGACGCAGACCCACAGTCCGAGCGATCCCGGCAGCGCCGTGCGCCGCCAGCAGTTCGGGCTGTTCGGGCACATAGACCGGCATCGGCACCGCGTCGAACAGGACCTGCCGAATTATCTGCATGTTGGCACCACCGCCGACGGCGACGATGGCGTCGACGTGAACGCCCTGCGCGCCGACCGCGTCGAGCACGTCGACGGCCATCGAGACGGCTCGGTGCACGGCATCGCCGATGAGCTCGTCCAGATTGCCGCGCCACAGCGATGCGCGTCCGCCGACGAACGGTCCGGCAATGGACACGCTGCGCAGCAGAGCCAGTTCGTGTTTCCCGTCGCGGACATCGTGAACGAGTCGCCTGCGAGCCTCGACCGTCAGTGCCTCGGCCGCGCCGAACGTCGCGATGAGGTGTTCGCTCAGCACCCGATCACAGACGTCACCACCGAGAGCGTCCGTTCGACGCGACGCGAGAACATCGCCGCTGTCCAGGTCCACGACGGAGACCGAGGTACCGGATGCGCCGACGTCGAACAGAGCGACGCAGCGCTCGCCTGCCAGCACACGCGTCTCACGCAACGCACCCAACTGGGCACCGAGTTCGGACACGAGCACAACGCCGTCGGAGAAGTCCTGGTCGTAGGCCGTTCTGGGATCACTTTCGCGCAGTGCGAGCACCGGATAGAAGTCCGCGGACGCGTACTCGGTCGCCAGATTGTGTACAGATGCGATAACGGCATCCCACGGATCGGGGGCGAGACCGTTGGGTGCGGGCCGGGTGGCGACGGGCTCGTGCACTTCCAGGACGGCACCGGGGTGAGCGTTGTCGCTGATCACGCTGCGGAGACCACTCGACCCCAACGAAGCGCCGAGTACGGACACATCGGGAACCGCGGACACTAGAAACCTCGCTCTGGTAGGCCCCAACCCACGTCAGCTCACCAGAGTACCGCTACAACCGGACATTCGCCATGTTTTACCGCGAGGAAACAAACCGTTCGATCGTTTACTCGACGCTCGACCGAACGAAATTCAGGTAGGCCTTCGAAGGCGTCGGCCCGCGCTGGCCCTGATACTTCGACCCGACCGCGGCGCTGCCGTACGGATTCTCGGACGGCGACGACAGCCGGAACAGACACAGCTGCCCGATCTTCATGCCCGGCCACAACGTGATCGGGAGGTTGGCGACGTTGGACAGCTCCAGCGTGATGTGGCCACTGAAGCCGGGATCGATGAAGCCTGCAGTCGAGTGCGTGAGCAGACCCAGCCGTCCGAGCGAGCTCTTCCCCTCGAGCCGACCGGCCAGGTAGTCCGGCAGCGTCGTCAATTCCAGCGTGGAGCCGAGAACGAACTCACCCGGATGGAGTACGAACGGCTCACCTGCCGCAGGTTCGACCAGAGTCGTCAACTCGTCCTGCTGTAGCGACGGATCGATGTGGGTATAGCGGGTGTTGTTGAACACCCGGAAAAGCTTGTCGAGTCGCACATCGACACTCGACGGCTGAACCATCGACGGGTCGAACGGTTCGATCGCCAGGTTTCCCAGAGTCACTTCGGCACGGATGTCACGGTCGGAGAGCAGCACCTCTGCAGGCTACTGGTCTTGGCAGCCCGCCGCGACACACCCGAGCCCCGATCACAACGCATAGCTCCGCAAAGGAAAAGCCGGACAATCGAACGGCACCACCATTCGCATTCGGGAAACTCCTATCAGGAAGACTGAAATGACAATTCTGTTCGACGTCCCCTCGTATTGGGATCACCGATCCCAATGCCACGTTCTGGCCACCACTCCCACCGAAAATCCGGAGTTGTGGGAGCAATTCCTGGACGGCGCAGAGGAAAGCTATCTGCGACACGGTGTGACAACCGCACTCGAAATGTCGACCATTCGTGACGGCGGCACCACAGCACTGTTCTTCGCCGCACTCGACCGAACCGGACAAATAGTCGGCGGGGTACGGGTGCAGGGGCCGTATTCCTCGGTCGATCAATCGCACGCACTGATCGAATTCGCCGCATATCCCGACGGCCTACGCCACGTACACACCATGCTCGACGAACGCATCGGCCACGGAGTCGTCGAACTGAAATCTGCGTGGGTGGCTCAGGACGCACCCCACGGCCGCGCCGTCACCGCGATGATCGCGGAATCACCCGCGTACAGCACTGCACTTCTCGGCGCGCGCTATGCCTTGGCGACCGCGGCCTCCCACGTCCGCACCGCCTGGCTCGACACCGGAGCGGTCATCGCCACCCAGATCGCGCCGATTCCCTACCCCGACGAACGCTATCGAACCGAGGTGTTCTGGTGGGACAGAACAACACTGGCATTCAATGCCGATCTGGCCACCTGGCGCCGGATGCGGCACAACACGGTCACCCTGCTCGCACACCGCCGCGCAGCCGTCGCACTCGAGGAAGCAGTCGCATCATGAACGATCGAACCACAGCCGGCAACCACTGGAAGCCTGTGATATTCGACGAGACGGACGCCACACAGCGAGCCGCCCTCGACGAACTCAGACGAGATTCCAGCCTCACATTCATGGACGAGCGGCAGACGCAGAGAAAAGGCCTGCACTCATTGCTCCCCAGCCCTGAGCAGAGCATTCTCGACGAAAGAGACAGATGGGTTTTCTTTCCTTGGCGAAAGACGGTCGTCGCCCTACTCGGACCGAACTCGTTTCGACACCTGAGGCTGGCCAGAAACAGGAACAAGATAACCCTGGCGGAACAGAATTCCTTGGGAGATCTCACGATAGGAATCATCGGCCTGAGCGTCGGGCACGCCATTGCCCACACCCTTGCACTCGAAGGAATCTGCGGGACGCTTCGCCTCGCCGACTTCGACGAGATCGAACTTTCCAACCTCAATAGAATTCCGGCGTCCATCCTCGATCTCGGCGTCAACAAGGCGGTCGTCGCAGCCCGCCGCATTGCCGAGATCGACCCGTATCTGCGCGTCGAAATCAGCGAGGACGGAATCACCGAGAACACCATCGACGACTTCTTCGACGGACTGGACCTGCTCGTCGAGGAATGCGACTCCCTCGATGTCAAGGTCCGCGCCCGCGAGGCAGCCCGGTCGCGACGCATCCCCGTACTGATGGAGACCTCCGACCGTGGACTTCTCGACGTCGAACGCTTCGACCTCGAACCCGACCGCCCGGTGTTCCACGGCGTCCTCGGCGAGATCGACTCCACGAGCCTGCGAGGGCTGGGCACCCGCGACAAGATCCCGATCGTGCTGGATCAGCTCGACGCCTCGCTGCTCTCGGCCCGCATGGCAGCCTCGATGGTGGAAGTGAGCGAAACGATAGAGACCTGGCCGCAATTGGGCGGCGACGTCCAACTCGGCGGTGCCACCATCGCCGCAGCCGTTCGACGCTTCGGCACCGGAGCGAACCTGCCCTCCGGACGAATCCGCATCGACCTCGACACCCATCTCGACGCGCTCGCGGCCCCGAACCCGACGCGTAGGGCGCAGCAGCCCTCGGTCGACACCGCCGTCGACGCTCACCGCACGTCCGTCGATCCCGACGCGCTCGTTCTCGACGCTGCCCGCCGAGCGCCGTCCGGTGGAAACAGCCAGCCGTGGACGTTCACCCGCGACGCACGCACCGTGCGCATCGGGGTCGATCGTGCGCGAACCTCGACCCTCGACATCGCCTTCCGCGGCAGTTACGTGGCAGTCGGTGCGGCCGCCTTCAACGCGCGAGTGGTGGCTTCCGCGCAGGGCAGACTCGACCGCACCGAAGTCACCGAGCGCGGAGTCGAGATCACGCTGAGTGCGGGTGGCCCGCAACCCGTCGAGGATCGACGCCTGCTCGACGGAGTTCTCGAGCGGTGCACCAACCGGGAAATGGGCACCGGCGCACCCCTGGACGCGAACATCGCCGCCGACATCGCTGCTGCGGCAGCAGCAGAAGGTGGACGGGCAGTGCTGCTGACGGCACCCGAATCCATTGCGGCGGCCGCGAATGTCCTCGCCGCGGCGGATCGAATCCGGTATCTCACACCGCACCTGCACCGAGACATGTTCTCGGAGTTGCGCTGGCCTGGAGATCTCGATCCCGATCGAGGAATCGAGGTCTCGACGCTGGGGATCGACGACGCAGACCTGTCCAAGCTCGAGATCGTCAAGCGGCCGGACGTCATGGAGCTGGTTCACGACTGGGACGCCGGCGCCGCACTGGGGACCGACATGCGCGATCGAGTGCTGTCGAGTTCGGCACTTGCAGTGATCGTCGTACCCGGAGCGACCGCAGAACATTACATCAGAGGAGGATCTGCAATGGAGAACGTTTGGGTAACTGCGCATTTGCACGGATTGGCAGTACAACCGGTTTCCCCTGCGTTCCTCTACGCACGTACCGAGGAGGAATACCGACAACTGTCGACGCACCATGCAGAAACGCTGCAGCAGTTGAGTTTCGAGTTCCGCACGCTGCTTGAAATGGAAACCACCGAGTCCGTTGCGCTGGTGTTGCGGCTCAGTTGCGCCCCGAAAACCACGATACATAGTCGCAGACTTCCTGTTTCAGCGTCTGTATCGGGGTAGAGTTTCGGCGGAGACCAGGGGGAACAGTCCTGCACTGTGTCCACGAGAGGCGGGAGTGGAGCCCTGGAGCACAATCGGCCGCTCGAGGTCCTCGTCACCGGCGTCGCAACCGAACTCATGGGTGTCGATTCGGCGACGGTGCGCGAGGCGTACGACTCCGTACTGCGGCAGCTCGTGGACTACCTCGGCATCGACTTCAGCTTCCTCCGACACAACGATTTCGAGGCCAGGGCCACCAGACTCAGCGCGGAATGGCCACCGCGACTGAGCGTGCCCGATCCGGATCCACTGGCAGTGGTCTACTTCGACGACGCAGACTCGGTATTCCGTCTGGCCGAAACACTGACCGAACCGGCAGTGTTTCGGCCGGATCCGGAGCAGGAGGACTACCGCCGACGCGTCGAGGAGGGGTCGGGATTCTCCGCGACCTCGATGGCCGTCGTGCCGCTGCTGCACTCCGGACGCACCACCGGCATCCTCGGCTTCATCAAGATCGGCGACCGAAGTTGGTCCGAGGCAGAACTCAATGCGCTCAAAGCAATTGCGGCACTGCTCTCTCAACTACAGGCGCGAGTGATCGCCGAGGAACGGCTTCGCTTCGCGGCGCTCCACGACCAACTGACCAAACTGCCGAACCGCACGGCCCTCGCACAACACCTCCGCGAACGGCTCGACCCGTCCATGCCCGGTCCCGTCGCCGTGATGCACATCGACCTCGATCGACTCAAGGCACTGAACGACTTTCTGGGCCACCTCGCCGGTGACCACTACCTCGAGACCATCGCCGATCGACTGCAGAGCTTCGTCGGCAAGTCGGTCGGTCTCGCCGCACGCCTGGGCGGCGACGAGTTCCTGGTGGTATTGGCCGGCCCGTGCTCGGCCCGCGTCGCGACACACCACGCCGAGTTGATCGCCGACGCCATGAACGCCCCCGTCACCCTCGGAGTCGAACGCATCAGCAGAAGCGCAAGCATCGGAATCGCCTTCGGCCAACCGGGCAAGCACACCGCCGAGTCGCTTCTGCGGCAAGCAGATCAGGCCGCCCTGGTGGCCAAACGCGCGGGCGGCCACAACATCGCCCTGTTCACCGAAGAGATGCACGCCGAAGCCGAACTCCGCAACGACGTCGAGATCCATCTGCGCGACGCCATCGCAGGCGACTCGCTCACCCTGCACTTCCAGCCCGAAGTGGACCTCGTCACCGGACGCATCACCGCAGTCGAAGCACTGGTCCGATGGCAACACCCCACCCGCGGACTGCTTCCCCCGTCCGCATTCATCCCCGTGGCCGAGGAGACGAACCTCGCCGGTGAACTCGGCCGCTGGGTCCTCGACCGCGCCTGCCGCACCCTCGCCGACTGGCAACGCGAGATCCCCCACCTCGACATCGCAATGCGCGTCAACATATCCCCCGTCCAGCTGGTCACCAACGGATTCGTCGGAGCCGTCGCCAGAGCACTCACGGAATTCTCGATAGCCGGACCCGACCTCTGCCTCGAGATCACCGAAGTGGCAGTGGTGCAGGACCTTTCCCGTACCCGCGTGACGCTCCGCGAGCTCCGTGAACTCGGCGTGCAAGTGGCCATAGACGACTTCGGCACCGGATACAGCTCCCTGTCGCACCTCAAGGAACTCCCCGTCGATGCGCTCAAGATCGACCGAGCCTTCGTCACCGACCTCGGCGCCAGAGACACCGGCGACGTGGCCATCGTCCAGTCCATCATCGGACTCGCCGACGCATTCGGACTGAACATCATCGCCGAAGGCGTCGAAACACAGAGCGCCAGAAACACCCTGATCGAATTGGGCTGCACCCGCGCACAGGGCTACCTGTTCTCCAAGCCGGTAGCAGCACCCGACGCCCTCACCCTGCTGCACGGCGTGCGAATCGACATCTGAACGCCCTGGTAACCTTCGAGCCGACACCACACGCCGGTGTAGTTCATTGGTAGAACGCGACCTTCCCAAGGTTGAGAGGCGGGTTCGATTCCCGTCACCGGCTCCACTCCTGCTCATAGAGTCGTTCCTGCAGGCTCCACTCCCGCTCATCGAGTCGTTCCTGCAGGCTCCACTCCAACCCCTCTCGAGTCGTTCCTGCAGGCTCCACTCCCGGGTCCTCGTAGTCGCTCCCGCCTCGTACGCATCGCTGAACTCACAGACACTGCCGAGTCACTGCGGTCACTCCTGAAACAAACCGACCACCGACCAATATCGGTCGGTACCCTTGCTTCCGACCGGTAGCACTGGTGAATTCATTCATTGTATTCGCAAGAATTCCTGCATTCCAGAAGAAACTTCTACCGCCTACTTTGTCGTGCTAGAAATCAAATGTCGACATTTGTTCACCGACATATGACCTGACAGGAATCCCCCTCATGCGATCATTAATAACAATTGTCGCGGTCACCTTGACGACGATGGCCGTGGCCGTCTCGTCAGCGACCGCAGCCCCGTCACTGGCCGCACCCCCGAGAACCCAAGGCAGCGCAGGAACCCTTCTGTGGGAAGATCAATTCAACGGGTACGGCGGACCCGACCCCGCCAAGTGGGGCTTTCAGACCGGCCGCTGGGGCGCGAGTTCCGGTGAGCAGCAGTACTATACGGATTCCTGGAACAACGCCAACCAGTTCAACGGCTCCTTGAACATCACCGCGCGGCGGGAGAATCCACCGGACCGCAAGCGGGCACCGTACAACTTCACCAGCGCCCGCGTGGTCAGCATGGGCAAGCAGTCGGTGACGCCGCCGGTACGCATCGAAGCATCGATCAAGATGCCGAGCGCCCGAGGCCTGCTGCCCGCATTCTGGACCCTCGGCCTACAACCCGGTGGCGAATATTCATGGCCCAGCCAAGGGGAAGTCGACATCGTCGAAATTCCCGGACTGTACGGACCGTCATTCAATTTGCACGGACCTTCGAAGTCGAACTCCAATCAAGATGTGAAGACCGGCGGAAGCATGAATCCGGTCGACAACGGGTTCCACACCTACCGAATCGACTGGCTACCGAACAGCATCACCTGGTTCGTCGACGGAGTCGCCCGGTTCTCCCTGACTCAGGCCCAGTACGAGGCAAAAGGCGGCAACTGGAAGGCCTTCTCGGGCACCTGGCCGCATTACATCCTCTTCAACGTCGCTGTGGGCAACAACTGGGTCGGAAAGACATTGAACAGCACACCGTATCCGCAGACGATGAGTGTCGACTGGTTGCGCGTGAGTCGCCTCTGACCTGCAGAGCAGCAACTGCTGTCCGTACGGGGCCCAGCCACTACGGCTGGGCCCCGAGCGGTGTGCGCATCAGGCACGAATTCGACGACAGAACAATTCTTGTGACTTTTATCAGCTCCGACCTCTTTTCATAGGGACATTCCACAGTTCGAGGAATATCGTCGATCCATGCGCGGACCACGGCGGAGTCTGATCACCCTCGTAATCGCCGCCGCCGGTGCACTGCTCGCGCCCTCCGCACACGCGGGGCCGGTGATGCCCATCGCCGCGGCCCCCGAGCAACCCGATCACGCAGATGCCATTCGCTACGCGGCATCCAATCGCGACGCCGCCCCGCCCGGAGCCAACGACATGAGCTGCAAGCCCACCGCAGCCCACCCGAATCCCGTCGTCCTGGTGCACGGCACCGACGCCACCGCGTACTCGGACTGGGCCGGCTTCGCACCGATTCTGAAAGCAGCCGGATTCTGCGTCTTCGCCATCAACTACGGCACGTCACCGGACGGCAAATCCAACGGCTACGGCGTCATCGAAGACAGTGCAGCACAACTGAAGGCGATGACGTTGTCGATACTCCGGGCGACCGGCGCCGCCGCAGTCGACGTGGTCGGCTACTCGCAAGGTGCCGCGGTCGCTCGGTACTTCGTCAACAGGCTCGGCGGTGCCTACGTGGTCGATCGCTGGGTGGGGATCGCATCGCCGACCTACGGCGGCACCATGTACGGAGTGTCACCCGTCGTGCAGGCGGTGCCGGGTGCAACCGGTGTCCTGGCAAGCGAATTCGGCCCGGGTCTGGCCCAGCTGATGGCCGGATCCGACTTCCTCGACCGACTCAATGCAGGCGGCGACACCGTGCCGGGGGTGGAGTACACGTCCATCGCAACCAGGGTCGACGAGGTGATCCAGCCGTACACCAATGCGCTGCTTCGGGATCCGGGAGCGCACAACATCGTGGTGCAGGACGTGTGCCCCGATACCGAGGTAGCGCACTTCACGTTCACCTACGATCCCACCGCGCTGCGGCTGGCGCTCAACGCTCTGGACCCGGCGAACGCGCGTCCCCCGACCTGCGTACCGGTGCCGCTGGGAGCCGGAATCCTCGACGTCGTCCTCGCCAGCCACTGACCCTTCAGGTCAGGAGCTGATACGCCCTGAGCCCGACGTAGAGTTCCGCGGCCTGAACCGGATCACGGAAGTCGCGACCGGTGAGCTCGGCAATTCGACGCAGCCGATACAACACCGTATTGCGGTGGTAGTGCAGCGATTCGGCGGCATCGCGGGTGGAACCGCCGCACGAGAACCAGGCGTCCAGGGTGTCCAGCAGGCTCTGCCGTTCGGCTCGCGGCAACGCCAGCAGATCACCGAGTATCTGACGTGAGGCGATCCGGCCCGATTTCGGATCGCGGACCAGCAGGAGCGGTACCGGCACGGAGTCGTAGCGCACCGGTGTGGACGGTGCGGCCTGGCTCGAGGTGCACGACCTCGCCAGCCGGGCCTGGCCCACGGCGTCGCCGATACCCGACGGGGACCGGAAGACCGAACTCACCCCCACGCGTCCCGGACACAGCTCGCTGAGGGTGACCAACGCCGAATCGATCTCCGATTCCGTTGCGGCACAGATCAGCCCGACGCTACCGTCCACCTCGGCGTCCCACACCGATTCGGCACCCGCGGTACGGAGGCGAGAGATCAACTTGTCGATCCCCACCGCTGCGGTCAACGGCTCCTGCGAGACCACCGCGAAGTAGCCGTGGTCGGGAATGCGAAACGTGCGCAACGCGTCGGCGGCGGCAGTCGGATTGGCACCGTGATCGGCGAAGAGCACCCGGATGAGGCGGCCACGGGCTTCGGCGCTCTCGCGGGCACGCATGTCCGCGCTCTCTCGATAGGCTTCCGCTGCCTCGTCGGAGTACACGTCGACCAGCGCCCAGACCTGGGCGGCCATGTCCAGCAGCGCATGACTGGCCCGGCCGTCCGAACGTTCCATCAACTCGTCCCAGACCAACCTGCCGCCCAGCCTGAAAGCATGCAGCAGGGCAGCCAGCGGTACCCCCTGCTCGGCTTTGAGTCGGCCCGCGTCCCGCGCCGACTCGAGTCGCATGGGAGCACGACCGGACAGCTTGCCCAGCATCGACGCCAGATTGCTCCGCGACGCCTCGTAGAGCTGCTCGGTGGTGAGCAGCGTCGATTCGAGGTAGGCGTGCTCGGCCCCCAGGATCCGTCGCACCAGTTCCGTCGCCAGGTCGTCGACGCCGTCGAGCATCGTCGCGGCCAGATCGGTCGGTGACGGATGCACATCGAACTCGGTCGCGGTCATGGCAGAACTCTAGCCTCACCCGTGTAAGCCACACCACAGCCACATTGTGCGACGGCACAAACCGTCGCATCCTATTGAGGCCCGTGGCCCATAGCGTCAGGCGACCGAGTGCGACCACAATCACAGTGAAGCCGTGTACCCGAACGACGAGTGGAGCCGAGAAGTTGACCAGCGACGTGACCCCACACCTGCAATCCGTACCGAAGACGGGACCCACCGAGGCAGTCGACTCGGCACTCGCCGATCTGGTCGAGGGAGAGAAGAACTGGGGACGCCTCACCCTGGCCGAGCGGCGGGCCATCCTCGAACGCGTGCATGCGCTGACCACAGCTCACGCGCAGGAGTGGGTGACGGCGGCAGCGTCGATCAAGGGCCTCGACGCCTCGTCCAGCCTCGTCGGAGAGGAATGGCTGTCGGGTCCGTACTCGTTCCTGAACGGACTCGGCACCGTGGCACACACGCTTGCGGCGCTCGAGGCGGACAGCAGCCCACTGGCCGGTGCCACGTTCGGTACGGCGCCCGGTGGACGCACGACGGTGTCGGTACTGCCCCTCAACATCTTCGAGCGACTCCTGCTCAACGGGTTCACCGCCGAGGTATGGCTGAAGCCCGGAATCGACCGTGCAACCGCACAGCGGACCGCGGGCCTCGCCCAGCTCCATCCCACCAGCACCGCAGGCATCGGAGTGGTGCTCGGCGCGGGCAACATCACCTCGATCGCGCCGCTGGACGCGCTGTACGAACTGATCGCCTTCAACCGAGTCGTCGCGCTCAAGCTCAACCCCATCATGGATCCACTGCTGCCGGTGTTCGAGAAAGTCCTCGCACCGCTCGTGGACATCGGCGCACTGCGCCTGCTCACCGGTGGAGCCGACGTGGGCACCTACCTGGTCCAGCACGACAGCGTCGACCACGTTCACATGACCGGCAGTGCCATCACGCACGACGCGATCGTCTTCGGTCCCGGCCCGGACGGAGCTGCGCGCAAGGCGGCCAACGACCCGATCCTCACCAAGGAGATCTCCAGCGAACTCGGCGGCGTCTCGCCCACCATCGTTCTGCCCGGTGAGTGGAGCCGTGCCGACATCGAGTTCCAGGCCGAACACATCGCCACCCAACGCCTGCACAACAGTGGATACAACTGTGTCGCTTCACAGGTCGTCGTTCTGTCTTCGGAATGGAAGCAGCGCGACGAATTCGTCGCCGCCCTGCGCGCCGCCCTCGACCGCGCGCCTGCCCGAGCTCCCTACTACCCCGGCAGCGACAAGCGAGTGTCCGACGCCACCGCCACCTACCCGTCCGCCGAACGCCTCGGCGAGCGCGGTGGCCGCGTGCTCATCACCGATCTGAACCCCGGTGAATACGCACCGCTGCTGCAGACCGAGTACTTCGCCCCGGTCATGGGCATCATCGAATTGCCCTACAGCGGAGCAGCATTCGCCGCCAAGGCAGTGCAGGCCGCGAACGAGGAATTCACCGGAACACTCGGCATCAACATCATCGGCACCCCCGCCACCATCAAGGGACTCGGGGAGAAGTTCGACACCATGCTCGCGGACCTGCGCTACGGCACCATCGCCGTCAACGCCTGGACGGCCATCGGATTCCTCACCGCAGCGGCCACCTGGGGCGCATTCCCCGGCCACACAGTAGACGACGTCCAGAGCGGAATCGGCATCGTGCACAACGCTTTGCTGATCGACGGGGCCGAGCGAACAGTGGTGCGCGGTCCGTTCCGACCGATGCCGCGCTCGCTGATCAACGGCGAACTCTCCATCTCTCCGAAGCCACCGTGGTTCGTCACGAACAAAACCGCAGCATCGACCGGCAAATTGCTCACCGCATTCGCAGGTGCGCCGTCCTGGTCCAAACTGCCTGCGATATTCGCTTCCGCCCTGCGCGGCTGACACCTCTGCGCCCGCACCGACGTCAAGGACAAAGATGAGCTCACAGCACAAGACTGCCGACTACATCGTGGTGGGCGCAGGTTCCGCAGGCGCAGTGGTGGCCAACCGCCTCAGCGCAGACCCGCGCAACGAGGTGATCCTCCTCGAGGCCGGCCCCGAGGACAAGAACAAGTTCGCCCACATCCCCGCTGCATTCTCCAAACTCTTTCGTAGCGAGGTGGATTGGGACTACCTGACCGAACCGCAGCCGGAGCTTCGAGATCGCAGCATCTACTGGCCGCGCGGCAAGATGCTCGGTGGCTCGTCGTCGATGAACGCCATGATGTGGGTACGCGGATTCGCCGCCGACTACGACGACTGGGCAGCGGTGTCCGACGACTCGTGGGCTTTCCGCAACCTCGTCGGATACTTCCGCAAGATCGAGAACATCGAGGGCACAACAGCACTCGACGCGGGAACCGACGGCCCACTCATCGTCTCTCACCAGCGCAGCCCCCGCGACCTGACGTCCTCGTTCCTCGACGGCGTCGAAGAAGCAGGCTATCCGCTGGAAACCGCCAACCTGCCCGAGCCCAAGGGCTTCACCCGCACGATGGTCAACCAGAAGCGCGGAGCACGATGGAGCACCGCGGATGCCTACCTGCGACCGGCGAAGAAGCGCAAGAACCTCACCGTCCTCACCGAGGCACACGCCACTCGCGTCCTCTTCGAGGGCACTGCGGCAGTAGGCGTCGAGTACACCTCCGGTGGACAGACACACACCGTGCGCGCACGCAAGGAAGTGATCCTCTCCGGCGGAGCCGTCAACACTCCGCAGCTGCTGATGCTCTCGGGCATCGGCGACCAGGAACAGCTCAAATCCCACGGCATCACCGTTCAGCACCACTCACCGGGCGTCGGGCAGAATCTCCTCGACCACCTGGCCGCCCTCATCGGCTGGAAAACCGAAAGAGACTCCCTCTTCCACGCCGAGAAGATCCCCGAGTTGGTCAACTACCTCACGCGCCGACGCGGCATGCTCACCTCCAACGTCGCCGAGGCGTACGGATTCATCAAGAGCCGAGAAGACCTCGCCCTGCCCGACGTGGAACTCATCTTCGGACCGGCACCGTTCTTCGACGAGGGACTCGTCGGCCAGGATTCGCATGCTGCCGTCATCGGCGCGGTACTCGTCAAACCCGAGAGCCGAGGCGAGATCACCCTCCGCTCGGCCGACCCCATGGCCAAGCCCATCGTGGAGCCGCGCTACCTCAGCGACCCCGGCGGACTCGACCGCCGCGCCATGATCGAGGGGCTACGGGCCTGCGTTGCAATCTCCGAAACCCCCTCGATGAAGGGCGAACTCGGCGACATCGTCCGCCCCAGGGTGGCGTCGAACATCTCCCCGGCGGACCTGCTCACCGAGGCCCTCGAGCAGAATGCGCACACTCTGTATCACCCCGTGGGCACGGCCCGTATGGGCAACGACGCCGACAGTGTCGTCGACGCCGAACTAAGGGTGCGGGGCGTCGATCGCCTTCGCGTCGCCGACGCGTCGATCATGCCCAGCATCATCCGCGGACACACTCATGCACCGTCGGTGGTGATCGGCGAACGGGCGGCGGACTTGATCCTTCGTTGAATCCGAGTGAACCTTCGGAAACTTTCCGGTTTGGCAGTCCGGTTTGTCGGGTAACAGGTGGGCACGCTCCCTTGCAGGGGATCGAGATGGAACCCATCCGCTCGGCAAGCAGCGCCGAATGACCCACAACGCTCGAGAGACGAGCACGGAAGGTTGACCGACATGTTCACTGTTCGTAAAGCTTTGGCCGCCACCGCAATCGGTGCACTCACCATCGTCCCGCTTGCCGCATGCTCCAGCGACGAAGCGTCCGACACCACCGACGCAGCCACCTCCTCGGCATCGTCGGCCATGGAAACCACCGAGAGCATGCCCGAGCCCGCAGCCGAGGTCCCCGACCTCAGCAACGGTGTCGACACCGCAGTTGCACTCGATCCCGGCTTCACCGGCGCACTGACCACCCTGGGCCTCACGCCCGGTGTCGTCGGAACTGCCACTCTCGCAGACGGATCCATCCGATTCCCGATCACCGGCGGCGACGTCAAGTACTGGGAGCCCGGCACCGTCGACCCCTACGTCCAGGGTGAGATCATGCACGACGGCAGCGGCCTGTCGCTGACCGCCGGCGAGACCGTCGTCGAGCTCATCAACTTCGACATCGACCCGGGCACCTCGCTCCTCACCGGTGACGTCATGGTCAACGGCGAAGAAGCAGCCGCAGACGCAGTGCTGTTCGATCTGGACGGCCGCACCCTGCAGCCGCTCGCAACCGGACCTGACAACACCGCAATCCTGCAGGGCACCCAGGTGAAGATCTCGGAGACCGCAGCCGGACTGCTCAACAGCACCTTCAACACCGATGCTGTGACCCCGGGTCTGCTCGTCGGCGTTGCGACCATCACGGTCAGCACTGCCTAATCACCTCCTGAACGCCCGTGCGCGAGATGCCGCCGTGAAAGACGGTGGCTCTCGCGCACGGGTGTTTGCATCGCACGGTCAGGAGCCCGAAGATGAGAGCGTTCACGAAGAGCTACGGCGGACACCCGCTGCATGCGGTCGGTCTGCTGCTCTCGTTCGCCCTCGTCGGCTACGTCGTCACACTCGCAGGGCCGCAGACACTGTGGAACAGCGACGTGTGGTGGAAATCCGTTCTCGTGTGGTTCTTCGGATCGGTACTGCTGCACGACGCCGTACTGTTCCCGCTCTACTCGCTGGCCGATCGGCTGATCACCGGCATTCCACGCCGCCGCCTGGCCGTGTCGCCGGTGAATTTCGTTCGAGTTCCCGCTCTCGGGACAGCACTGACGTTTCTGATGTTCTTCCCCGGGATACTCTCCCAGGGCGCGGAGTCGTACCGGGCCGCAACCGGTTTGACCCAGGAACCCTTTCTCGGACGTTGGCTAGCGCTGACCGCGGTGTTGTTCACCGTGAGCGCCGCCGCCTACTTCATTCGATGGACCCTCGTACGGAGCCGAGCATGAGCGTCACCGCCGATACACTCTTCAACCGCGCAGCAGCCGGACTACCTTGCTGGATAGGTGATTCCGACGGCAGCAGGCAGCAGCTTCCCACCGCACGGTGGATGGGTGGCAGCGCCTCGTCAGCCGAGGATCGCCGCGCGGACCACGCCATGCTCAGCCGCTGTACCGGGTCCACGATCGACCTCGGCTGCGGTCCGGGTCGACTCACCGAAGCGCTTGCTCGACGCGGCGTTTCGGCACTCGGTGTCGACACCTCCCGAGCAGCAGTCGATCTGACCATCGGACGCGGTGGCAACGCCGTTCTCCGCGACCTCTTCGAGCCACTGCCCGACACCGGCAACTGGTCGTGTGTCCTCCTCGCGGACGGAAACATCGGCATCGGCGGAGACCCGGTACGACTGCTCCGCCGGGCAGCCGACCTGCTCGCACCCCACGGAGCCGTCATCGCCGAAGTGGATGCGCCCAGCAACACGGGAATTCGGCACCGCACCGTGCGATGGGAAACCGACACCATGGTCGGCGACTGGTTCGCCTGGTCGAGTGTCAGCGCCGACGCCACCGCGGATCTCGCCAACGCCGCAGGCTTGCGAGTTGTGGACGTGGCACCGATCGACGGGCGCTGGTTCGCTCAGATGACGCTGGCTCCGCTCACCAGTTCGTGAACAGCAGATGATTGATCGCCAACGCACCGATCACCTGCAGCGCCAACCAGAAACGATGCGTCCGCATCGGCAACACCGCGGGCGCGACCAGCATCCACATCGCGAAGGGCAGCCAGATTCTCTCGGTCTCTGCCTTGCTCAACTGGCTCAGATCCGCCATCACCACCGCCGCGATCGCCGCGATCACCAACAGATTGATCGGCTGGAGCCGAGTGAGTATCCGCGGGAACGCAGCGGGCACAGCAACACCCAACGCGCAGAACAGTGCCGCGAAGTTCGCCCAGCCCCAGTACTCGAACGGGCGGTCCTTCGCGATGCCCTGGTAGTAGCGCTCCTGCACCAGTTCGTACCCGTCGTACCACCAGAATCCGTACGCGGTGAAGATCCCGGCAACGATCAGCGCACCGATCAGCGCGCCGACGAACGGCAGAATCTTTCGTCCGGCGATCAGCACCGCGACGGCGGGCAGACCCATCAGCACCAACCCGTAGTTGAGATACACGCCGAAGCCGAGCAGTACCCCCGCGCCGATCGACGCGGGCCACAGGTAGCGCTTCGTCGAAATCGCCAGCAGCGCAATTCCCCACGCGGCGACACCGGCATAGACCGCATCGGCGGAGACGGCGATCCAGATCGCGGCCGGGGCGATGGCCACGAACGGTGCTGCACGCCGCGCCATGTTCTCGTCGCCGAGTACTCGGAGTGTCAGTACCAGCGCCACAGCGGCACTCGTGCCGACCAGCACACAGAGCGCCGCCGCCCAGGCTCCACCGCCGAGGCCGAGACGGTCGAGCCAGACGAAGGTGAGCAACGCGCCGGGTGGATGACCCGACACGTGCGTCGTCCACGAATCGGCCTGGTAGTCCAGAATGCGATCGGAGAACCCGCGAAGCGTGGCGGGAATGTCGGTGATGCCGGGCACCTCGTGCAGGTACTCGTCCGTCGATGCCAGCCGGTTCACGAAGCCGCGCTTCCAACCGTCCACCATCGCCAGCGACATCGCCCAGGCCGCCGACGCACCCCACACGACGAACAACAGGCGCGTCCACGACAGTCGGCGTGCCACCGTCGGCCCCCACAACACGGTGGCCACGGCGATCAGGACGGCTACGGGAGTTCCCCATCCCACATGAATCTCGCGGAAGCCGAACAGCGGTGCTGCATCGGCGAAATCACGCACCTGCTGCGGAGTTCTGTTGATGATGGGGGTGACGAGTTCGTTTCCCAGGTACGGAACGACGAACGCGACCACCACGAGCACGACGGCCAACGTGCCGGCGACGGCTTCTCTCCAGTAACGGATAGTCTTTTCTCCCTGCGGACTTGAAGGCGACCACGACTTCGGACCAGCATATCGACCCACGGTGATGGAGGATGAGTAGATGGACAACGACGCGACGGGGCGGGCCGAGATAGCCGTCATCGGCGGCAGCGGCTTCTATTCGTTCTTCGGCGGTGACGCCGAGGAGGTAGTGCTGGACACGCCCTACGGCACTCCGAGCGCCCCGATCACGTTGGGCGAGGTGGAAGGTCGGCGAGTCGCGTTTCTGCCCAGACACGGACGAAACCACGAGTACTCGCCGCACACGTTGCCGTATCGCGCCAACATGTGGGCGCTGCGGATGCTCGGAGTGCGGCGAGTGTTCGCCCCGTGCGCGGTCGGGTCCCTGGTGTCCGAGTACGGCCCGGGCACCGTCGTGATTCCCGATCAACTCGTCGACCGAACTTCCGGGCGCGCGCAGACCTACTTCGACCAGGGCGGGATTCACGTCGAGTTCGCAGACCCGTACTGCCCCACGTTGAGGAAGTCCGCGGTCCAGAACTCGGCGATCGACGGCGGCGTCATGGTCGTCGTCGAAGGTCCTCGGTTCTCCACTCGTGCCGAGAGTCAGTGGTTCGCCCGCCAGGGTTGGACGCTGGTGAACATGACCGGCCACCCCGAGGCGGTCCTGGCTCGTGAACTCGAGCTCTGCTACGCACCGATCGCGTTGGTGACCGACCTCGACGCCGGCATCGAGTCCGGTCAGGGTGTCAAGGCAGTGGACGTGTTCGCCGAATTCCAGAAGAACATCGAGCCGCTCAAGGCACTGGTGCGCTCGGCCATCTCCGACGCTCCCACCGGCGACTGCCCCACGTGTCGGGTGCACACCGGCCTGACGCTGCCGATCGAACTGCCATGACGCGGGTACTGCTCACCGGCGCAGCCGGATTCATCGGTGGACACATTCTCGATGCGGCAGCCGGCTCCGGCCACGAGGTCGTAGCCGTCGACGCCATGTTGGAATCGGCTCACGGTCCAGGAGCGCGAGCCGACGGGATCATCGATCTCGATGTGCGCGACAAGGACTCGCTCGTCGACGCACTGCGCGGGGTGGACGTCGTGTGTCACCAGGCCGCTGTCGTCGGAGCAGGCGTCGACGCCGCAGATGCCCCGGCTTACGCCAGCCACAACGACTACGGGACGGCGGTTCTGCTCGCCGCGATGTACGAGGCGGGCTGTTCTCGCCTGGTTCTCGCCTCGTCGATGGTCGTCTACGGCGAAGGGCGATACATCAATTCGTCCGGCGAGACCGTCGTTCCCCGTCCCCGCACTCGCGCCGACCTCGACGCGGGATTGTTCGACAATCGAGACCCGGCATCCGGTGAGCCTCTCGATTGGCTTCTGGTCGAAGAAGATTCGACTCTGGAACCCAGAAGTATCTACGCCGCGAGCAAACTGGCCCAGGAGAACTACGCCTCCGCATGGGCGGTGTCCACGGGCGGCTCGGTGGTCGCACTGCGCTACCACAACGTCTACGGACCGAACATGCCGCGCAACACCCCGTATTCCGGTGTGGCAGCGATGTTCCGGTCGTCTCTGGAACTCGGTCGGGCCCCGACTGTCTACGAGGACGGCAAGCAGGCCCGCGATTTCGTGCACGTCCACGACGTAGCAGCCGCCAACATCGCGTCGATCGACGCGGAGGTCGACGGGTTCACCGCCCTGAACGTCTGCTCGGGGCAGCCGATCACCATCGGCGAGGTCGCCGGCATCCTCGCCGACGCACGCGGCGGACCGACACCCGAGATCACCGGACGCTACCGAGCGGGCGACGTACGGCACATCGTCGCCAGTTCCCGACTGGCCGAAGAGACACTGGGATTCCGCGCGAAGATCATGCCGAGGGACGGTCTCACCGCCTTCGCCGACGCACCGTTGCGCGACGCCGAAGGAACGGGACCACCCCGTGTCTGAACAGGAATCGGTCACCGTCGTCATCCCCTGCATGAACGAGGCCGAATCGCTTCCGGCAGTGCTCGATTCGGTACCGGCGGGCTACCTGACGATCGTGGTGGACAACAACTCGACCGACGCCACCGCCGCTGTGGCCACTGCCCACGGAGCAACAGTGGTCTCCGAAACTGTGCCCGGCTACGGCGCAGCAGTGCACGCAGGCGTCGTCGCGGCCGACACCGACATCGTCTGCGTCCTCGACGGAGACGGCTCGATGGATCCACGCGATCTGCCGACCCTCGTGGCGGCCCTGGATCACGCGGACCTCGCCGTCGGTCGCCGCCGACCGGCGAAGGGAAGCTCTCCGCTGCACGCCAGAATCGGCAATGCCGTTCTCTCGCTTCGGCTTCGAACCAAGTACAAGCTGCCGGTACACGACCTGGGAGCCATCCGCGCGGTACGCCGTCAGGCATTGCTCGACCTCGATGTCACCGACCGCCGCTCGGGCTACCCCCTGCAGTTGCTCGTACTGGCGTCCGAAGCCGGCTGGACCGTCGTCGAACACGACGTGGACTACCGGCCACGGACAGCCGGCACGTCCAAGGTCTCGGGCTCGGTGAAGGGGACGATCGTCGCCGTGCGAGATTTCTGGAAGGTGCTCTCGTGACCGTCACCGCTCTCGTCGTCGCCAAAGCCCCCGTTCCCGGGCTGGCCAAGACACGCCTCGCCGCCACGATCGGCAACGCCGCCGCAGCCGATCTGGCCGCGGCCTCGCTGCTGGACACCCTCGACGCCGTCTCGGCCGCCGACGTCGACCGCCGTGTCGTGGCCCTCACCGGCGCACTCGCCGACGCGGCTCGTGCCGAGGAACTCACCCGGGCCCTGGCGTCGTTCACGGTGATTCCGCAGCGCGGCGACGGGTTGGGCGAACGACTGGCGAACGCACACGCCGACGCGGCCACCACCGGAGCAACTCTGCAGATCGGCATGGACACCCCACAGGTGACGGCGCAATTACTGTCCGACGCGGCCGCGTTGCTCGGCAGCAGCGACGTACTGGGATCGGCCGAGGACGGTGGCTGGTGGGCGTTGGGCCTGCGCAACCCCGACCTCGCACGGTCCTTGCTCGACGTGCCCATGTCTGCGCCGTCGACGGGCACCGACACACTCGAGGCTCTGACCGCCGCAGGAGCGTCGATCACGATGCTCCCCGAATTACGCGATGTCGATTTCGAGTCCGATCTCGACGCCGTCGCGCAATTGTGCATACCGACCAGCCGTTTCCGTATTGCCGTCACGCAATTGGAAAATTGATCGGTGCGTCGCGCGTTCCGGTAGGTCCGTTCACACCGAAAATCCATTCGCGGCCCGGAATCTCCACATCCGTTGTGGAACAGTGCGTTCGATCTGTCCGAATTGCCGGACCGTACACGACCAATTTCGAATTGCAACAAAGCCGAACCACCGTTTCACGGCGATTTCACAGACACAGGTGCTAGAAAGTGTGACATGACCGGGTTGTTGATAGGCGTAGCCGTGTGGATGGTGGTGGCGATACTCGTCGCCGTCGTCCTCGGCCGCGTCGCGCGCCGGGGTGACTCCGAAGAATTGGGGTCCACCATCGAATGGGACGTCGACACTCTCGATCACGAAGTTCACCACGAGAACTGAGGGTGTTCAGTCGACCCGTTCGACGATCTGGGTCAGAATTCGAGCCGCTGCGGCCAGAGTCTCCCGCTGCTGCGGCGTCAACGCGTCCAATTGCTCCGCGAGCGCCATTTCCCGAGCGGCTACTTCCTGACGCGCGGTCGCCGTCCCCGCATCGGTCAGCCGCAGAACCACCTGTCTACCGTCTGTCGGATGCGGCTCCCGGCACATGAGCCCCGACTCGACCAAGGCATGCGACGACCTGGACACCGACGGCGGCTTGATCCGCTCTCGGGCCGCCAACTCCCCCGTCGTCATCGGCCCCTCACGGAGCAACGTCGTCAGAATCGACAGGTGAGCGACGGGCAATCTGTCACTGGAATGGCGCAGACGGAGCCTCCGATTCAGCCGCATCGCACTGACGGACAAATCCCTCGCCAGCCGGGAATCGGGCAGATCACTCACGCTCTCCAGATTACGACACCGAGGTGCATTCGCCCGATTTCTCGAAACAGCGGATCGCCCGATTTATCCCCCCTCGAACAAACCGCTGATATGGTTCTCCTCGATTACCGGGGAGTGAATCGAAATCGGGAGAACGTCGTGAGTCGCGTGGGTTCCAGAGTATTGACCGTTGCCGTCATGGCCGTTGCCACATCGCTGCTGGTCACCGGGCCCAACGCGCTCGCCAATCCCAACGCGGTCAATCCCATTGCCGGACTCAACGGCACGTTCGGGCTCCCGCAACTGCAGGGTCGCGCACAAGCCGTCGCTCAGGTCACCGGGATGTCGAGCCCCAACAACACTCAGAACGTCAACATGATCGGCACCGATCTCGGCATCATGTGGGACAACGGCCGCGGCGAGGTACTGACTGCTTTCGGCGACACCGCCGGTCTCGGCGTACCCAACCTGCTGCAGGGCAGCCTGTGGTCGTGGCGCAGCAACGCCATCGTGCGTAGCAACGACCGCAACCTCGCCGACGGCATGAACTTCGACAGCGTCGTACTCGACCCCATCGGCCAGACCAAAGAGGTCGTCCCCAGCCCCAAGATCCCGTTCGTCGAGATCAGCCGAATCCCGACGGCAGGCGTGGCCGTCGGCGACAGTCAGTACCTGAACCTGATGTCCGTGAAGAACTGGGGACCCGCAGGAACCTGGGAGACCAACTTCTCCGGCCTGGCAGTGTCGAACGACAACGGAGAGAACTGGGCAGCACTGCCCGAGACCCAGCGGCCCAGCGTCGGCGGCGACCGTAACTTCCAGCAGAGCGCCTACCTGAAGGACGGCGGTTACGTCTACCAGTACGGCACCCCGCCCGGCCGCTTCAACCTCGGTCACGTCGCCCGCGTCAAGGAACAGGACATCGCCAGGCTCGGCGAATACGAGTACTGGACCGGGCAGGACTGGAAGAAGGGTGACCCGGCCGCAGCCGCACCCATCGTCGGCGGCGTCGGCGAACTGTCCGTCGCATACAACGCGACCCTCGGTCAGTACCTGATGATGACGACCGACAATGCCAACTCGATCGTGCTTCGGCGCTCGCCGTCGCCCGTCGGGCCGTGGAGCGCGCCGGAGGTTCTGGTCGACACCCGCGAGGTCAGCTCCATCTACGCGCCGTACATCCACCCCTACTCGACCGGCCGCGACCTGTACTTCCTCGCCACCGTCTACCAGAACTACAACGTGCTGCTGCTGCGCGCGACGCTGTAGGTACCCCCACTAGGCTTCCCCGGGTGGACGCCGCAGAGTGGGATCGCAAGTACGAAGGCCGAGAACTCGTCTACGGCGAGGCACCGAACGCAACAGTGGTGGAAGTCGCGACGACGCTGAAACGTGGTCGGGCACTCGATCTCGCGGCCGGACAGGGTCGAAATGCCATCTGGTTGGCAACCCGCGGCTGGACCGTCGACGCCGTCGATTTCTCCTCGGTCGCACTGACGAAGGCAAGTCGTGTTGCCGCTTCGGCACCGCGATCGGTGCGCGAACGCCTGACCTGGGTCCACGCCGATGTGACGCAGTTGTCAACAGAACCGAACTATGACCTGGTTCTCATGTTGTACCTCCACCTGCCCCCGGAGGAGCGGCAGGCGGCCGTTTCGAGGGCGGTGTCGGCACTGAAACCTGACGGAATCCTCATGATTCTCGGACACCACGCCGCAAACATCGAGTCCGGCGTCGGCGGCCCACAGGAAGCCGAAATCCTCTACACGCCAGAGGATTTGGCGTCGGACATCGGTACTCGACTGACCGTCCTCACCGCCGAGAACCGCTATCGCGACGTGACCGGCGGCACAGCGATCGATGCACTGCTACTGGCGAGTAGGTCTCCCCTTGGCAGCGAACCGGATCGAGGGTAATATCCCTTAAGTTACCGACGAGTAGCTAACTTGGGCGGTACTCACGAGACCGCACCACCGACTGGAGAGCGAACGAGCAATGGGCCATTACAAGAGCAACCTTCGGGACCTCGAGTTCAACCTCTTCGAGCTTTTCGGACTCGACGAGACACTCGAAGGCGACAACTTCGGCGACATGGACGGCGAAGTTGCCCGCGACATGCTGCGTGAGGTCGTACGTCTGGCCGAGGGACCGCTGGCCGAGTCCTTCGCGGACGCCGACCGCAACCCGCCCGTCTTCGATCCCGAAACCCACAGCCTGAAGCTGCCCGACTCCTTCAAGAAGTCGTTCAAGGCGCTCTACGACGGCGAGTGGTGGCGTGTCGGTCTCGACGAGGAAATCGGCGGCATGCCCGCCCCCCGCAACCTCCTGTGGGGCATCAACGAGATGCTCCTCGGCTCACAGCCCGCGGCATTCATGTACTCCGCAGGCCCCGGCTTCGCGAACATCCTGTTCCACAACGGAACCGACGAGCAGAAGGAATGGGCCAAGGTCATCGTCGAGCGCGGCTGGGGTGCCACGATGGTCCTCACCGAGCCCGACGCCGGATCCGACGTCGGCGCAGGCCGCACCAAGGCCATCAAGCAGGACGACGGCTCGTGGCACATCGAGGGCGTCAAGCGCTTCATCACCTCGGCCGTCTCCGACGACCTGTTCGAGAACATCTTCCACCTCGTACTCGCTCGTCCCGAAGGTGCCGGACCGGGCACCAAGGGCTTGAGCCTGTTCTTCGTACCGTCCGTCCTCTTCGACTTCGAGAAGGGCGAGCTGGGCGAGCGCAACGGCGCATTCGTCACCGGCGTCGAGCACAAGATGGGCCTCAAGGCCTCCGCCACCTGTGAGCTCACCTTCGGTGGCCACGGCGTCCCCGCCAAGGGCTGGCTCGTCGGCGAGGTCCACAAGGGCATCGCGCAGATGTTCGACGTCATCGAGCACGCTCGAATGATGGTGGGCACCAAGGCAATCGGCACCCTCTCCACCGGCTACCTCAACGCACTCGAGTACGCCAAGGAGCGCGTCCAGGGCGCAGACCTGACGCAGATGACCGACAAGACCGCTCCGCGCGTCACCATCACCCACCACCCCGACGTGCGTCGCAGCCTGATGATGCAGAAGGCCTACTCGGAGGGCCTGCGCGCGGTGTACCTCTACACCGCAGCGCACCAGGATCCCGTCACCGCCAAGCAGGTCTCGGACGCAGACGCAGACATCGCGTACCGCGTCAACGACCTCCTGCTGCCCATCGTCAAGGGCGTCGGCTCCGAAATCGCCTACCAGGTACTCGCAGAATCCCTGCAGACCCTCGGCGGCTCCGGATTCCTGCAGGACTACCCCCTCGAGCAGTACATCCGCGACGCCAAGATCGATTCGCTGTACGAAGGAACCACCGCCATCCAGGCGCAGGACTTCTTCTTCCGCAAGATCGCCCGCGACCGCGGCGTAGCACTGGCTCACGTTGCCGGACAGATCAAGTCGTTCATCGACAGCGAAGCAGGAAACGGCCGCCTCAAGGCCGAGCGTGCACTGCTCGCCACCGCACTCGAAGACGTGCAGGCCATCGTCACCTCGATGACCCAGCACCTCATGGGCGCACAGGACCAGCCCGCCGAGCTGTACAAGGTCGGCCTGGCATCGGTGCGATTCCTCATGGGCTTCGGCGACCTGCTCATCGGTTGGCTGCTGCTGCGTCAGTCCGAAATCGCCATCGCCGCACTCGACAACGGCGCAGAGGGCAAGGACAAGGCGTTCTACGAAGGCAAGGTCGCAGTGGCCTCGTTCTTCGCCAAGAACATCCTGCCGCAGCTCACCTCCACCCGCGCAATCCTCACCAACATCGACAACGACATCATGGAACTGGACGAAGCAGCATTCTGATTCCCTGAACTCACAACGGCCGCACCTGTTCTCGGGTGCGGCCGTTGTCGTGTGCGGGGGTCGGGGTTGCGGCAAACGCGCACGCGTTTGCCAGAGTGGCGGAGTGCGAACCCCGGGCTACCGCAAATGCGCGCGCGTTTGTCAGATGCGCGCGAATTCTGCAGGATCTTCAGGCAATTTCACGCGCGTTCGGCAGATGCGCGCGCGTTTGTCGGCCGCACGGCGTTCCCCGCACGCTCCCCCGCGGTGGCGGCAGGGCTGCAGCCCTCTCCACAGCTCGGGCTACGCGTGCCACCAGCTCCGCCGGATTCCCCAGGTCTGCCCAGGTCCAGCGCACCACGGGATAGCCGAGATCGCGCATCGCGTCCTCCCGCACCTTCTCCCTGAAGACCACGTCGCCGGGGTTCTCATCCTGCCGTAGGTACTTGGTGTACTTGGCTTTACCATCGAACTCGCAGACGACGACGCCATTGACAAGCCAGTCGATCCGCGCCAACGATCGTCCGTCCGCATCCAGGATCTCCACCTGCGACTCGACTTCGAATCCATTCTCGCGCAGAATGATTCGACTCTGAGATTCGCCGGGGTTTTCGCTCCGCCCGTCCATGAGGGACACGGCTCGTCGCGCCTGCGCCACACCTTTCCATCCCCGAGCACGCTGCAACTCCGCGTCGAGGTCCTGCGGATCGCAGCGCTTCAGAGCCGAGTCACCTGCGATCACCGCCGACAGAAGGGGCTCAGTACGGGCAAGGTCGACAACCGTCCGCGCCAACGAGGTCGCGGGAATTCCGTCGACGGTCGCGTACGGCACCCACGGCGCACAGTGCACGATCACCGCCGCGTTCGCGCGACCTCCGCCGCGGCGATGTCGGGTGACGTGGACCTTGTCGAATCCGCCAGTGGGTAACGGCAATCCGTGCAGTAGCGCCGCCGAACGGTGACTCACTGCGCTGCCCTCGGCCATCGTCGGAAATATGGCGTCGATCAACAGCCGATGGCGCTCCCGCTCCGAAAGGCCGGCAAGCCTCGACGACGGCACGTAGACGCCGTTCACCAAACGCTCCCATCCCTCGCGTTCGTACAGCGCCCGCAACTCGTGATCGGCGTGGCCATCGGCAAGCGCCTCCGAGCGTCGCACCATTCGATCATCCTTCATCCTGCGAGTCTCGACTACGCGCGCAACGACTCCGGGACGAAAGTAGCCACCTGTGCACAACTTCGGACCTGTGGATGAATACAGGTACGGGGGTACCAGTTCGCCACGCCGTCCGTCGCACAAACGCGCGCGCATTCGTCAGGTGCGCGCGGATTCGCCCACGATCAGGCCACCATTTCGCGCGCGTTCAGCAAACGCGCGCGCGTTTGCGGAATCCTGGGGAGCCGAAGCTGACGAGCGGGGACCGGGAACAGGGGAACCGGGGAACCGGGGAACCGGGGAACAGGGGAACAGGGGGACCGAGAAAACAAGGGAACAGGTCGGCGGCGCATCGTATTGCGGGCCGACCCGACGAAGCGTCGAAGGCCGAAACGAACGCCGGTCCCACAAACGCGCGCGCATTCGTCAGGTGCGCGCAGAATCGCTCACGATCTCGCCGCTATTTTGCGCGCGTTCAGCAAATGCGCGCGCGTTTGCGTAGCTCGGGGAGCCGAATGCGGAATCCTGGGGCCGGGCAGAACAGGGCCGGACCGAACAGGCCCAACGAAGTCGACCAGCCGCTACTGCTGCAGTTTGCGGAACTTGCTGCCGTGGAACACGATTGGGTTCACTTCGCTCTGCACGTCCAGGGAATGTATGCGCAGCAACACTATTGCGTGGTCACCCGCGGGGATTTGCTGCTCGATGGTGGTGTCCAGCCATGCGGTGGCACCGACGATGAAGGCTGCACCCCCGTCGGTGACGGTGAGATCGAGGCCGGCGAACCGGTCACCGGTCTTGGCGGCCAGGGTACGGACGGCGTCGTTGTGCGCCTCACCGAGAACGCTGACGCCGATATTGGGTGCCAACTCGAGTTTCGGCCATGTCGTCGACGTGTTCTGGATGCACACCGCCACCAGTGGTGGGTCGATGGACACCGATACGAAGCTGCTGGCCGCCAAGCCCACCAGGACGCCGTCGATCTTCGCGGCGATCGCGACGACGCCGCTCGGGAACTGCGCATACGCCTCACGAAGCGTCTGCTGATCGAGGACGGTGCGTGTGAGCGCCATGGACAAAGCTCCCTTTCGATCTCGTGGTGCACCCCCGCGTGGGCACAGTTCTATCGGGTGAACACCTACTGCAAGCAAACACCCGAACGGGCGGTGACGCCACAGTCCGAATCGACGTGATTCGAATTGCGATCCGGCGGTTGCGTCGTCACTCGTCTTCATCCGGTTCCGGGGCAGGGTCCGCTGCGGGTGCCGGAGCGGGGTCCGGGCGATCGGGCTGAACGCATCGGACGATGGGGATCGGGTCGTACTTCACCGTTCTGGTGTTCCGCGAAATCTCCCTGCCCGACGCGGCATCGCTGATCACCCTGGTGTCGCTGGCGGTGAATCCTTGGCCTCCACCGGACGCAACGCAACCTGCGCCTGCGGGCAGTGTCACCGTGTTCGGTGAGGTGAAATTGGTTCGCGAACCGGTGATCGATTCGACGTCGACCGTTTTCGTTCCCCACAGTCGGACGGTGACGCTGGACGAGTCGGCGAACGACTGGATGACCACGCCGGTGTCGTTCGGGTTGGTGAACTTCAGGTCGATGGCACCTTCGAACACCGTCGCCTCGCGCGCCTCGGGGTATCGGCTGATGTAGTAGCTGTGTTCGGTGTGGTCGGTGTCTTCCATGCCGCCGAAGTACGACGCGTTGTAGAGCGTCGTCGCGAACTGACTGATGCCACCGCCGACGGCGCGATCGGGACGACCGTTGTCGATGATCCCCGACTCCACGAAGCCCTGCGCGCTGCCTCGGGGACCGGTGTACCCGTTGAGCGAGAACGTTTCTTTCGGCTTCACGAGCGCACCGTTCACGATCTGCGCGGTCAGCCCGATGTTGACGCCCGACGCGTACTCGAACCCGCCGGTGGTGTACTCGGCGATCACTTCTCGGACACCGAGATTCTGCGCGGCTTCGGTGGTGAGAGCGGGCGGGGCCGGTTCGTAGATCGCCTCGGTGGTGCGGGGTCCGTCCGCGGACAGCAGCGCGGGCAGCTGCTCGAGAGTCTTGCGCCACTCCACCAACTCGCCCATCTCACCGGGGACGACGGTCGGGGCACCGCCGGAGAAGGTGAACGACGCGTCCGTCGGCGGTACCTCGGTGCGCACGAGTTGCGGCGCGAGAATGCCTGTGGCGACGTCGGTGTCGTAGATCGGAGTCAGTCCACCCTGGCCGTCCGGGTCGAAGCGCAGAACCTCGCCCACACGATCCGTCGGAAGGATCGCGTCGACGTTCTGCCTGCCCGCTACGGTCACCGGTGCCTCCACCGCTGGAACGGCGATGTCGGCGAACGCTCGATCCACGGCCTCCTGAGTCACCGTGACGGGTGTTGTTTCGTAGACCGCTTCCGTTGCGCCCGAGGCCCATTCGGCCTGCAGGTTTCGACGCGTCCCGTCGGCGTCGAGTACCCGGCCGGACAGCGGCGCAACGGCAATCGGTGCGCTGCCGTCGAACACGACGTCACCTTCGACGGGATCACGGTCGGTCTCGACGCGCAATCCGTCGACGGCAGCAGTGAGGGCTTGCTCGTCCGTGGTCGACACGACGCCGATCTCGCGGCTGCCGAACAACGACGTCAGACGAGTGATCGGATTGATCGGCTGCGATCCGGCGCGGTCGAGCGTCGCGTTCCAGTCCACACCGAGACCGGCAGCGGCAGGCAGTACCTCGACCTGTCGATCGCCGACGTCGACCGACACGGGCTGCTCGGCACGAGCACCCAACTCCGAGCGCAGGAGAGCTTCGGCGTCGGAGTGGCTCTTACCGCCGACCTCGATCCCGGCGACGGTGACGCCGCGGGGCACTCGATCGCTGGAGGTGATCCAATCCGCCGCGTACAGCAGCGTGAGAACTGCAACCACCGCGCCGGTTCCGATCGCGATCTTCCGCCACGGCGGCACGAACCCGGACCCGCCGGCGGGCGGGGTTGCGCCGTCCTCCGGCGGAATCACGGGTGGTTGGACCGGCGACTCGGATTCGGGAGAAACAACCGTCTCGGTAGGAGCATCGGTATCAGCAGGAACATCGGCGTCGGCAGGAGCAACGGTGTCAGCGGGAACAACTGGCTGCGCGACGGTCGGCGACTCGTCGGCTACGGGCGGCTGCTGCGGGGCCGTGATCGGATCGGGCTCGGCGTCCTCCGGCACGACGGCTGCGGCGTGGGCTTCGGTGGCCTCGGCATCGTCGACGGCCGGATCTGCGGTAACCGGATCGGTGTCCTCGGACTCGGGCTCAGCGGTGTCGGCTTCCGCCTCCAGTGCCTGCTCGGGCTCTGTTTCCGGAGTCTGCTCTGCCGGAACCTGCTCGGCCTCGGATGCATGCTTCGAATCGGTCGCCTCGTCGCGGATCGCACCGAAGACCTCGGTGGGAGCGTCGTACGGCCGTACGTCGGGTTTCGGTTCGGCACCGTTGGGTGCGTCACCCGACCTACTGTTGCCCTCGCTCACGTTCGACCCTTCCAGGACCACCGTTGGTTGTTGTTCCGCCCTTCTGCACGGCGTACCCCTCGCACGAGCTTACGCAAACCGAACGGTGACGCTCACTCGGAGACCATCGGCACAGAAACGAGAAAGGCCCCGCGCTGCTGCCGGGTCGGGGGTCAGGCAGCAGCACGGAGCCACTCGGAATATAGGCACACCGCACCACGCCGTTACACCGACTTCGAAATTGTCTCGTCAATTCATTCGGTTGAATGATCCACGGGGTGTCGAACTGTCCCCTTGCCCGACGGCTCGGGTCCAATGTCCCGTCCTGACCAGTGCCAGCGTGAGCAAGAGCCGATCTCGCGGATCGGTCAGATCTTGCCCGGTCAACTCCTCGATTCGGTGGACCCGGTAGATCACGGTGTTCCGGTGGCAGTAGAGCGCCTTGGCCGCGTTGGTGGGCGAACCGTCCGACGCGAGCATGTGCGCCAGGGTGTCGAGCAGCGTTCCTCGATGTGGCTCCGGGTGCGTCCACAGTTTTCCCAGAGCGTGACGCACCAGCAACTCCGACGATCGATCGTCGGCCGCCATGATCACGCGGGGCAGTCGGTCCGTCGCCAAGGCCACGCCGCTGTCTTCGGTGATGGTCTCGGCCGTCAACGCCGCGAGGCGATACGCCGCAGCGAACGACGACAGACCCTCCGGCGAATGCGCAACACCCACCGGCCCGACGGCCCGAGCAGCGAGAGCGTCGACGACGGAGTTCCACGATCCCGTTCCGAGTGCGACGAGCGCGAACTGGTGGCCGTCCCTGGTGTTCCAATGCGAGACCGCACCGATCTGATCCAACGCGTCCTCGGGTGCCGGGAGCGGCGGCGACCCCTGATCGTCGAGCGGGCCGACGACACACGCGATCTGCTGCGAGGCCGAAAGGCCAAGGGTGGCACGTGCTTCCATGACGAACGCCGGATCACCGCCTCGCCCCGATCGTAGGCCGTCGAGTATCACCAGAACGTTGGCGAGATCGCGCTGCTGCATCCGGGCGCTTTCCTGCCGGTATGCCTCGACGAGGGTTTCGTACTGACTGTCGAGTGCGCGCCACAGCTGTTGACCCGCCACGAGCAGCAGATGCTCGTCGATGCTGGTTCGACACTGCTCGCGCTCGAGCATCAGCTCCTCCCACAGCGTCCGACTCCCCAGCGTGTACGCCTTGAGCACCAGTTCCATCGGAATCCCCTGGCGTGCACGCTCTCTGCCGGTACGACGCCACACCTCGCGCGCGTTGTCGCCCGCGGCGGGCAGCCCCGACAGGGTGCGGAGACCTTGATTGATGTGCTCGCGAGTGCTGCGACGAATTTCGCCTGCGATGTCCGGAGTGGAGCTGGCCAGGTAGGCGGGCTCCTGCTCGATCAACGCCAGCGTGATGGAGTCCGCGATCGAATCCGCTCGTGAGGTCAGTGCTGCCCACGCGCGTCGGATCTGTTCCTGGTCGGAGTCCGTCACCGCTCCGCGAGCAGCGGAACGCGCCGATGCGCGTCGACCATCGGGGGCACCCACCTGCACAGTTTTGCGCACTGAGCCCACATGGCAGGTCGATTTGACCGTTATTGGTGCCCAGGGACCCAAACATTCTGTGCGCAGTGCCCATATCCCCCGTTGTGCGAAACGCACCATAGTGAACGCAACAGATTGTGAGGTGGATCACTTGAACTCTCTCGATACGAAGGACCCGGTCCTCACCATGACGGACGTCGAGGTGTCCTTCGGCGGAATCGTCGCGCTGTCCGGAGTCAGTCTCGAGGTGCGACCCGGCGAAGTCCTCGGCGTCATCGGGCCCAACGGTGCAGGCAAGACGACTCTGTTCAACGTTGCGTGCGGACTCGTTCGTCCCCAATCGGGGACACTCGGACGACTCGGCCAACCGTTGACCCGGCTACGACCGCACGACCTTCCCCGGCTCGGCATGAGCCGAACTCTCCAGGGACTCGGACTGTTCGATCGCATGACGGTTCTGGACAACGTCATGGTCGGTGCCGACCGAACAGCGCACACCGGGATCCTCGCCGGCCTCCTCGGCCTACCGTCGAGTGCCTCCGACGACGCTGCGGTCCGCTCCACCGCGATGGCAACCCTCGAACGCCTGCGGATCGACGGCTATGCGCACCGATTGCCACCGAGCCTGCCGTACGCGGTGCGCAAACGCGTCGCACTCGCACGCGCCCTGGTGAGCGAACCGACATTGCTCCTGCTCGACGAACCCGCCTCGGGTCTGTCCAGTGACGAAATGAGCGAACTCGGCGACGAGATCCGTTCTCTCGCAGTTTCACCCACCGGTTCCGAGCCGGCAGGACCCGCAACATCGGTCATGCTCGTCGAACATCACATGGATCTCGTCATGAGTGTGTGCGACCGGATCTACGTGCTGGATTTCGGCAAGGTCATCGCACAGGGAACACCCGACGAGATTCGCGAGGATCCTGCCGTGCTCGCTGCATATCTCGGAAACGAAGTGGCACATGAAGACTGACGCGGCGCACCTGACGATCACCGATCTGACCGTTCGATACGGCCCGGTCACCGCTCTCGACTCGGTGTCGATGACCGTCACGGCCGGAGCCGTCACGGCCGTACTCGGCGCAAACGGAGCAGGGAAGACGACTCTGCTGCGCACCATCTCGGGATTGCTGAAACCGGTGTCGGGGAGGATCGAACTCGCCGGGGCCGACATCGTCGGTGTGGCACCGGATCGCATGTCCCGCAAAGGTCTTGCGCACGTTCCCGAGGGCCGGGGCGTGATAGCCGAGTTGACCGTCGACGAGAATCTTCGACTCGGTGCGATGGGACGCAACCGAAGCCACGACGCCGTCACCCTCGACCGCATCTACGACATGTTTCCGCCCCTGACCGGTCGTCGAGCATCCTCGGCACACACTCTGTCCGGTGGCGAGCGGCAGATGCTCGTGATCGGGCGAGCGCTGATGGCGACACCGTCGGTGCTTCTGCTCGACGAGCCGTCGCTCGGACTCGCACCGAAAGTTGCCGCGCAGATATTCGAGACGCTGCGTGCGCTCGTCGACTCCGAGTCGATGACCGTCGTGCTCGTCGAACAGAACGCCCGCAGCGCGCTGTCGATCGCCGAACATGCCGTCGTCCTGGATCTGGGCAAGGTCGCGGTGGAAGGTCCCGCCGACACCTTGGCCGGGGACGATGCCCTCCGACACGCCTATCTCGGGTTCTAGAGCAAGCCGAAAGGACGCCAGCCACAGTGCAACAACTGCTCACCATCCTCATCAACGGCGTGACAACAGGCATGATCTACGCCGCGTTCGCGCTCGCCCTCGTACTCATCTGGCGATCGACCCGCATCGTCAACTTCGCCCAGGCTCCGATGGCCATGATCACCACGTACGTGGCACTGGTCGTCATCGACGCCGGCTACTCGTACTGGATCGGATTCGGAGTCGCGCTTCTGTGCGGCCTGCTGCTGGGAGCCTTGACGGAGCGACTCGTCATCCGATTCGTCGACAGCTCGTCGCACATCAACCCGGTCATTCTCACGCTCGGGTTGTTCATCATCATCCATGCGGTGGCCGCCATCATCTTCGGCAACCAATTCCGGTCCTTCCCTGCACCGTTCGGCCTCACCGGCCAGCGGATCGGCGACGTCAACGTGGCGTTGACCGGATACGACATCTTCAAGATCGTCGCCGTCCTCGTGGTTCTGGGGTTGCTGATCCTATTGTTCCGGTTCACCGATCTGGGACTGAAGATGCGCGCGAGCGCCTTCGAGCAGGAGGTCGCCAAACTCCTCGGAGTACGCGTGAGTCGAATGCTCACTCTCGGTTGGGCTCTGGCCGCAGTGGTCGGGTCGCTGGCCGGACTGCTCATCGCGGGTGGCTCGCTGGTGCATCCGGGCTACATGGACTCGATCGTCGTATTCGGTTTCGTCGCAGCAGTTCTCGGCGGACTGGACAGTCCGGCGGGCGCGGTGGTCGGCGGCCTGTTGATGGGCGTCGGGCTCAGTTTCGTCAGTGGCTATCTCGGTCAGGATCTGGTCTCCAGCGCGGCATTGGTGATCCTGATCGTCGTACTTCTACTGCGACCGAGCGGGTTGTTCGCCGGCTCCGCGGCCAGGAGGGTGTGACATGAACGCAACTCTCACTCGCCTCACCGCAACGCCGGTTCGACGCCACGTCCTCGGGGCCGTCATCGGACTCGTCGTCATCGTGCTCGCCCTCGAATCTCTGAGCACCTTCCGTCAGAGCCAACTCACCTCGGTCGCCTACCTGGCCATCGCGGCCGGCGGACTGACGGTACTGACCGGGTTGAGCGGCCAGCTGTCGCTGGGGCACGGTGCGTTCATGGCGGTCGGTGCGTACACCGCGGCATTGATGTTGCGGGCCAACGATTCGGGATGGTCGGTACCCCTGGTTCTGCTCGCCGCCACCGTGATCTCGGCCGTGGTGGGTGTTGTGGTCGGTGTGGCCGCCGCCCGACTGCACGGGCCGTACCTGGCCGGTGCGACGCTTGCGCTCGCCGTCGCGGTACCGGGCCTTGCCCTGTACTTCTCGGACTACCTCGGCGGTGAACAGGGACTCGTCGTCCCGGCGCCGAAAGTGCCCGAGCTGATCGACGACGTGATGTTCTTCGTCACCGGAAACGAGCTCAGCGGAACGAAATTCGTCGCCTACGTCAGCTGGCTACTGCTGGTGATCGTGTTCTTCCTGTTGGCGAACGTCTCGTCGAGCCGAATCGGACGTCGCTGGCGTGCCGTTCGGGACGACGAGGTCGCCGCCGAGCTGTCCGGTATCGATCTCGGACGCGCACGCATTCTCGCGTTCGTGGTCAGTGCGGCCTGTGCGGGCGCGGGCGGTGCGGTCCTGGCGATGTCGGCACGAATCGCGGCACCGAGCGGTTTCACCCTGACCCTCTCGCTGACCCTGCTCTCCGCCGTCGTCATCGGCGGGCTGGGAACCCTCTCCGGCGCGCTGATCGGGGCCGTTCTGCTGACCTACATCCCACCGGTGGTCACCAACCTCGGGCTCGATGTGGGGCTGAGCAGTCTGCAATCTGCCGAACTCGCACCGTTGGTGACCGGAATCTTCACCGTCCTCGTGATCCTCTTCGCCCCACTGGGTTTGGTGGGCACGTATCGCAAGTTACGTACAACCAGAAAAGGAATGAAATGAAAAAGTTCGGATCGGTGGCGTTCAGAACGACCGCGCTCGTCGCCGTCGTCTCGTTGGCCGCGGCGTGCGGTGCAGGTGGCCGAGAAGAGGCGACGGAATCCTCGGAAGGGTCGACGGTCGGCATCACCGACACTTCGGTGAAGATCGGTGCCCACTTTCCGTTGACCGGGGTCGCAGCGCCCGGATACAGCGAAATCCCCACGGGCGCACAGGCCTACTTCGACTACGTCAACGCTGCGGGCGGCATCAACGGCCGACAGATCGAGTACGTGGTTCGAGACGACTCCTACGATCCGACGACCACCACCCAGGTCGTCAACGAACTGGTCCTCCAGGACGAGGTGTTCGCCGTCGTCGGCGGTCTCGGCACGGCGACCCACAGCGCGGTCATCGACTTCCTCAACGAAGAGGGAGTGCCGGACCTGTTCGTCTCCTCCGGCGCGATCATGTGGGGCAACGATCCGGAGAAGTACCCCAACACCTTCGGCTGGCAGCCCGACTACCAGGTCGAGGGCAAGATCATCGGCGACTGGGTGACGAAGAACCGTCCCGACGCCAAGGTCGGACTGTTCCTCCAGGACGACGACCTCGGCCGAGACAGCGAAGAGGCGGTGCGCCAGTATCTCGACGATCAGATCGTCGAGGTCGTGCGGTACACCTCGGGCAACACCGACGTTGCACCTCAGATCGCGGCCCTGCAAGGTGCGGGAGCAGATCTGATCCTCGGCTTCAACGTTCCCTCGTACACCGCGCTGAGCCAGCTGACAGCCATGCGGCTCAACTACGACCCCGAGTGGTTCTACAGCTCGATCGGTTCCGACGTCGACCTCGTCGGCTCTCTGCTCGGACGCTTCTCCCAGGGTGCGGTCACCGACGGCGCGCAGTCGCTCGAAGGCATGATCTCGCTGGAGTACATCCCGGGCGTCGACTCGCCGGAGAATCCGTGGACCCAGCTGTGGCAGAAGGTCTGGGCGGAGAACGGGACGGGTGACCCCCTGACCAACTACCGCATCTACGGTCTGAGCCAGGCATACGCGTTCGTGCAAGCCCTCGAGGCGGCGGGCGAGAACCCCACACGTGAGGGCATCGTCGCAGCCATCCAGGACGGCGGAATGGACTTCGAGGGACCGCAGTTGGCCCCGTTCCGGTACTCGGAATCGAGCCACCTCGGAATCTCCGGTGCCAGTGTCTTCCAGATCAGAGGCGGCGTACCCGAGTACCTGACTCCGGTACTGCAGACCGACATCGGGGATTCGGCCGTCGAGGAATACACCGGCGAGGAGTCCACGCCACCGGAAAGCGGCATACCCGGCTGATCACACGAAAAAGGGGCACGCATCATGCGTGCCCCTTTTTCACGTCGTGGTCGGTAGATCCGTCGAACCCCTCGATCGGACGGATCCACCGACCCTCACGTCCCCCGGACTGTGAGCAGCCGAAGCTGCAGTGATCAGCGCTCGATGATCGCCGTGACGCCCTGGCCACCGGCCGCGCAGATCGAGATCAGGCCACGGCCCGAGCCCTTCTCGGCCAGCATCTTCGCCAGCGAGGCCACGATGCGTCCGCCGGTCGCGGCGAACGGGTGACCTGCAGCGAGCGAGGAGCCGTTGACGTTGAGCTTGCTGCGGTCGATGGAACCGAGCGCACCGTCGAGGCCGAGCCGCTCCTTGCAGTACTCGTCGCTCTCGAAGGCCTGCAGAGTTGCGAGCACCACCGAAGCGAACGCCTCGTGGATCTCGTAGTAGTCGAAGTCCTGCAGCGTCAGGCCGTTGCGAGCGAGCAGACGCGGGATCGCGTAGGTCGGAGCCATCAGCAGACCGTCCTTGAACGATCCGTTGCCGTGGACGTAATCGACTGCAGCGGTCTCGGAATCCACCAGATGCGCCAACACCGGCAGGTTGCGCTCGGCAGCCCACTCGTCACTCGACAGCAAGGCAGCCGACGCACCGTCGGTGAGCGGCGTCGAGTTACCCGCCGTCATGGTGGCGTCGCCCAGCTTGGTTCCGAAGACCGGCTTGAGGGTCGCGAGCTTCTCCACGGTCGATCCCGGACGCAGGTTGTCGTCGCGAGTCAGGCCGAGGAACGGCGTCACCAGATCGTCGAAGAAGCCGCGATCGTACGCAGCCGCCATGTTGTGGTGGCTCGCTGCGGCCAGCTCGTCCTGGTCCTCGCGGCGGACACCGAATTCCTTGGCGGTGATGGCGGCGTGGTCACCCATCGACAGGCCTGTACGCGGCTCGCCGTTGCGCGGGATCTCGATGCCGAGCATGCCGGGACGGACGTTACCGAGGAGCTTGATGCGATCGCCGGTGCTCTTCGCCCGGTTCAGGGAGAGCAGGAACTCGCGCAGCTCGTCGTTGACACCGATCGGAGCGTCGGAGGTGGTGTCGACACCGCCACCGATGCCGGCATCGATACGGCCCGACGCGATGGCGTCGCCGACGGCGATGATCGACTGCAAGCCGGTGCCGCAGGCCTGCTGGATGTCGAAGGCCGGGGTGTACGGGCTCAATGCGCTGCCCAGTACGACCTCGCGAGTGAGGTTGAAATCGCGTGAGTGCTTGAGCACGGCACCGGCGGCGACGAGGCCCAGCCGCTCGCCCTGCAGACCGAATCGCGAGACGAGCCCGTCGATGGTCGCGGTGAGCATGTCCTGGTTGGACGCCAGCGCGTACTTCTTGTCCGAACGCGCGAAAGGAATGCGGTTGCCACCGACAATTGCGACCGGTCGTAGCTGCTTGCTTGTCACTGACGTCTCCAAACATCGTGGAAAAAGGCCCTGGTGGAGTTTCATCTTACTGGCGAGTAAGTTGGTTGTCGACACCCGGTCGTGCGCCTCGCTCCCAGAGCGAGCAGCGCTGAATGAAAGGTACGACAGTGGCAGCCTCCAAGGGAGCCCCAGATCTCTACTCAACGTTCCTCGCGTCCGCGCCGGGAGCCTTCATCGCCAAGCAGGCCGGCCTGCCGCAGCCCGAGAAGCTGCGCCGCTACAAGGCAGGCGAGCCGCCGCTGGCCGGACCGGTCCTGATCGGCGGCAGTGGTCGCCTCGTCGAGCCGCTGCGTGAGCTGCTCTCGGACTACCCGCAGTCGCAGCCGCACGACGACAAGCACGGCGGACTGGTGTTCGACGCCACCGGCATCGGCAACGTCGCCGAGCTCGAGCAGCTCTTCAAGTTCTTCCAGCCGGTCATCCGTAATCTGGCACCGTCCGCACGCGTCGTCGTCATCGGCACCACGCCGGAGGAGACCTCGAGCGTCGACGAGCACATCGCTCAGCGCGCCCTCGAAGGCTTCACCCGCAGCGTCGGCAAAGAGGTCAAGCGCGGCGCCACGGCGCAGCTCGTCTACATCTCCCCCAAGGCATCGACCGGCCTGTCCGGCCTCGAATCCACCCTCCGCTTCCTGCTGTCGGCCAAGTCCGCATTCGTCGACGGTCAGGTCATCACCGTGGGTGACGCAGATTCGCAGGCACCGGCCTCGTGGGACAAGCCGCTCGCAGGCAAGGTAGCCGTCGTCACCGGAGCCGCCCGCGGTATCGGTGCCACCATCGCCGAGGTCCTCGCCCGCGACGGAGCCACCGTCATCGCCGCGGACATTCCCGCTGCCGGAGAAGCACTCTCGCAGACGGCCAACAAGGTCGGTGGCACCTCGCTCGCACTCGACGTCACCTCGCCCGACGCCGGAGAGGTACTGAGCAAGCATCTCCTCGAACGCCACGGCGGCGCAGACATCATCGTGCACAACGCAGGCATCACCCGCGACAAGACGCTCGCCAACATGGACGACGCCCGCTGGAACTCGGTCATCGGCGTCAATCTCGCTGCCCCGCAGCGCATCACGGACCAGCTCGTCGAGTCGGGTGCACTGAAGGAGGGCGGCCGCGTCGTCGACGTCTCCTCCATCGCAGGCATCGCGGGCAACCGCGGCCAGACCAACTACGGCACGTCCAAGGCAGGCGTCATCGGCCTGGTGCACGCGTCGGCACCGGTGCTGGCGAAGAAGAACATCACCATCAACGCCGTCGCCCCCGGCTTCATCGAGACCGCGATGACGGCTGCCATCCCGTTCGCCACCCGCGAGGCCGGGCGACGCATGAGCTCGCTGCTGCAGGGTGGTGAGACCGTCGACGTCGCAGAGTTGGTCTCGTACTTCGCTTCTCCCGCATCCAACGCCGTCACCGGTCAGGTCGTGCGCGTGTGCGGCCAGAGCCTCCTCGGCGCATGAGCACCGTCACGCTGACCGCGCAGCCGAAGACGTCCGACATCTACACCTCGGCTGCGCTCGGCGCGCTGCCGTTCTTCGGATCCAGGTCGTCTTCGGTTCCCAGCACGGTGTACGAGCTCAAGGGTCTGCGAGTGGACCCCGACAACCTCGCCGGGTACTGCCGCGCGACGGGACTGCGATTCGGCGATCAGCTCCCGGTCACCTACCCCTTCACCCTCGTCTTCCCGACGGTGATGAAACTGATGGTGTCCAAGGGCTTTCCGTTCGCCGCGATCGGTTCGGTACACGCCGAGAACGTCATCGAGCAGTTCCGTGGCATCTCGTCCTCCGAGCCACTGGACGTGCGAGTGCACGCGGAGAACCTGCGCGAGCACCGCAAGGGATTGCTGGTCGACCTGATCAGTGAGGTCAAGGTAGGACGCGAACTGGTCTGGAAGCAGACCTCGAGCTTCCTGAGCCTGCAGAAGACGTCACTGTCCGGTGGACCCCGCGAGGCACCGCCCGCCGACGAGGTTCCGCCGCCCCCGACCCGCACCCTGCGCGTCGACCAGCGGATCATCAGCCGGTACGCGGCAATCTCCGGAGACCGCAACCCGATTCACGTGTCCTCGCTGGGCGCAAAGGCATTCGGATTCCCGAAGACCATCGCGCACGGAATGTGGAGTGCTGCCGCAGTACTGCAGACCGTCGAGGGTCGAATCCCGGAAGCTGTGAACTACAGCATCCGCTTCGGCAAGCCGATCGTCCTGCCCGCGACGGTGAACGCCTACGCCGAGGCCGTCGGCACCGGCTGGGACCTGTCGCTGAAGAACCCGAAGAAGGGCTACCCGCATCTGACGGGAACCCTGCGGTAACTGTCTCGAACTCGAAGTTGTGGACGGATTTCCTCGGATTTTCGTCCATAGCTTCGAGTTCGGCGGTAGTTCTTCTCAGGTGGTGGCGGTTTTCTTTCCGGCCAGGCCGCGCCACGCCAGATTTTCCAGTAGGTCCGCTGCGGCGTCGACCTCGATTTCGCCGCCTGCCACTCGGTCGGCCACGGCCTCGCCCGCCCCGACCAACGCGACGGCCATCAGCCCGAAGTTCTGCGACTGCTCGGGATCCCTCGTGCTCATCGCGAGCAGGCCGGCCGTCAGCTCGATCAACCGATCTCGGCTGCTCTGCACCTGCGAGGCGAACGCCTGCTGACCGATGGCCTGTCGGTAGAGCACCATCCATGATTTCCGGTTCTCGCCGACGAATCCGAGGAAACCGATCAGCGCCTTGCGCAACTGCTCGCGCGGCGTCAGCGTCGGATCTGCAGCGGGAGTCAGAGCCTCGACGAACTTCACGCCCTCGCGATGGATGCACGCGGCGAACAACTCGTCCTTCGACCCGTAGTACAGGTAGAGCATCGGCTTGGAGATGGCCGCCTTCTTGGCGATCGAATCCATCGACGTCTCATGGAACCCGTTGTCGGAGAACACATCCACCGCCGCGTCGAGCATCTGCTGCTCGCGGACGGCGCGGGGCAATCTCTTGGTGCCGCCAGCCATGGACCCTCCAATACGTACGAAGTACTAGACGTTACTCCACAGTAAGGTCCAGTACCGCGCAATCAGGCCCCGCACGCCCCCTTGAACCGAGCAACCGTCGCTGCGGCCTCGTCCACCTGAGCCGCCTCGAGGCGTCCCGTCGCCACCGCGTCTTCGAGATTGTCCAACACCGCGGGCACCTGATCGGTGGTGAGCCACAGCGCGACGTCGGCTCCCGCCACCAACGCCGCCTCGACCGCGTCGACGATCCCGAGTCGCGCCGTGATCGCCGCCATGCCGCTGAGGTCGTCGGTGAAGATCGGGCCGTCGAACGGAGCGGCACCGTATCCGACGCCATCGCGCAGCAACGCCATCGCCGCCGGGCTGATGCTCGCCGGCACACCCGGCTCGGTCAGTCCGGGCACATCGAGATGCCCGACCATGACGCCGACGCCGGTGTTGTTCAGCGCCGCGAACGGCAACAGATCCTTTGCCTTCAACTCGTCGAGAGACGGCGTCGTCACCGCGCCGGTGTGCGAGTCGCCCGATCCCGAGCCGTGCCCGGGGAAATGCTTGATGACGGGCTTGACGCCCGCGTCCTCCAGACCACGCGCGTACGCCCCCGCGTACTCGATGACGAGCTGCGGATCGTCGGAGAACGACCGATCACCGATGACCGAATCATCGGGCTGTGCACTCACATCGACCACCGGAGCGAAGTCGACGGTGACCCCGAGGTCCTTCAACCCCTGGCCGCGCGTCAACGCCTCCTGGTATGCCTGGTCCACCGTCATCGTCTGTGCCAGCACTCGCGCCGACGGCGCCTCCCCCAGCAGATCCGCGACCCGCGAAACCCGACCGCCCTCCTCGTCGATCGTGACCATCGGAGCCACCGCGGACGCATCGAGCACCTGCGGTACTTCCCGATTGCCGAGCATCGACTCGTCGGTCCAACTGCCGACGAAGATGCCGCCGACCTGCTCGGTGGACATGATCTGCACCGCGTCCGCAGTTCCGGTGACTCCGACGGTGAGGAGTTGAGCCAAACGCTGCCGTTCCGACAGTCCGTCGACGAACGCAACACACTCGTCGACGGGCGGGACCGGTTGCGGCACCGTCGTTTCGACGGCGGTGGTGGTCGGGGCAGGGGACGCCGACTGCGTCGACGCGACCTGCGCGGACTCGGTGGAGCACGAGACCAACAGGCCGACACCGACCGTCATCACCGCAGCGGACCGAACCGAAAACCGAAGTCGCATGGAAGACGACGGTAGCCGAGATGCGGGGTGCCGGTTTCGCCCCGGGGTGCGGGAGGGGTGGGGGTAATCTGGACGAAAGCGACATGAGGAGGAGCTCGACCATGACCGCAGACCTCATACTCATTGCCTACGACGGCTCCGACAATGCCAAACGCGCCATCGACTATGCAGGCCGATTTCTCACCACTTCTCGCGCGATCGTCGTCACCGCGTGGGAGCCGATGGTGCGTCAGGCCGCTCGAATGTCCGGCCTCTCCGGCGTCATGCAGCCCGAATGGGTGCCCGACGACGAGGCCGAGGACGTGGCGCTCACCGATGCGAAAGTGACCAACAGTGAGGGCGTCGCGCTGGCCGAGGCCGCAGGCCTGAAGGTGGAGGGCCAGTGCACCGAATGCACCACCGCCATCTGGAGCGCGATCGTGGAGAAAGCCGACGAGATGAACGTCGACATCATCGTCACCGGCACGAGGGGCACCACCGGTCTACGTGCGCTGCTCCAGAGTTCGGTGGCCGAGCACGTTCTGCGACACAGTCATCGACCCGTCCTGATCGTTCCTCCCGGCAAGTAACGCGTCCACCGGCCTCTTCTGGAGGTGCGAGTGATACCGTGATGCCCGCGTGGGGGTCCACCTCGCCCGCTTCTTTCCTGAGCCGACTGACTGGAGAACCGAGATGAAGTTTGCTGTCCCGGGTGTCATTGCCGCCGTCGTCGGAGCCGTACTGGGTGCGGGCGTCGTCTTCGGAGTCACCGCAGCTGCAGCCGACAACTCTCGTCCGGATATCGATCGCTCCGGAAACGCCGACTCGTCCTTGCTGAACCAGGTTGAGTACGGCAGCCGCTGACGCTGGTCGCTTTCGTGAATCGATGATCTCGGCCGAGCCGCTCGGCCGTAAATGGCTTTTCGGCGTCTCGATTCTGGCGTTCCTCCTCACTTTTCTGCAGGTCCCCGGCTTCACCGTCGCCGACACCAAGTACGACCTGGCTCAGAACCCCCTCGGATTTCTCGAACGCGCCTCCCATCAGTGGAACAGCGCGGCTCCGCTCGGCCAGGTGCAGAACCAGGCATACGGCTACTTCTTTCCGCACGGTGCGTTCTTCGCCGGCGGCGACCTGCTGTCGATCCCGCCGTGGATCACTCAACGCATCTGGTGGGCGCTGCTGCTCATCGCCGGCTTCTGGGGAATCGTCCGGCTCGCCGAAGCTCTCGGTATCGGCAGCCGCAGTTCCCGTCTGATCGCAGCGACGGCCTTCGTTCTCTCTCCGCGCGTGATCACCACCCTCGCGTCGATCTCCTCGGAGACGATGCCGATGATGCTGGCACCGTGGGTGCTCATCCCGATGGTGCGGTATCTCGTCGGGGACGATGCGAAACAGACGGCTCGACGCACTGCGGCGCAATCGGCCCTCGCAGTGGCGTTGATGGGCGCGGTCAATGCCGTCGCCACCGCCGCCGCCGTCCTGGTGGCCGTGATCTGGATGCTGACGCATCGGCCGAACAAGCGGTGGTTCGTCTTCGGTGCGTGGTGGTCGGGCTTCCTGGTGCTCGCGACGCTGTGGTGGATCGTTCCACTGCTGTTGCTGGGCAAGGTCTCTCCACCGTTTCTCGACTACATCGAATCGTCCGGCACCACCACGCAGTGGACGTCGCTGACGGAGGTGCTGCGCGGCACCGGCAGTTGGACGCCGTTCGTCTCCCCCGAGCGAGTGGCCGGTGCCGTTCTGGTGACTCAGCCCGCGGCCGTCGTCGCGACGGGCCTGATCGCGGCTGCCGGAATCGCGGGCCTGGCGATGCGCTCGATGCCGGCCCGCGGCCGGTTGACGATCATGCTGTTCGTCGGTCTCGTCGGCCTCGGTGCCGGGTTCGTCGGCGATCTGGACGGTCCGTTCGCCGCTGCCGTCCGGGTGTTCCTCGATTCCGCAGGCGCACCGCTGCGCAACATCCACAAACTCGAGCCGGTCATTCGAATTCCGTTGGTGCTGGGCCTGGCTCATCTGTTGGCCCGAGTTCCGCTCCCGGGTTCCGCGCCGCGCACGCAGTGGCGATCGGCCGTCGCGCATCCCGAGAAGCACCCCATGATGGCGGTGACCGCACTGGTTCTCGTGGCCTTGACGCTGTCCACCTCACTGGCGTGGACGGGCAAGCTCGCGCCCCGAGGAGCGTACGAGGCCGTTCCGCAGTACTGGCACGACGCCGCGGACTGGCTCACCGAGAATGCCTCGGGATCGAGTCCCGACGGTTCCGACGCGCAGCGGGCCCTGATCGTGCCCGGCGCACCGTTCGCCCTGCAGACCTGGGGTCTGACCCGAGACGAACCACTGCAGGCTCTGGCCACCACGCCCTGGGCCGTCCGCGACGCCGTGCCGCTCACCCCGCCCGGTGCCATCCGCGCACTGGACTCCGTGCAACGGCTCTTCGCCGACGGTCGGCCGTCGGCCGGGTTGGCCGATACCCTTCTGGGCCAGGGCATCAGCTACGTCGTCGTGCGCAACGACCTCGATCCCGAGAACTCCCGATCCACCCGTCCGGCCTCGGTGCACCAGGTGCTCGCCGGTTCGCCGGGACTCGAGAAGGTGGCCGAATTCGGTGAGGACGTGGCTCCGGGTCAGGTCGACGGCGTTGTGCTCGACGGTGATCTGCGACCGCCGTATCCGGCTGTCGAGATCTATTCGGTCGGCGATTCGGCAGACATTCCCGCGTCCGGTCCGTACACCGTCGATCTCGACCGTGTCCCGGTGGTCCAGGGTGGTCCGGAGTCGATTCTGCGCTCGAACGAGCTGCGAAACAATGGGATTCGCAATCCGGTGCCGTCGGGACCCACTCTGCTGGCCTCGGATGCCGCTGCGGCGGGCATCGCCGTGGACTCGGTGACGGTGACCGACACCCCGATGAATCGCGAGACGGACTTCGGTCAGGTCGACAATCACAGTTCTGCCCTGCGGGCCGCCGACGAGCCGCGACGTTCGCTCAACGAGGTGTCCGATTACCCGGTGTACGGGGCGGAGACCGTCGATGCCGAGTGGGAGGGCGCGACGCTGACGGCGTCGAGCTCGGCGTCGGACGCCACGCAGATCGGTGGCAGCGCCCCCGGCAGCGGTGTCGCCGCCGCAGTGGACGGCGATCTTGCCACCAGCTGGATCAGCAACGGGATCGAACGTGCTGTGGGGCAATGGCTTCAACTGGACTTCGATACGCCGGTGCGCGGCGGGCTGCTGCGCATGCGCACCAGCCCGGGGACGATCGGCGACCCGGTCAAGTGGGTGGAGATCACCACCCCGAACGGCTCGACGGCGGCACGCGTCGACGAGCCGGGTGAACCGATGACGGTGTCACTCCCGGGCGGTGAGACGCCGTGGCTGCGCATCACCGCGAAGTCGACGGTGGACGGGACCCGGGGCAGCCAGTTCGGCATCAGCGAGGTGTCGGTGGACGACTACTCCGACAGGGACAACCCGAAACAGGTACCGATCGTGCACCGCGCGGTGCTGCCTGCGACTCCCTCCGGGGCAAGCGTCGACGCCTGGGAACTGGGCCAGGAATTCCCCGGCCGCTCCGGGTGCCTCGACACCGAGGATCGAATCCGTTGCAGCAGTGGACTGTCCAAATCGCCCGAGGAACTGGGCCGCTTCTCGCGCACGATCGACGTGCCGATGGGTACTGCGGTCATTCCGGATCTGACGGTACGCACGCGGCAGTCCCCCGAACTCGAAGCGCTACTGGCGCAACCGGGGCGGCCGTTGGCCAGCGGGGCGTCGGACGTCGCGGACCTGCACGGCTCGGCGTTCGCCGCGACCGACGGCGATCCGCGGACGTCCTGGACAGCGCCGGAGAAGTCGATCACCGATCGCGCGGGAACCGACCCCACTCTGACCATCGAATTGCCCTCTCCCACACTGGTGGACGGGCTCGAGCTCAGCCCCAGCCTCGGCGCACTTCCGGCGCACCCCACCCGGGTCGCGGTCAACCTCGGCAACGGGCCGATGGTGCGCGACGTCGACACCGACGGTTCGACGACCCTCGACCTCGCGCCGTACGTGACGGACAGGATCGTTCTGTCGATCGTGGACTGGGACGGCGTACTGGACCGAAACTCGTTGGGCTTCATCCAGTCTCAACCACCCGGCTTCGCCGAAGTGACGCCGCTGTCCGGTGGTGAACCGATCGGCGCACCGTACGACGGCGACCGCGAGATCACCGTGGACTGCTTCGCAGGCCCCATCGTCTCCATCGCCGGGCAGACGGTGCGCACGTCAGTGACGGCCACCGCGGACCAGTTCCGTTCCGGCGAGCCGCTGAAGGCGTCGGTGTGCGATGCCGACACCCCGGTGAACGAAAACTTCGTCAACCCGGTATCACTGCCCGAGGGACGCCAGGACGTGGTGGTCGAGCCGGGTGCGTCGTTCTTCGTCGACGGTATTCGGTTGCGCACCATGCCTATTCCGGCCGAGTGGCCGACGGGATCGGCACCGCAGGCCGCCAGGACGACCGCCTGGAGCCCCGATCACCGCGAGGTGACGCTGACCTCCGCGACGGAGGACCGCTTGCTGGTCATCCCGGAAAGCAACAACAGTGGTTGGCGCGCAACCACACCCGGTGGCGTCGAACTCTCCCCGGTCGTGGTCGACGGATGGCAACAGGCCTGGATCGTTCCGGCCGGGGCGTCGGGCACGATTTCGTTGGATTTCGCCACCGATCGCTGGTACCGACTCGGAATCTTCGGCGGGCTGCTCCTGCTGATCCCGCTGCTGTTCGCAGCGCTGCGCCGGCCGCGCAGTGCGCCGAACCCGGGCCCATCACCGCGGCCGTGGCAGAGCGTTCCGGCCGCAGTCGTTGCGCTGCTCGGAGCAACGATCGTGTTGGCCGGGATCGCCGGTGCGGTCACCGTGGCCGTGATCGGCATCGGCGCGGTGCTCGTGGATCGCCGCTACGGACGCACGGTGTCCTCACGTGTATCGGTCTGCGTTGCAGGCGGATTCACACTGCTGGCTCCAGCACTGCTCTCGCTCGGACCGTGGCGATCTCCCGATGGGTACGTCGGCGGGTCCTACTGGGTGCAGCTGGCGTCCCTGATCGGAATCGTCGCGTTGGCGATCACGGCGATACGGAAGCCGTGACCGCTTTCTTGCGGGATGCCAGGCGTCGTCGAGCAGGGTCTTCCACCAGCGCGTAGCTCGCCGCTGCCACCGGAATCGACAGTGCGAGAGTCACCGGCAAGACGAACCACATCCCACCCGAGAACGGGATGATGCCGAACACCGGGAACACGACGGCGAGCACGGCCAGGTGCCAGATGAACAATCCGTACGACCAGCGGCCCAGCGTCAGCATCACCGGATGCTCGAGGAAGCGATGCCGTCGACCGTCCTCGGCGAGAATCAGTGGGGCGAGCATCGCGAAGGCCAGTATCGCGCCGAGCAGGATCTTGATCTCGAACTGCCAGGCCGCCGGACGCACCAAGCCCTGCGGACCCGCCAGAGGAGTCGCCGACAAGGCGAACGCGGCAACCGCGATGGACGACATGACAAATCGGCGACGAGCCAGCCGATGCACCCAGGTCGGTGGCCCCACCGAGACCTCGGCGAGCAGCATCCCAGCCGCGAACCACGGGAAGTAGCCGGGGAGCCAGTTGTCATGGTGAATGCCGTCGGGGGTCGACACCGGAACGAATGCCCACGACAGGGTCAGCACCGCAGCACCCAGAATGACCGGTATACGGCGGGCGGCGGCCGCACCGCGCAGGCGCACCATCAGCCAAGCGAACACCGGCAGCAGGAGATAGAAGGCGATCTCGACCGACAGCGACCACATCTGCGTCAACCCCTGGGTCAGGGTCAACGGCACGAACACCTGAGTGAACGACAGGTTCGCCAGCCACACGCGGTAGTCACCGCCTGCATCGGGAAGAAACATCAGGATCAGCAGCACACCGACCCAGTAACCGGGCAGAATCCTCGCGAACCGCGAACGGAAATAGCGGCCTAGCGGCTGAGCACTCCGATGACCGCGGGCTGCGGCCGCGTGCGGACGCCACAGCAGGAATCCCGACAGCGAGAAGAAGATCGCCACAGTCAGGTCGAATCTTCCCCAGACATGACCCAGGATCGGCGACGTCGCGCCACCGGTCTGAAAGGCCACGTGGGTGACAACGATTCCGATACACGCGACGGCACGCATCCCCTCGAGGGACGGTACGAACCCACGAAGCGGGACAACGCTTGCCGAAAGGGTCTGTGTGCTCATGGTGGCCTCAAGTGTGCCGTGTCGAACCGGCGCAGACGAGACCGGTGCCACTGTCGACTGTTACTGTCACCTGCGACGTGTCGTAATAAATCGGGCATCGGGTCGGGGCGCACGTGTTTCCCGCCCGCGGTGTCTTCCATGAAGCGGTCAACTAAGGAGATACAGCATGGCGGAGCGCTCAGGGCCGAGCCGGATACTTGCCCTCGTACTCATCGGCTTGGGCGCGTTTCTGGTGGTCGCCGCCATCCTCATCCCCACCTACACCATTTCGGCGCTCGAGAAGACGCCGCTGGACCTCGAAGTCACCACCGTCTCCACCGGTGAGGGCAGCGTGCTGAACGCGAGTTCCCTTGCAGCAGGTCGCGCAGTGGTCGACCAGAACGTTCCCCTCGTCTCCCAGCGATTCGTCACCGTCGAGGATCCCTCCGACGCCGACATTATGACGCTGCAGGCAGGCCAGACTCTGCGTCGCAGCGACAAGCAGGCCGACACCGGACTGCTCACCGCAAGCGTCGACCGCGTCACCATCGACCGCAAGACGTCGATGCCCGTCGAGAGCCCGATCGGCACCATCCAGGTGGCAGGCAACGCGCCCGCCGAAGAGGTGGCCCACACCGGACTGCAGTACAAGTTCCCGTTCAACTCGGAACAGAAGAGCTACCCGTACTTCGACGTCAATGCGCGTGCGACCAAGGACATCGACTTCGTCGAGGCAACCGAGATCAACGGCACGCCGGTGTACCAGTACCAGCAGACCGTCGGCCCCGTCGATCTGTCGACCGTGGTGAACCTGCCGACCAACAAGGTCACCCTGCCCGCCGACACCTGGGGTGTCGAGGGTGGAGCCGCGCCGGTGACGATGACCCGCTGGTACGAGAACACCCGCACCCTGTGGGTCGAGCCCGAGACCGGCGTCGTCGTCAAGGGCGAAGAGCAGATTCACCAGTACTACGGACGTGAGGCGGGCCAACCCGAGGTCGACGTCCTCAACGCTCCGATCACGTTCGACGAGAACACGGTCGAATACCAGATCCAGCAGGCCAAGGACGGCCAGGATCAGATCTCGCTCTTCGGCCGCACCGTCCCGATCATTGCCGGAATTCTCGGTGTCATCTCGCTGATCGCCGGAGTGTTTCTACTCCTGCGCGGTGGCAACGGTGGACACCGTCAGCCGGCCCGAGCGGACAACACTCCGCGACCGACCCCCGGTGGCGGAACCGCTCCCGCTCCGTCGAGCAACCGTGATTGGACGACGGATCGCACGGAAGAGATTCCGAGGACGAACCTCAACAAGGAGTAGGTGCGCTACGCAGGAGTGGAGCCTGCGGAACGACCCGGTTGGTCAGTGGCGTGGTTAGGTGCCCGTGGGGGCACATAACCACGCCACTGGTGTTTTCTCAGGCGGTCGAGAGAATCCCGTAGTGGTGGGGTTGCCGCATCAGGACGAGGTCTTTGCGTCGTACGACGTTGGTCGGGTACGGCCCGTCGAGGTTGGTGGTGTCGACAACGCTCGTCGCGTGGCCGGGTTCGGATGCATCGACGATGGCTTCCGTTCGAGGAAATGCGAATGTGTCCGGCCCGAACACTCCGCTGTGTCCGGTGATTCCGCGGTCGAGGTCGACGGCATTCGCGAAAGCGAAGTAGACGTTGTTCTCGCCGGCGCGTACGCGCATATGGTGCCAGTGGGTGGCGTCGGGCCCGGTGAGAACCTCGGCGGCGAGCGGAATCTCGGTTCCGGGGTGCGATCCGACGAAGGTACCCGCCAGTGCGGATGGGCAGACGATCAGATCGCACCCGCGCAGCGCGAGCACTCGGCCCGATTCCGGTAGCAGCGCATCGTTGCCGACGAGGAGACCGACTCGTCCCAGGGGCAGATCGACGACCGCCCAGGTGTCGCCGGCGTCGAACAGCGGCGCATGCTCGGCGGACAGGTGGATCTGTCTGTAGGTTGTGCGGGCTCCGTCGGTTCCGAGCAGGACGGCCGAGTTGTACACCCGCTCGGTGTCGGTGTCGCGCTCGGCGATGCCGACGACGATCGACATGCCGTGCCGAACCGCGAGGTCCGCGATCCGTGCGAGCGAGGGCCCGTCGGCGGTCTCGGCGACGTCGCGAGGCGGTCGAGCTGCCGAGACCGGTCCGGTGATCGACAGCTCGGGAAAGACGACGAGATCCGTTGTGCCGGAGACCTGTTGGATCCAGGCCTCGATGTCCGCGAGGTTGCTCTCGACCGATGTACCCGGAGTGCTTTGCACCACGGTCACCGCAGACGTCTCACCTGCGGGCAGCGGCGAGTGGCCGTACAGGGTGAAGAAGTCCAGAGGGTTCCAGGTGTACGTGTTCGTCTGGAGTTCCCGATACAGCTCAGGTCGACGCGCGGGCCCGCACTCGCGGGTACGCCGAATGTCGATCTCGGCGGCGACGATGCCGTTGCCGACGTCGATCCGGCCGGTGACGGTTCCGTCGGGCTCGATGATGCATGTGCCGCCACTGAATTGGACCGTCCGTTCGAGTCCCCATCGATTGCTCTCGATGACGTAGCAGTTGTTCTCGAAGGCTCGACTGATCCAGTAGGGAGCCGGAGTTCGCTCGGCCAGCCAGTTGCTGATGTGGCAGATCACGTCGGCGCCCTGCAGTGCGACCACCCGAGCGGTCTCCACGAAGTGCAGATCCATGCAGATCAGCATCGCGATTCGGCCGAGCCTGGTCTCGAACACCTGATGGCCCAGGTTCCCCGGAGCTGCCCATTTGGGCTCGGCGATGTACGGGTGTGTCTTGCGATGGGTACCGATGATTCCCTGGGGTCCGATGAGAACTGCGCTGTTGTAGAACAACCCGCTTGTCGGATCGACTTCCGGCATCCCCAGCACGATGTAGCAATCGCGACGGGCCGCGATCTCGACGAACGTATCGGTGGTGGGCCCGGGGATCTGCTCGACGACGGTCGATGCCTCCTCGGGATCATGGAAACAGTAACCGGTGGTGGCCATTTCGGGCGTGGTGATCAATTCGGCTCCGTCGGAAGCGGCCTTGTCGACCAGCTCTGCCAGCGCGGCGACATTCGCGTCCTTGGCGAACAGTGTGGGTTCGAACTGGATGGCCGCTGCGGTGAATGTCATGACGTCACAGTCCTTTCGATTGTCGGAGCTTCGGTGGAGACAGGTGGTTCGTAGTACTTCCCCCGCGTTGCCATCGTCAGTGAGATGTAGATGATGGGCCCGAGGAACATCGCGATGAACGAGGCGTAGTACGACGGGTAGAGACCGAACACGCCGAGTCCGCCCACGGCCACGCCTGCCGCCATGGCGAAAATGCCACAGGGGTTCCAATTACGCACTCGCCCTTCGCGGAACTCGATGTTGTTCCGCGGTGCGAGGCCGAGCATTCGTCGGCAGACGAAGTAATCGGCGAGCAGAATGAAGATCCAGGTGTTGGTCATGATCCCGGTGACGGCCAGGAACTTGTCGGTGTACTGCAGGATGTTGACCGGGTAGCAGAGCACGCCGACGACGAGTAGCGCGACCATCCACCACTGGCGTCCGACCTTGCGGGGCGAGAGCACGTCCCAGGCGTTGGACAGTGCCAGCGACCCGGAGTACAGGTTCATCACGTTGATGCGCACCTGGGTGACAACGGCGAAGATCACGCCGAGCAGTCCCATCACGACGGCAAAATACAGCCCAGGATCGGTGGCCGAAAGTTCTGGTGTGGCAGTGCTTCCGGTGAAGTGGCGCAACATGGTGAAGCCGAGGAAGACACCGAGGATCATCACCACGACGATCATGAGCAGCTCCGCGAGCATGAGCCCCGCGGTGCCCACGTAGCCGACGCTCTTCTTGACGAAACGTCCGTAGTCGGTGGCGATGAGAGCCTGGAACACCACCTGTCCGTTCGCAAGACTGAACGCCTGCCACATCGCGGTTGCGGTGAACCCGCCGGTGGCTTCCCATTGGCCCGGCCCCACCAGGACGTATCCACTGGCCAGCATGTACATGCCGATGGCGAACAGAATCAGGAAGATCGGCATACCGAACCGCTGCAGAATGTTCATCGAGTGCATTCCACGCCAGGAGAAGAACAGCGCAACGAGGGCGACCAGTGCGAACACCACTGTCGCCCAGGCAGAGTTGATGTCGATGCCGGCGAGTTCGCTGAGGCCGTGCGAGACGATGCTGCCCTCGAAGATGAAGTAGAAGACGTAGTTCACGGCGTAGACGAGCGAGGCCACGGCCGATCCTTTGGTGCCGAAGCCGAGTCCGCGGGTGAGCAGTGGCAGCGACAGGCCTTCCTGGCTGGCAATACGCATGATCAGGCTGCCGACCAGCGTTGCGCCGATCACCATGTAGGCGACGGGGATCAGGAACATCGGCCACCCCACCAGGAAGCCGATCTGGCCGCCGAGCGCGAACCAGAACATCGCGGTGACGTTGCCGGTGAGCACCAGCAGTATCGCCGGCCGTCGCCATCGTTGATCGTCGGGCACGCGAGAGGTTGCGTAACTTTCGATCTGGTCGTCGAGGCTGGTCGCTGGCCCCTCGAAGTACTTCTTCATGTTCATGAACTGGTGTCCACTTCGGTTCGCGGTGAGAGCGCTGGCTGCGCTGCATCGGAACAATACTTTCCGTGGACACTATTGCAACGTGAAACATGTTAAAAGGAGATCACGAAAGTTCACGACCAGGCGAGGGACTGCCGAAGTCGAGCCGATGCCGGAACCCGGCAACGATCACAGGGTGACCGAGGACGCCTTCGCGTTGGTCTCGAGAGAGCGCAGCAAGGATTGCAACTGCTCACGTTCGGATTCGGACGGAAACACAGTGGCCGCGACTGCTTCCATGACCGGAGCCGCCTCGTCGTACTTGGCGCGCCCACGCGCGGTCAGGCGAATGAGCACCTGACGACGATCCACGGTGCCGGTACGACGGTGCACGAGATTGTTGGAGACCAGCCGATTGACGGCCTTGGTCAGCGTCGGCGGCGCGAGCAGCGCGAACTCCGCGGTTTCGGCCATCGTGTGGCCTTCGCCGTCCGACAGCAACGACAGCACCCGCCACTCCTCGAGATCGAGCTCCCACGGGACGAGCGCACCGCGCAACCGGTCCGAGACGGCGCGCTCGACGACGGTGAGCAAACGAGCGGCCGAACCAGCCTCGTCGTGATTCACGCGATCATGCCCCTCTGCTCTTACCTCGCCTGCGGCGCTACAGTCTCCCTCAGCGATTCTAGGGCGAAGCGAGCAGCGAATCGACACGGATCGGACGGACAGCACCATGAACAGCGATCGGTTCGACACGTTTCGCGTCGGTCTGATCTTTCCGATGTCCGGACCGTTCGGCCTGGTCGGCCCGTCGAGTGAACTGTCGGCCCAGCTGGCACGGGACGAACTCAATGCCGCCGCCGGTGTACTCGGCCGGCGCGTCGAGCTGATCTCGATCGACGGCGGTCGCGACCCGGCCGCCGTCGCCCACGAGGTCTCGACCCTGCTCGACGCAGGCACCCTCGACGCAGTCGCGGGGATGCACACCTCGGCAGTCCGTCGAGCCGTGATTCCGGTGGCCACGACCCGAATCCCCTACGTCTACACGTCCCTGTACGAGGGCGGTGACCGCTATCCGGGTCTGTTCATCACCGGCGAGACACCCACCAACCAACTCGTCCCGGCACTGGACTTCCTGGTCCGCGAGTTCGGACGCAGACGGTGGGCAATCGTCGGAAACGACTACGTCTGGCCGCGTAAGAGCGCCACCATCGCGGCCGCCCGGCTCCGGGAACTCGGGGCCAGCGTGGTGCACGCCGAGTTCAGGCCGGTCGGCAGCACCGACTTCGCCACCTCCGTCGGCGCGCTCGAACGATCAGGGGCCGACGGCGCCGTCGTTCTGCTCCTCGGCGACGACGCGGTGTACTTCCATCAGCAATTCGCTGCAGCGGGACTCGACGTCCGATGCGTTCGGCTCAGTCCGCTGATGGACGAGAACATGTTGATCGCGGCAGGCGGAGAGAACACACACGGGCTCTATGTCGCCTCGGGATACTTCGAAACACTGGCCACCGAAGACAGTTTGGGATTCTCCGGCCGATTCGCCCGTGCGTTCGGCGTCGACGCGCCGATCGTCGGTGCTCTGGGGCAATCGTGTTACGAGGGCATCAAGCTGCTGGGTGCACTGGTGAACAGGGCCGGCACCACCGATGTGGGCGTCATCGAATCCATCTCCGATTCGGTGTCGTTCACCGGTGCCCGCGGTCGACTGTCCCTGTCCAACGGCCATGTCTCGCAGCCGATCTACTTGGCGCTGGCCGGCGAAGTCGACTTCGAGATCCTCAGCGAGATCAGACCCGCGAAGGACTGACGCGGTTCCCCCACAACACCAACCCACACACCACCACCATGGTCACCGCGGCAGTCACTGCCGCGACGACGACGAACTGCGCGAGCGTCGACGCCACGAACAGCAACAGCAATACCTCGACGCCGAGGGCGAACCAGGCGACGAGAGCGAGGTGGGTGCGTTCGCCCGCGATTGCCCACAGCAATGCGCTCTGCAGCACGGCCAGGCACGCACCCTGCAGCACGAACAGCCAGACGTACTCCTGCACACCGGAATACGTATCGCCCACGACCAACGGCAACAGCGGAGACGCCAGTGCACCGCCGATAACCAGAACCGTACCGAGCCCCGCGACGACGGCCAGAGCCGACCGCACAGCGGAGGCTGAATGCAGCGGGTTCGCCATCCGCGGATACAGCACGACACCGACGGCCTGCGGCAACCAGAACGCCGCCTTGGACGCAACGGCTCCGACGGCGTACAGCCCGGCCTCGTTGGAGCTGAGCAGCGTGCGCGCCAGCACCAGATCCAGCGCGGACATCGCGATCAACACCAACTGCACCTGCGAGGCCTGCAGCACGGCCAGAACGGTGACCTTGGTTTCCGACACCGAGTTCACCGGCACCCCGGCCGTCCACCGCGCACCGAGCGCCACCACGCCGATGCCCGCGGCCGTGGCCAACAGAACCGAACCGGGCCCACCGCCGAGCACCAACACCAGCACGGCCGGAGCCACCTTGCCGAATCCTGCGGCGGCCAACACCACACTCAGGGCTCCGAATCGCCCACGTCCCTGCAGCAATCCCTGTTCGGCGGCCAACAGCACCAGCACCGGCGCAGCGATGACCGCAGACACGGTCGCCGCCATCGAGACGTCCATGGCCGCGGACAGTGCGGGGGCCAGTGCCAGAGCGAGCACCCCCACCACCGCCGCACACCGATACCCCACTGTTCGCAGTTCACGAGAACTGCGCCCGCGCACCACTTCACGCGCAACGACGGACTGCAACGCCAACGCCGGAACCGCGAGAACCAATTGCGCAGCAAGCAGACTCGCGAATTCTCCGTAGCCCTCGACGCCGAGCATCCGGCTCGCGAGAACCTGCAGCAGGTATGCCGCAACGTTCGCGAACATCGAACCGGCGGTCACCATCCCCATCCCGGCGACCGAGGCACCCGCCGTGTGGTCTGCCTCGGACGAGGCGCGGAAAGACATGAGCCCACGGTATAGGGTGCCGATCATGGCGTGGTCGAGGTCGAGGTGGACACCGCCGCTCTACAGCCTGCTGCTCGCCGTGGTGATTCTCGGCCCGCTGCTCGGCCCCGGCTATCTCCTGCTGCGCGACGCCGTCAGCACTCCCCGTTCCTACTTCACCGACTCGGCCTTGGGAATCGCCGACGCGGCCGCGCGGGCCGTTCCGCAGGACGCCGCTATTGCCGCGCTGACGATGGTGTTCGACGGTGGCCTGGTGGTCAAGACGATTCTGCTGCTGGCCCTGTGGCTGACCGGATGGGGCGCGGCCGTCATGGCGCAGAAGGTACTGCCGACAGCCCCACTACCCGCGCTGCTCGTTGCATCGACGGTGGCGGTGTGGAACCCCTATGTCGCCGAGCGACTGCTGCAGGGGCATTGGAGCCTGCTCGTCGGCTATGCCGCCCTGCCGTGGACCGTGGTCGCCGCGCTCGCCGTCCGGCAGAGTCGTTCCTGGTGGGCGCTCGCAGTCTGTCTCGCTGCTGCCGGGCTCACCCCCACCGGCGCGTTGCTCGCCGCGACCATCGCCCTGGTGGTCCTCGCCCTCCCCGGGGGTGCCCGACGCGGCCTGCGCGTGGTCGGCGCCCCCGGACTGGCGGCGGTGGCGTCGGCACCGTGGCTGGTGGCGACGGCGGTGTCCGGCGGTGGCGTCGAGCAGACGGATCCTGCGGGGTGGGCGGCGTTCGCGGCTCGTGCCGAGCCCGGCCTCGGTACCCTGGGTTCCCTGGCCGGCCTCGGCGGAATCTGGAATTCCGATGCTGTACCCGCCACTCGTACAAGCATTTTCGCGTTCGCAGGCACGGCGCTGCTGCTGACCGTCGTCGCGTTCGGGGTGCGGCCGCTGATCAGGCGCCGAAGAAATCCGGTGATCCTGGGACTCGCTGTCGTTGCGTTGCTTGCCATTGCAGCTCCTGCGCTGGCAGCGACCGGACCGGGGCTGGCAGTCGCCCGGGCTCTGGGCGAGACGGTGCCCGGTGCCGGTCTGCTCCGGGACTCGCAGAAATGGGTCGCGCTGGCGATGCCGATCTATGCGTTGGCCGCCGCGGCTGCGTTTACTCCCCGGCGTCGACCGAATCCGGTGCAACCAACCGCGCTGAGCGCGGTCCAGCGCACCCGATTCGGCAGCGCCGTTGCGATACTGGCCCTGCTGATCGCACTACCCGACCTGGCCTGGGGCGTCGGGAACTCGATGCGGCCGGTGGCGTACCCGGCGTCCTGGCAGGCGGTCGCAGACGAAGTGCAGGGCAGCGCAGGCGATGTCGCGGTACTACCGGCCGGGATGTTCCGCCGCTTTCCGTACAGCGGCAGTGCTCCCGTTCTCGATCCTGCGCCGCGGATGCTGCCGTTGGACGTGTTGCAGACCGGCGAGCTCATCGTCGCGGGCGGCACGGTGCGGGGTGAGGGGGCGCGCGCGACAGAGGTCCAGAATGCGCTGCTCGCAGGCGAATCCATGAACGTGATCGCACAGCTGGGTGTCGGCTGGGTACTGGTGGAGAACACCACCCCCGGCGAGCTCGGCGAATCCTCGCAGACACTGAACTCACTGGATATCGCGTACTCCGACGAGCAACTCACGCTCTACCGAGTACCCGATCCCGTGCTCACCGAAAGCCGCCCAGCTGCAGCCGTGATCGCTGCCCACCTCGCCTGGGCACTACTACTTCTCGGCGGACTAGCGGTAGGACTGCTGGGCCGAATCCGAGTGCTGCGCACCCACCAGACCTGACGACCACGAGCCACGCGTCGTCGCGTCGAGCACCGAGTAGACGCCTTGGGCGCATTGCTCCCAGGAGAACTCCCCTGCGCGCACTCGCGCCTTCTCGCCCAGGCGAGTTCGGGCTTCGGCGTCCTGCAGCAGCTCCGAAACGGCAGCGGTCAGACCGGAGACGTCCCGGTCCTCTTCACTGTCCGAAAGCCCGCCCACCAGAACTCCGGTGACGCCGTCGATGATCGAATCGGTGAGGCCCTTGGAACTTCGGTAGCCGACGGTCGGCACGCCGTGCTGAGCTGCCTCGACGACCGCCAGACCCCAACCCTCCTTGCGGGACGGCATCACGTGCACCCACGAGCGACCTAGCAGCGCGTGCTTGCGGTCCTCGTCCACATGACCGTGGAAAGTGACGAATCGATCGATCCCCAGTTCACTCGCGTAGTCGCGGAGGTTCTGCTCCCACCAACCGCCGCCGATGATGTCGAGGTGAATGTTCGGAATTCGGCCCCGCAGCGCGGCGACGACGTCGAGGGCGTCCTCGATCTGCTTGTGCGGAACCAACCGGGACAGCACTGTCAGCGACGGGTGCGCGGTGCGGGTGCTCTCGTCACCCTCGGGCACCGCCAGGGGAATCTCGTCGGCTCCGTTGCGCACCACGGCGATGCGCTCGCGGTCGACGCCCAGCGCGACCAACTCGTCCGCGGACGGCAACGACACCGTCAGGTACTGATTGCGGCGGTGGACTCTCGGGGACACGGTCGATTCGAGCCACCACCCGAGCTTGGCCATGAGCGGACCCGCGACCGGCCACTGCTCGCGGTGGCAATGGTGCACCAGCAATGTCACCGGTACGCCGAGCGCGGCACGTGAGAAGAAGGGAATGCCGTTCTGGGTGTCGATCACCGCGTCGGGTGCAATGCCTTTGAGCGGGCCGAATCCGAGCCGGCCGGCTGCGATGGCGGCCAGGGCGCGGGGATACACCGACAAGCGTCCACCACCGCGACTGATGCGAATCCCGTCGACGATCTCCTCGGCGGGAGCTCCGGGGTACGACGCCGTCCTCAGCGTGACGCGGACGCCGCGTCGAGCCAGACCTGCGCCCACCTGCTCGAGGTATCGCTCACTGCCGCCGCCCTGCGGGTGCCCGGTATCGCGCCAGCACAGCAACAGAACCTCGCGCACAGCCCGCTTCACCCAATTTCCGCATGTTCGTTTCTCGACCGCCGTCGATTACCGTTGCCACAGTAACCGCTAGGGTTCGTCTTCGTGACTTCCGCCGTGACACGTCTGTTCGCCTCTCGCGCGACACTGCGCCGCTCGGTGAGTCTGCTGAAGGACTTCGGACACGAGCAGAGTGCTCCCGACATCTTCTACGGCGCACTGGCCCGCGATTCCGTGGAGCTGATCGGCGATCTGTATCGGGGCCTGACCGGCACCGACATGTCCGCGGCGACCGTGTTGGACGTGGGCGGCGGACCCGGATACTTCGCCGAGGTCTTCGGTGCGAGCTGCGCGCGCTACCTGCCCGTCGAGCCCGACGCCTCCGAGATGCACGCGGCGGGTCTGCAGATTCCCGGTTCGGTGCGCGGCTCCGGCATGGCACTACCGTTCCGTGACAACAGTGTCGACATCTGCTTCTCTTCGAATGTCGCCGAGCACGTCCGCGAGCCGTGGACCATGGCCGAGGAGATGCTGCGGGTCACCAAGCCCGGCGGGTTGACGGTCCTCTCGTACACCATCTGGTTCGGTCCGTTCGGCGGCCACGAGACCCGGCCCTGGCATTACCTCGGCGGCGAGTACGCGGCCCGCCGCTACGCCCGCACCACCGGTCACGAACCGAAGAATCGATTCGGCGAATCACTGTTCGACATCAGCGCCGCAGACGGATTACGTTGGGCGCGAAGCACTCCCAACGCAACGCTACTGGCCGCATTCCCGCGCTACCACCCCCGCTGGGCATGGTGGATGATGCGCGTTCCGGTACTCCGCGAGTTCCTCGGCAGCAACCTCGTCCTCGTCCTGAAACCGAACACATAGCCTGGAACGATGACGGCACTCGCACTCGACATCGGCGGCACCAAGATGACGGCGGCACTCGTCGGCGACGACGGGCGGCCGGAGAATCCGGTCACGGTGCCGACGCCCGAGTCCGATGTCTGGGACGCCTGCGCCGAGCTGCTTCGAAACACGACCGAATCCGCGACTGTCACTCGGATCGGCGTCGCCTGCTCCGGTCCGGTGGATCTCGAGACGGGGTCGGTCGCACCGATCAACATCGACGAGTGGAAGACCGGCTTCGGTCTGCGCGATCACATCGCCGAGGTCTTCCCCGAAGCCAACGTCCGCCTCGCGATGGACGGCAGCGCAGCGGCACTCGGTGAGCACCGCTTCGGTGCCGCCGTAGGAGTTCCGGACGTGCTGAGTCTGGTGGTGTCGACCGGCATCGGCGGTGGGTTGGTACTGGGCGGGAAGATCGTCGCCGGTGCCAGCGGTAACGCCGGGCACATCGGCCACATCGTCGTTCCCGGTTCGACGACGCCCTGCGCGTGCGGCGGAATCGGATGCGTGGAAACCGTCTCGAGTGGGCCGTCGGCAGTGCGATGGGCGCGCGAGCTGGGTTGGACCGGCAGCACCGGAACCGAATTGGCCGCCGATGCCGCCGCCGGTGAGCCGGTCGCCATCACCTCACTGCAGCGCGCCGGAGTGGCACTGGGTCAGGCGATCGCGTCGGCCGTCGCACTGATGGACGTACGCATGGTGGTGATCGGTGGTGGCTTCGCTCAAGCCGGCCCGCCGCTGTGGAATCCGATTCAGGAGTCGATCGCGCTGCACGCGCGTCTGAAATTCCTCGACGGCCTGCAGGTGGTACCCGCTGCTCTGGGTGGCCTCGGCACCTTGGCCGGGGCAGCCGCGCTCACTGCCTGACCGGGCATACCCACACAGCCAGAACGGGGCCCACCCCTCGGTGAGCCCCGTTCTGTGTCGTGAATACTACGCGCCCAGGCGCTGCTTGAGGGCGTCGAATTCGTCCTGAATTCCGGTGGGCAGCTTCTCGCCGACGAAGTCGAACCACTCCTGGATCAGCGGGATTTCGGCCTTCCACTCGTCGGAGTTCACCGCGAGTGCCTCGGCCACGTCCTCGACGGTGGTGTCGAGTCCGTCGATATCGAGTGCCTCGGCGGTGGGGACCACACCGATCGGCGTCTCGATGCCTGCGGCCTTGTGCTCGATGCGCTCGACGATCCACTTGAGCACGCGCGAGTTCTCACCGAATCCAGGCCACAGGAAGCGCTTGTCGTCGCCGCGACGGAACCAGTTGACGTAGAACACCTTCGGCAGCTTCGACTCGTCGGCGTTCTTGCCGAGGTCGATCCAGTGCTGGAAGTAGTCGCCGACGTTGTAGCCGAGGAACGGCAGCATGGCCATCGGGTCGCGTCGGACGGTTCCGACGGTGCCCTCGGCGGCAGCGGTCTGCTCGGAGCCGACGGTTGCTCCCATGAACACTCCGTGCTGCCAGTCACGAGCTTCGGTCACCAGCGGAACGGTGGTCTTACGACGTCCACCGAACAGGATCGCCGAGATCGGCACGCCCTTCGGGTCGTCCCACTCGGGAGCCATGGACGGGCACTGGGCCATCGGCACGCAGTAGCGCGAGTTGGGGTGCGCGGCATCGGTTCCGGACTCGGGGGTCCAGTCGTTGCCCTTCCAGTCGATCAGGTGCTCGGGCTTGCCTTCGAGGCCCTCCCACCACACGTCGCCGTCGTCGGTCATGCCGACGTTGGTGAACACCGAGTTGCCCTGGTCGATGGTCTTCATCGCGTTGGGGTTCGAGTCCCAGTTGGTACCCGGTGCGACGCCGAAGAAGCCGTACTCGGGGTTGACGGCGTAGAGACGACCGTCCTCACCGAAACGCATCCACGCGATGTCGTCACCGATGGTCTCGGCACGCCAGCCCGGGATGGTCGGCTGAATCATCGCGAGGTTGGTCTTGCCACACGCGGACGGGAACGCCGCGGCAATATAGTACGCCTTGTCCTCGGGCGAGATCAGCTTGAGGATCAGCATGTGCTCGGCGAGCCAGCCCTCGTCGTGAGCCATCGCCGACGCGATACGCAGCGAGTAGCACTTCTTGCCGAGCAGGGCGTTGCCGCCGTAGCCGGATCCGTAGCTCCAGATCTCACGATCCTCGGGGAAGTGCGTGATGTATTTGGTGTCGTTGCACGGCCACGGCACGTCGGCCTGGCCCTCGGCGAGCGGAGCGCCGAGGGAGTGCAGCGCCTTGACGTAGAAACCGTCGTCACCGATCTTGTCGAGTGCGGCCTGGCCCATGCGGGTCATCACGCGCATCGAGACGACAACGTACTCGGAGTCGGTGAGCTCGACGCCCAACTTGGGGTCGGCCGCGTCGAGCGGGCCCATGCAGAACGGCACGACGTACATGGTGCGTCCGCGCATACAACCGCGGTAGAGATCGGTCATGAGCGTCCGCATCTCGGACGGTTCCATCCAGTTGTTGGTGGGACCGGCGTCTATCTCTTCCTTGGAACAGATGTACGTGCGCGACTCGACGCGAGCAACGTCCGACGGGTCGGAGTTGCCGAGGAACGAGTTGGGCTTCTTCTCGTCGTTCAGACGAGTGAAAGTGCCTGCCTCGACCAGCTTGCCGGTCAGGCGCTCCCATTCGGCGTCGGATCCGTCAGCGAACACCACGGAATCCGGTTCGGTCAGTTCGGCTACCTGGGCAACCCAGGCAAGCAGTTCTTTGTGTCGAGTCGGCACATTGTCGGTGCCGCTCAAACCGGGAATGGTGGCTGAGGTCATCTAACTCTCCTGGGGTGAGCCGGAACCGGGAAGTACTCGCACGATCACTGTGGGCAACATGCGCGAGCAGATCTCGGTTTTCCCCTCTCGGCGGGGCGCTGCTCGACCGTTCGAGCCGCAGTACACCATCGTAACGGGTACAGCAAGCCGAGGGTCGAGCGCCGGGTGTCCTGTTGTTCAGGTTAACGCCGAGCGACGTAAATCCGGAAACAGGGTGTTGTCCGATTAGTCACAGGACCGATTCAGATAGGGAAAGATCCGCGCAAGAAGGCGTCTACCAGCGGCGACACCCTCCGCGGACATCCGGACTACAGCTCACCCGATTCGGTCATTTCACCCCGGCCGATACCGTTCGCTTCTCGAAAAATTTCCCAGGATCGGTACTGCCCGTCACGTCCGAACGCTGTGAACTTGTCCGTCACACCGTCGCCGTCGACGTCGGTCGCCACGGTCATCCCGGCGTCGGTACGTCGTACGGTGGTCTCGTAGTGGCCGTCTCCGTCGAGATCGAACAGGTCCGTCGAGACCGCGGGCGCACCCGGGTCGTCGACATCGTGGTGGTCGACCTCCTCCGTGAGGAAACCCCCTGCTGCGAAGCCATCCACCGCGATCATCGACGCTCCTCCCCTCGAACCCGACACTGCACCTACTGACTCCGACGCACCGGCTCGTCGAACGGTTCCGCGCGCGCGGCGGAGAAATGGTCGGGTTCGCGGGGCACGAACGCACCGCGATCAGGTCCGCGGAATCGCTCGAGCCCCCGCTCGAGTGCCGAGAGATCGCGATCGCAGGCAGACAGCAGCGCCGATCGGTGGTCGGCGAGCCGACGCAGCTCGGCATCGACCTCGGCGAGTGCGACGTCGATGCGGGCCACTGCGTCCCTGTCCGCGGTCGCGACGGCGGACGCGAGCATCGACTCGGCATCGAGAATCCGCGAGAGCAATCGCTGCTCCACCGACGATTTCACCCGAGCGAGGCTTTCCTGCATCCAGCCGCGCAGGTGGGCACGGTCGGCCACCAGCGCCCGCGAGCGCGTGATCCACCAGGCGAGCGCACCACCGAGGACGAGGGCGATCACGGTGTTGGCGACGGCCCAGGCCGGCACGAGCGCCATCGGCGACACCACCAGCCGCCCGAGTCCTACCCCCGCCGACGCGCCGACAACGATCATGACGAGATCCTCGATTCCCCGACGCCGGGACGGCTCCCCGATGTCGAGCGGGTCGTCCGCGACACTCGACTCCGCCGGTATCGGCGCGAGCCCGAGATCGGTCTGCACCGTCCGCAAGCGGGCCGTGAGCGCCGCGTCGGCTCGATTCCGGGCTCCGCGCGCGGACTCGGCGACATGCACCGGAAGGTGCGTGAGTTCTGCACGTCCGGCTCCGTCGATCGTGGCTTTGGCCTCGGCAACCAGGGCGCGGAAATCTTCGGCGGCGACATGGAGAGACTCCACGCGCACCCGTTGAATTCGGTTGTGCAGCAGCGCCCGTCGATCGCCACCGAGATTCTCTCGTTCGCCGACGAGCTCGGCTCGCCGCGCTCGGAGTTCGGCCGTATCACTGCCCCCGGTCACCGCGCGCGCTCTCGCCACGATCGACGCTCTGGCTCCGGATGCGCAGTCCTGCACTGCCGCAGCATATTTGCGCTGGGATCCGAGAGCCGTGGCCTGCAGCAGCAGCGCGCCCAGTCGGTCTGCCACTGCTCCGAGACCCGACTCGACAGACATCGCTGTGTCACCGCTCTCCCGGCCCGTGCGCGCCAACCGAACCGAGATCGGATGGAACGTGCACTCCACCGCCCGTGGGACGCACTCGGCAACGACGTCACTGTCGGCCGAGACAATCTCACGCCAGTGTCGATGCACGTCGATCTTGTTCACCACGAACACGACCGGCGTGGATTCGAGGGCTGCTCGCCACTGCTCGACCTCGACGCGGCCCACCGGAGCCGACGCGTCGACGACGATCATCACGACGGCTGCGTCGGCTACCGAGTCCGAGAACTCGATGCCGCCGAGCCGGGACAGCTCACGGCGCAGTTCGGACTTGCCGGACCCAGCGGTACCGGTGAGGTGAACCCCTGCAGGTCTGCTGCCCCTCGCCCTGTCTATCTCGTCGAGTGCACCCGAATTCCAGCGTCGTAGAACGCTTTTCATGTCTTCCGAGAGCGGGGTCATCGGCGCAGCATTCGCACGTGCCCTCGACACAGCGCGAGTGCCGCGCGGCGCACATCGGGGTCACCGGCAGCGGCCGCCCGCCTCTTCCACAGCACCGCCTGCTCCAACGCGACCTGCTCCGAACCGGTCTCGATCGACACCCCCAGACGTAGAGCCGCGTAGCGCATCTCGGCAGCCACCGCTTCGTCGGAGGCCAGGTACGCCTCGACGGCGTCACGAACCCGCCGGTGGCCGGCGGAGATCTCTTGCACTGTGCGATGCAGTTCGGCGTCCCGAGCCGCCGCGGCCGCCGACACGGCCGTGGAGACGGCGGCGATCAGGGCGTCGGCACCGGTGGCGTCGGCCAGCATGCGCACCGCATCGGCGTCGGACACAGCGGGTCGCTGCCGCAGTACGTCGACGAGCAGAGCGAGACCTCGCAGTTCGATACATTCGATCAGCGCGTCTCTGCGACGCGTCGACACCGCGATGTCGGCGGCGCGAAACCGCTCGACGGTCATCAGGTCGGTCGGGCGCAGATCGGCCGACGCGACGGCTCGCACGTCGGCCATGTCCAGAGGCGCACCGGCCCGGCCCACTCCTCGCAATCCCGCCGCGGTCGTTCCCATCACCGGCAGCACCGTCCGCCCCAGCTGCTCCGAGGCCGCTGCGGCCGCGGCTGCGGGATCGTCGAGTGTGTCCGCCTTCGTCAGCACGACGACGGTGCCGTCCAGAACATCCTTCGGCCTGGAACCGAGCAGTGCGGTGTCGACCGACGACACCGCACCCGCGATCACGTGGACGAGCACCTCGCCCTCGCTGCTGTCCGTTCTGCCCTCGTGCCATCGGACATCGAGGCCGTCGGCGTCGAGCGACACCGACCCGACAACGGCGAGAACCGCGGACTTCCCGACGCCGGTGCGGCCGGTCACCCGTGCGGTCATCGGCCGCAGGCGCTCGTGGACGGCGGATTCGACGGCTGCATGTGCGTCGCTCGACGCAGCGCGGTCACGCAATCGGCCCAGACCTGCCTCGGCGACGTCCATGATCGATTCCCCCCAGAACGACCCCGCCGCCACGTTTCAGAGTCGACGCACAGCCCCCTGCTGCGGCACCGATTCTGGCACACGCGGGCGCTCGTGAGCCGGTCGAGAGAAATTGCACGGTTGTAATTAGGCGGGTTCGTCCTGGCGCTGATCAGCGGCAGGACCGCAAGTCTCAACTTCAACTCGAGACCCACCTGTCACACGCCCCGCCGATGCGCGACAATGGACCGGTGAACGAGCCCCAGGACACCTCTGTCGACACCGAGGAGAACGCCGCGCAGACCCAGGAACGGGGCTCACGGCTGTACCCCCGCGTGACGAGTTTCCGCTCTCGGCGCGGAGCGCTGACCGAAGCGCAGCAGACCACCTGGGACAACCTGTGGCCGCGCATCGGTCGTGACGTCGCCGACGAGCAGATCGACGTCGACGCCTGGTTCGGGCGCAGCGGCCCGGCGATTCTCGAGATCGGCTCGGGTACGGGCACGGCCACCACGGCGATGGCCTCGGCCGAGCCGCACGTCAACCTGATGGCCGTCGAGGTCTACCGACCCGGCCTGGCCCAGACACTGCAGCAGATCGAACGAGAGGGCATCGAGAACGTTCGGTTGCTCCGCGGTGACGCGATGGACGTGCTCGAGAACATGCTGTCCTCGGAGTCGTTGACCGGCGTCCGCGTCTTCTTCCCCGACCCGTGGCCCAAGGTTCGGCACCACAAGCGTCGACTGCTGCAGGGTCCGACCTTCGCGATGATCGCGGATCGGTTGAAGCCCGGTGGCGTTCTGCACGTGGCCACCGATCATGCCGAATACGCTGAGTGGATTGCCGAGGCCGGGAACGCCGAGCCCGGTTTGACCGTTCTCGATTGGGAATCGCCCATGACACACGAGCGACCGGTGACGAAGTTCGAGGGCAAGGCACAGCTGGTCGGTAGCTCGGTGACGGAATTGATCTGGGGAAAGAAGACAGCATGAGCGTCAGTACGGACATGCCCGACACCATGGTCGACCCCTCAGAACTCGGCGCGATCGGTGAATCGCGCCACAGCAAACGCGTCCTGCTGGTCTGGGACGCGCCGAACCTGGACATGGGACTCGGCGCAATTCTGGGTGGCCGACCCACCGCCGCCTACCGTCCGCGCTTCGATGCCCTGGGCCGATGGCTGCTCAGCCGCACCGCCGAACTGTCCACCTCCGGCACCGCGACACTCGAACCCGAGGCCACGGTGTTCACCAACATCGCCCCCGGCAGCGCAGATGTGGTCCGACCCTGGGTCGAAGCATTGCGTAACGTGGGCTTCGCGGTGTTCGCCAAGCCCAAGGTCGACGAAGACAGTGACGTCGACGCAGACATGCTCGACCACATCGACTTCCGCAACCGTGACGGCGGCCTCGCCGGGGTCATGGTCGCGTCCGCCGACGGTCAGGCGTTCAAGGGGCCGCTGGAGGCCATCGCAGCAACCGGAGTGCCCGTACAGGTATTGGGCTTCCGGGAGCACGCAAGCTGGGCTGTCACGTCGGACATCCTGGAATTCCTCGACCTCGAGGACATCCCGGGTGTCTTCCGCGAGCCACTGCCACGGGTGAGTCTGGATTCGCTTCCCGACGAAGGCGCGTGGCTGCAGCCCTTCCGACCGCTGTCCGCCCTGCTCGTCGGGCGCCAAGGAGTTTCTTAAGTGTTCGCCAGATGGGGAGACATCGTCTACCGGCTGCGGTACACCGTTATCGGTGTCATGGTGGCCGGACTGCTGGGCTTCGCCGCCTACGGTCTCGATCTCAACAGCCATCTCAGTCAGAGCGGTTGGGACGATCCGACGTCGGAATCGGCTCAGGCCGCCCGTCTGGCAGACACCACCTTCGGTCGCGACAAGCAGGGTGACGTCATCGTCCTCTACACCGCGCCGCAGGGCTCGACCATCGACGATCCGGCGTTCCAGTCGGCGATCACCGATAATTTGAACTCTCTGGTCGCCGACCATCCGGACCAGATCGAGAAGATCAACGGCACCTACTTCCCCGGGACGGGCGCGCCCAATCTCGCCGCGCTCGGCACCACCGACAAACAACACGCCATCGCCAGCATCGCCATCGCCGGTGCCAACGACACCGAACTGACCAACAACTTCCAAGCCGTCAAGGACGTCTTCTACATCGACGGCGTGAACGTGCAGGTGACCGGCTTGCAGGCCGTCGCAGGCGCGTTGCAGTCGACGATGGCCGGCGACATCCAACGCATGGAAATCCTGGCCATCCCTGCCGTGGCGGTGCTGCTGTTCTTCATCTTCGGCGGCGTCGTGGCCGCCGCGCTCCCGTTGATCATCGGTGGTCTGACGGTCGTCGGAGCCAACGGCATCGTGAAGGTGTTCACCAACTTCACCGAGGTCAATTCGTTCGTCGCACCCGTGGTCTCGCTCGTCGGCCTCGGCTTGGCCATCGACTACGGATTGTTCATCGTCTCGAGATTCCGAGAGGAACTCGGCGACGGCTACTCGACGCCACAGGCCGTGCGCCGGACGGTCATGACGGCCGGTCGAACCGTGGTGTTCTCCGCGACGATGATCGTCGCGTCCCTCGGTGGTCTGTTGCTGTTTCCGCAGGGCTTCCTCAAGTCCGTGGCCTACGGCTCCATCGCCACCGTCGCACTCGCGGCCCTGACGGCCATCACGATCCTGCCCGCGATGCTCGCCATCCTCGGCCCTCGCGTCGACGCGCTCGGTCTGAAGTTCATGCGCAAAACCAAGTCGAGCGAGGAGATCGAGAACGGCATGTGGGGCCGCCTCACCCGCTGGGTGATGCGCAACCCCGTCAAGGTCACCGTGCCCATCGTGCTCGGCTTGGTGCTCCTGACGCTGCCGGTCGGCAACATCAAGTTCGGCGGCATCAACGAGACCTATCTGCCTCCCGACAACGTCACCCGCGAAGCGCAGGGCGAGTTCGATTCGCTCTTCCCCGGCCAGCGCACCGAGCCGATCAAGTTGGTGATCAGCAATGCGCAGGGGGCCAACCTCGCAGCGATCACCAACCAGGCCAACAATGCGCCAGGTTTGATCGAGCAGTTCACTCCCAACGGGGCCAGCAAGGACGGCATCATCGTCTTCAAGGCCGGGCTGGTCGATCGCAACGACTCCAAGCCCGCCATCGACTTCCTCCGCAGTATCGACGTGCCCGAAGGAGCGTCGGTTCTCGTCGGCGGCACACCTGCCATCGAGCAGGACTCGATCAGTGCACTCATCGACAAGCTTCCGTTGATGGCCGTCCTGGTGGTGTTCATCGTGACGCTGCTGATGTTCCTGACGTTCGGATCGTTGGTGTTGCCGATCAAGGCGGTGCTCATGACCGTCCTCGGCCTCGGTGCCACCATGGGCATATTGACGTGGATATTCATCGACGGCAACGGGGCAGGGCTGATGAATTTCACCCCTGGTCCGATCATGGCACCGGTATTGGTGCTGATCATCTCGATTGTGTTCGGCTTGTCCACCGACTACGAGGTCTTCTTGCTCTCCCGCATGGTCGAGGCGCGCGAAAAGGGTGCCAGCACAAGCGAAGCCATCCGTATTGGAACCTCGCATACCGGACGCATCATCACCGCCGCTGCCCTGATCCTCATCGTCGTCACCGGAGCGTTCGCGTTCTCGGATCTGGTGATGATGAAGTACATCGCCTACGGCATGATCGCCGCCCTCATCATCGACGCCACCCTCATCCGCATGTTCCTCGTGCCGGCGACGATGAAACTGCTCGGCGACGACTGCTGGTGGGCACCGCAGTGGATGAAGCGAATCCAGAAGAAACTCGGACTCGGCGAGACCATCCTCGAGGACGAGCTGCTCCCCATCGACAACGTGCCCGAGCTCGCGCTCGCAGGCGGTGCACCGTCGAGTACGGTCGCGCCGCCGATGCGTCCGGCACCGCGCCGTAACGAGCCGCTCACCGAACCCATTCCAGTGGTCGCACCACACGGCGGGGGACCCATCCGGGCGACCCACGCCGCGAAGGAAGAATCCCGGCGCAGCGTGACGGGGCGTCCGGCAACCCCACCCGAGCCGACCCGTGCTCCCGCCACACCTCCGGCACCGGCCGCTCGACCTACCGCAACCCCTTCCCCGACCCAGGCAGCTCCGCAGGAACAACCCGCTCCTCGGCCTGCCCCGAGCCGACCGGTGGCCCCGCGCCCGACCGTCGAACCGGAACCGACGCAGGCAGCAGACGTCGTCCGGCCCGCACCGCCGATCAACCCGGTGGCTGCTCCCCCGTCGGCTCAGCCGCCACGCGCACCGAGCGCACCGCGTCCGCCGGTCGCACCGCCGAGTCGAACCCGGGCTGCTCGCACACCTCGGGCCGAGGAACCGGATTCGCGTTCCATCGAGAGCTGGCTCGCCGATCTGCGAGCACCCAGCGCATCACCACCCCCGAGCACACCGCGCAACGGTTCGACCTCGAACGGCTCGAGCCACAGCGACTCGAACCACACCGGTCCCGACGAGAACAGCTCGACGCAGAACGGTGCCGAACGCAACGGCCACAGCAACAACGGTTCCGAACGCACCGGCACCGAACGCAACAGCAGCAACGGGTCCGAGAGAAACGGCACGGAGCCGACCGGTACCGATCGCAACGGCAGCAACGGATCCGCGTCGAGCGAATCCCCGTCCGAGAAGCCGTCGGGTCGCCGGGCCGCACCGACCACCGAGGGCGGCGACAGCGGTCGTCATCGCGGCGGCGAGAACGGACACGTGCTCAGCGTCAGCGAACTGCTCGCGCGCGAGCGCAACCGCTCACGCTGACGCAGATGTGATTGGCTTGCCTCGTCGGCCGAACTGTTCGCCGACGAGGCGGCGGTAGTCGCGTGGATCCGGGGGGAGTTGCACACACGTGTTCGTTCGATGGGGAAATTTCGTCCACCGACTCCGGTACACCGTTCTCGGTGTCATGGTGGCCGGGCTGTCGATCCTGGCGGCGTACGGCTGGGATCTCACCGACCACCTGAGCCAGAGCGGTTTCGACGATCCCACGTCGCAATCTGCTGCTGCGAACAACCTCGCCGAGGAGACGTTCGGCCGCAATGCCGAGGGTGATGTGATCGTCCTCTACACCGCGCCCGAGGGGTCGACCATCGACGACCCGGCATTCGACGCTGCGGTCGTCGCCAATCTCGATTCACTGGTGGCCGATCACCCGGACCGCATCGCGAAAATCAACGGCAGCTACTTCCGGACTGCCGAAGCCCCGGTGCTGGCGGCGCTGGGCACCACGGACAAGCAGCACGCCATCGCCAGCATCGCGATCGTCGGCACCAACGACACCGAGCTGACCGAGAACTTCCAGGCCGTCCAGAACGCCTTCTACATCGACGGCGTCGACGTACAGGTCGCCGGCCAACAAGCCGTCGCGGCCGCACTCCAGTCGACGATGACCGACGACATCCACCGCATGGAGATCCTCGCCATCCCGGCGGTGGCGGTGCTGCTGTTCTTCGTGTTCGGCGGCGTCGTGGCCGCTGCGCTGCCGCTCATCGTCGGCGCGCTGACCGTCGTCGGTGCCAACGGCATCGTGAAGCTGTTCACCCACTTCACCGAAGTGAACACCTTCGTCGCACCGGTGGTGTCGCTGGTGGGACTCGGCCTGGCGATCGATTACGGACTGTTCATCGTGTCGCGTTTCCGAGAGGAACTGGGTGACGGCCGGTCGACGCCCGATGCCGTCCGTCGATCGGTCATGACGGCCGGTCGTACGGTGGCGTTCTCGGCGACGATCATCGTCGCGTGCCTCGGCGGTCTGTTGCTGTTTCCGCACGGGTTCCTGCGGTCGGTGGCCCTGGGTTCGATTGCGACGGTTGCACTCGCGGCGCTGACCGCGATCACCGTCCTGCCGGCCATTCTGTCCATACTGGGCCCACGTGTCGACGCGCTCGGTCTGGCATTCATGCGCAAGACCAAGTCCTCGGAGGAGATCGAGAACGGGATGTGGGGCAAGCTCACCACCTGGGTGATGCGCAACCCCATCAAGGTGGTCGTCACCATCGTGCTCGGACTGCTGGCGCTGACGCTTCCGATCGGGAACCTCGCGTTCGGCGGCATCAACGAAACGTATCTGCCACCGGACAATCCGACGCGAGTGGCGCAGGAACAGTTCGACGAACTGTTCCCCGGCCAGCGCACCGAGCCGATCGAATTGGTCATCCAGAACGCCCAGGGGTCGAACCTCGCCGCCATCACCACCCAGGCGAACAACGCACCCGGCCTGGTCGAGCAGTTCACCCCGGTCGGCGCCAGCAAGGACGGCATCATCGCCTTCAAGGCCGGACTGATCGATCGCAACGACGCAGCGCCCGCCATCGAGTTCCTGCGCAGCATCGACACTCCCGAGGGCACCTCGATGGAAGTGACGGGAACGCCTGCAATCGAACGGGATTCGATCGATGCACTGGTGGACCGTCTACCCCTGATGGCGGTACTGGTCGTTCTCATCGTCACGGTTCTGATGTTCCTGACGTTCGGCTCCTTGGTGTTGCCGATCAAGGCGGTGCTGATGACGACCCTCGGGCTCGGTGCCACGATGGGCATTCTGACGTGGATCTTCATCGACGGCCACGGCGCGGCGTGGCTGAATTTCACGCCCGGGCCGATCATGGCGATGATTCTGCTGCTGATCGCCGCCATCGTGTTCGGACTGTCCACCGACTACGAGGTGTTCCTACTCTCCCGCATGGTCGAAGCTCGCGAAAATGGTGCCAGCACAAGCGAAGCCATTCACATCGGCACCTCGCATACCGGACGCATCATCACCGCGGCAGCGTTGATTCTCATCGTCGTCACCGGAGCATTCGCGTTCTCGGATCTGGTGATGATGAAATACATCGCCTACGGCATGATCGCCGCCCTCATCATCGATGCAACCGTCATTCGGATGTTCCTGGTGCCCGCGACGATGAAGTTGCTCGGCGACGCGAGCTGGTGGGCACCGGCCGGCATGAAGCGCATGCAACGCAAACTCGGACTCGGCGAAACGGTTCCGAAAGACGACTGACGCGCCGCCGTGCCGCCGCCCCGCAACGCGTCAATGGACCACTGCACCGCCGAGACGTATGCAACGGTCCATTCACGCGGTCTGGCCGGCCCAGGTCGGACGCGTGAATGGACCATTGCACACCGTCGAGACGTATGCAATGGTCCATTGACGCAGCAGGGGGGTCAGGAGGAAACTGCCGCACTTTCTCGGTCCGCGAACACCTTGGCGTATCGGGTGCCGGCGATCAGCAGCAGTAGTCCCACTGCAATGAAGGCGATGACCCGGAAGAGTCCGTCCAGGGCGACGAGGTCGAACAGGAACAGTTTTGCGATGGCCGCGGCGGTCAAGGACAGTCCGGCCAGCAGGGCGAGATGGGCGTGGGTGACGCTGCGCAGTCCGAAGGCCAGGAGTGCGAAGGCTGCGATCATCCACTCGATGGTCGCCGCGGTGTGACCTGCAGTGAATCCTGTTGTTTCGCCGCCGATTCCGATGCCGAGAGTCACCGTTGCCGACGTCAGGCCGTACAGCGCGAGTACGCCGGAGACGATGCCGAGGGTCTGCAGTCCGTCGTCGACCAGTTTCAGTTCGGCCAGCACGTAGGCGAAGGCGAATGCCGTTGCAGCGAGCAGGATTCCGCCGAGTGCGATACCGACGCTGCCCACTGCGTGATCGGAGTCCAGCAGCGCCTGTGGCGGACTGACCGAGACGAACATCAGTGCGCCGATCACGCCGAATCCGCTGCCGATCGAGTATGCGAGTGTCGAGCGGGTGCTGTGGGCCACCGCAATCAGGGCCAAGGCGACGGCGAACAGCACGACCGGGCGAATCTCGAGGGTCGTCGACTCGACTGCGGCCTGCAGCGTCGCCAGGGCTCCGATGACCGCGACGGTGATGCGAGCGTGCCCCGGCAACCAGCTCACCAGAATCACGATCGCCACAGCTGCAGCGGCAAGAACCAGTTGGACAGAGACGGTCGCGGCGCGTTCGAAAACGTCTGCGGACACCAGCACCGGCACAGATGCGAGAGCGATCATGACGGTGGCGACCACATCGGAGACGTTGCGGCGCAACAACTCCAGTGAGGTGCCGATGCCGAAGACGGCCACCGACACGACGGCCAGGAGTAGCCAGAGGTCGCCGGTGGATCCGGACAGATCGACACTCGCGATGGCAGCCAGCACCGCACCGACGAGGGGTACGGTCCGAACGACCTGCAGGAGTTGCCAATTGCGGCCGATCTGAGCCGGGAAGCTGGCGACGTACGTGGCGATGAGGAACGCGATCAGGGTCAGGGTGAGGCCGTCGGTCAGCACCGGTCCACACACCGCGACGCCGGCGAGAATCAGCACCGCCATCGGCTGCGACTTCCACTGCACTGCGAGTGCCGTTCCGGCTGCGGCAATTCCGAATGCGGTGATCAGCCCGAGTACGGGATCGAGCCAGCCGTACAGGACGGACGTCGCGAGTACATCGAGGTACAGGCCCGCGATGCCGGTGGCGGCGAGGGCGATTCCGCCGACGCGGCCGCCCGAGCGGCCGAACACTCGGACGCCTGCACCGATCAGCGCGAGTGAGAACACCGCGCCCGCGGCGACCCGCAGCGGAGGGCCGAACCACCCGGCCTGGGCAGCGAGGACGAGCAGCATCACCACACCGACGAGGGTGACGCCCGCACCTGCGACAGCCAACAGACGACTGATGACACCGTCACGCTGCCACCACGGTTCGCGCGGCGGAGCCGGCGGTCGATGTGCGACGACCGGCCCCCGGGGTGGTGCGGGGTAGGTCATGGCGGGCTGGGGCCGCACCATCTGCCGGCCCGTCGGCTGACGGACCGAGTGGCCGAACGGCTGACCGTAGGGCTGCGGAGGCAACGGCGGCGACGCGACAGGCGGCGGAACGGCAGGAGCCGACGGTGCGGGTGCCTGCCGCGTCGGAGCGGGAGCCGTTGCGACACCGAGCTGCGACTGCAACGTCTGCAGATCGACGGCCACCTGGCGCATGTGGTCGCCCAGCGAATCGAAGCGGCTGGACAGTCGCGCGACGAGTTGCGGATCCAGCCCGGAGTTCTGGGAAGAAGTCATGGGTTAGATCCTGCGACCGTCGCGGTCGAAAAGCGTGAGTAGTGCTACTCGGATCACTCGAGTAGAAGCGCCTCGCTAGCCGAACATACGACGGATCGAGCTACCGAACGGATGCTTGGCGGTCACCGAACCCAAGCGAACCTTGCCCGAGACCACAAGATGCAGCGGCCCGTACGGCGGGCCGGTGCGAACCTTGTTGGTAGCGCTACCCGCCACCGTCTCGACGCGGTTGAGATCGACCGTCGCCTCGGTCGGCACGATCAGCGTCACGGTGCTGCAGTAATCGTCGACGTGAATCTCGACCACCTGCGTCGACATGACCGCCTGGGTGAAGTCGAGTGTCACCGTCGACATGCGGGTGGAGACACGCAGATTCGCAGGTACGTTCCACGGTCCCTTACGGGTGACCGTGGACATCGTGCCGCGCAGTGTGTCCGACGCGCCGCTGCTGTGCCCCCAGTGCTCCTGAACGACGCGGCCCGGGGCCGGTTGCGGGGTGGGCGCGGCGAAGGGTTTCGGTGCCGGGCGATGCTCCTCGGCGATCTGCATCCCGGGCAGGTCGGCGAGAACCGAGTTCAGTTCACCGCGGGTCTTCGACGCCAATGCGGTGTCCATTCGCTCGGTGAACTCGCCGAGCGACAACATGCCCTGGCCCACGGCGCGCTGCAGCAGCTCTCCGACGTGTTCGCGTTCGGCATCGGACACTCTCAGATCCCTTGCCTCCATGCGTTCAGGGTAGCGAAGATCTCAGGCCACGCGACCGCCCAGTACGGAAAGCATTCCGGACACCGATGCGGGCCATCCGAACTGTTCGGCGCGCAACCTGGCGGCGATGCGGCGGCCGTCGACCGGTAGTTCGAGAACTCGCTGTATCTCGGCGGCGAATCCGTCTGCGGTGTTCTCCGAGGATCCGCCGCAGTGCGGGGTGACGATCTGCGCCAGCGCCGAGGTCTCCGAGACGACGACGGGGGTGCCTGCGGCGAGCGATTCCAGCGCGGCGAGCCCGAACGTCTCATGTGGTCCCGGCGCGAGAGCGATGTCCGCCGAGGCCAGCAGGGCTGCGACGGCCGATCTGCCGTCGACGAAACCGAGGAAGTCGACGGGCAGACCGCGGGCGCGTCGTTCGAGACCGGCTCGGCGGGGGCCGTCGCCGGCGATGATCAGCCGCGCCCGCATTCCCGAATCACACAGTGCAGCAAGTGAATCGATGCTTCTCTCGACGTGCTTCTCCACCGAGAGCCGGCCGCAGTGCACGAGCAGTCGATCGGCACTGCCCAGCCATGCGGATCGTTCGCCTGCCTGCCGGCGACGCGGATGGAAGAGGTCGAGATCCACGCCGAGCGGCACTCGGTGCACGTTGCGAACACCGATGCGGTCGAACTCCTGTCTCGCGAACTCCGTGGTGCACACGACGGCGTCGAACGAGTCGGCGGTGCGACGGTTGGCCATGTCCGCGATGGGGCGGGCGCAGCGCATCGGCATCGTCTGCGCAAGCAGTCGGTCCAGGCGTTCGTGGGAGATCATCACGCTGCGCACGTCTCGGCGCGCGGCCCAGGCACCCATTCCGCGCAGCGTCAGTCGGTCCGACACCTCGATCACGTCGGGCCGCAGTCCGGCCGCCACCGAGGACACCCGGCGCGGGTCGGCCACCCGATACCCGCCGGTGAGCGGGATCTGCGGTGCCGGCACCTCGATGCGCACCACTCCCGACGGCAGGAGCGTCTCGCTTCGTCGATCTCCCGGCACGATCAGAGTCACCTCGTGGCCGTCGGCGACGTACCCCGATCCGAGCTGGTCGACGGCCGTCCGCAATCCCCCGGACCGTGGTCCGTAGAAGTTGGCGAGCTGGACGATGCGCACTCGACCAGTCTTCCCAGCGACAAGTCCGCCCGACGGCGCGGCGATGGATGGTGACCGAACCTTCGCGGAATTCTGTGTGGGGAGCGCTACCAACGGGTAGGTGAGACAGATGCGAGTGACACTGCAATCCACCGGCAACGCCCCCGCCACCGAGGTCTGGGAGCGCTACATGGAACCGACGGCCTGGAAGACCTGGGCACCGCAGATCATCGGCGTCGAGTACCGCGGCGAGCGTCTGGACGCCGACACCACCGGCCGAGTGCTGGGGCCACTGGGCCTGCCGATCGATTTTCGGGTGCATTCGGTCGACGAGCAGTCCTGGACGTGGGCGTGGTCGGCGTGGTTCCAGAACCAGGCCATCGGGGTGGACCTGACGCACGGCGTCGTCTCCCGACCCAGCGGCACCAGGGCGTGGTTGACGATCGACGGCCCGCTGCCGCTGGTTCTGCCGTACGTGCCCGTCGCCAAGTTCGCGCTCGGCAGGTTGTGCAGTCGGTAGAGCTACTCGGACCGTGTGACGGTCTTCTCCTCGGACTTGTCGGCCACGTCGGTCGGCTCGGGCGTCGGGAGCGAGGAATCCTCACCCGATCCGTCCAGATGGCCGTCGAACTCATCGATCGCCTCGTCGCGTTCGGCACCGGTCTGATCGAGATCGGCGTCGACGCCTTTCGAGTGCTTCGCCGGGTCGACGGTGGTGTCCACTGCATTCTTGTTGTCGGTCATGGGATGCAGAGTGCCCCTGAGCTACCGACGCAAACCCTCACAGCCCTTTTTCGATGGCGTATCGGGTCAGTTCGACGCGGTTCGCCAGCTGCAGTTTTCGCAGGGTCGCCTGGACGTGATTCTCGACGGTCCGATGACTGAGCGTCAATCGCGTCGCAATCTGTTTGGCGCTCAAACCCTTTGCTACCAGTCGCAACACCTCGGTCTCGCGGTCGGTCAGCGTGGGGCGAGCGTCGGATTCCGGTTCGGGCGACGACGACATCCGCCGGAACTCCCCGAGCACCAGGCCCGCGAGACCGGGAGTGAACACCGCCTGCCCGGCCGAGGTGGCGCGGACGGCGTCGAACAGTTCCTCGGCCGATGCACTCTTGACCAGGTAACCCGTCGCACCGGCCTTGATGGCGTCGAGCACGTCGTTGCGTTCTGCGGACGCCGAGAGCACGAGGATCTTCGTCTGCGGCGACGCGTCGAGCACGGCGACGGTGGCATCGGCTCCGTTGCCGTCGGGTAGGTGCATGTCCATCAGCACGACGTCGGGAGTGGTTGCTCGGGCGCGGCGCCGCGCAGCGGCGACGCCGTCCGCGGTGGCGACGACCCTGAATCCGGCGGCCTCGAGATCCCGGGCGACGCCGTCCCGCCACATCGGATGGTCGTCGACGACCATCACCGCGATCTCGGCATTCGCTTCCTCTGTCATCCCGGTCCCTTCGCTCGCGGAATGCGGATCTCCCATTCGGTTCCCTCGCCCTCGTCGGTGTCGAGTATCGCAGTACCGCCGAGAGATTCGACGCGGCCGAGTATCGACTTCGAGACACCCATTCGACCCTCGGCCTCGGCGGCGGCGAGCCGTCCGGCAGGGATTCCGCGGCCGTCGTCGCGGATACTGACGATCAATTCCCCGTCGACGTCCTCGAGCAACACGTAGGCCTTCGCATCGGCTCCCGCGTGGAGCTCGACGTTGGACAGTGCGGTTGCCACGACAGCGGCGAGTTCATCGGCGACCTCGGATTCGACGAGAACCGGATCGGCAGGCGTCGAGACGGAGATCGAGGTGCCCGCCTGAGTCCTCAGTAGTGCTCTGACGTCGACGATCGAGCCGGTGTGATCACCACGCGGAGCCGCCTGTTCCGAGATGAGCACGCGCAGAGCGACTTCCTGCTCGCCGGCCAGCTCGGCGAGTTCGGCTGCACGCCCGCCTATTTCGAGACCACGCCGTCGCACCAGCGCCAGCACCTGCAGCACCCCGTCGTGCACCTGCCGGGCCAGCCGTTCTCGCTCCTCGGTGATCGCGGCCGATCGTGCTGCGCGACGCAATTCCTCGTGGGCGCGCCGGGCGGTGTTCGACGCCATGCCCAGCGCCAGGCCGGCCGAGAGCAGCACCGGGGCGGTGGCATCGGACCAGAGGTCGGAGTCGAAGCGGTCGCGGACGAGTGCGCTGACCACCGACATCGCTACCCCGGATGCGATTCCTCCTCTGGGGCCCAACAGGATTGCGGCCGAGATGACTGCATTGGTCGCCCACAGTGTGGTCGGCAGGGTTTGGCGGGTGCTGTACCAGTCGTAGTCGGCCACCAATCTCGTCGATGCCATCAGCGCGATCACGATGACCTGATCGGCGAGGACCACCTGCCAGCGCGGAAGCGAGGCGCGCGCGAGCATCAGAGCCGACGCGCCCGACCACACCGCCATCAGTGCCACCAACATCCAGCTCAACCGTGGATTGGTGTAGTTGTCGACGGTGGCCACCTGGTAGCCGATGGCATAGACGAGGGTGACCAGCCGAAAGGCCTGGGAGGCCCGCCACAGCGGGGAGTCGGGATCGGACGAGGTGAGCGTGGTCCGTGCCCGGTCAGCCGTCCGCATCGGTCTTCGGACCTGCAGTCTTCGTATCCGGGATCTTCAGCTGTCCCTTGGCAAGCCGATCCGGCTCGTCGCTCCCGGGCGGAGTGTGTGGGTCGCTCGGCTCGGCGGAATACAGCGGGTCGGGTACCTCGAGTTCCTCGTAGACCTCGTCCGGGTCGTCGGCGAGCAGTGACCGCACGGCGGTGTTGAGGACGGCGACGATCGGCACCGCCAGCAGTCCGCCGACGATGCCCGCGAGCAGAATGCCGACGGTGATGGACAGAACCACCGCCAACGGGTGCAGCCGCACGGCGCGGCCCAGCAGGAGTGGTTGCAGCACATGGCCTTCGAGCTGCATCACGGCCACCACGATGCCGAGGGTGATGACCGCGGTGATCAGCCCCTTGGTCACGAGTGCGATGAACACCGCGACGAATCCGGTCAGCACCGCACCGATGATCGGGATGAATGCTCCGATGAACACCAACGAGGCCAGTGGGAGTGCCAGTGGCACACCGAGAATGGCCAGCCCGGCTCCGATGCCGATGGCATCGGCGGCTGCGACGGCAACCGTCGCTCGGACGTATCCCACCAGAGACCCGAAGCCCTGGATGCCCGCGGTGCGGATCTTCCTGCGGGCTGCGGTCGGGGCAAGCCGGGTGACGAACTGCCAGATCTGATCGCCGCCGTACAGGAAGAAGATCAGAGTGAACAGGGTGAGCAATGCGCCGGTGAGTATCTCGCCGATCACCGCCGCCGTGGTCAACGCTCCGCTGGTGACGGCTTCCTGGTTGTCCTGAACGACCTTCACCAAGTTGTCGGTGGCCTGCCGAATCTGATCCTCGCTGATGTGCAGCGGGCCGTTGCTGAGCCATTCTTCGATGCCGTTGATGGACTGGGTGAACTGATCGCCCACCTGCGGCAGGCCCTCGATGAACTGCTCGACGATGAAGGTCATGATTCCGGCAACGACGCCGATGCTGGCGATGATCACGACGATCACCGCAACAGCACGTGGTACTCCGCGTCGGTGCATCCAATCGACGACGGGAACGAGCATCGCCGACGCGAGCAGCGCCAGACCCAACGGAATGACGACGGTGCTGAGCTTGGCCACCACCAGGCAAAAAGTGATGAATCCGGCAAACAGGACAAGCAGTCGCCATGTCCATTCCGCGCCGACCCGCACCAGCGGATGCACCGAATCCGCCGCCGAAGTGGGGCCCGGGGACGCCCCCGTACCTTGCGCCCGCAACTCGTCGGTGCTCACCCGCTAAATTTAACCTGTGCTGGCATCTTTCCGAGCGGTCTCGCTCACCCTGAAGAGTCGCTGGCCGCTCTATATGCTCTCCATGCTCATCGCCAACGTCTTCGGCGCGGTGCTCGTGTTCGCCTTCGTGCGGTACGGCCTACCCATCCCCGAATCGGACTCGATCGTCGCCGACCGTGTCCGCAACGTGTACATCTTCGGGGCGTATCTGCTGGTGGCCCTCGTCGTCAGCATGATCTACGCGTACTTCCTCCTGCGCTCGGTGATCAGGTGGCAGCTCCGCGGTGGCCCGCCCACCCGCAAGGAGCAGATGACGACGCTGCACGCGCCGTTGCGGCAGGCGATCGTGCATCTGATTCTGTGGATCATCGGCGGCATCATCTTCGTGCTGTTGACCATCGCCGAGATGCCGTCACTGTCGATCGCCGTCATCGTCACCGTCGGAATGGCCGCGACGGTCACCTTCGGATTCACGTACATGCTCGGCGAGCGCATCCTGCGGCCGGTCGCGGCACTGGCGTTGAGCGAGGGCCGATTCGATCGCACGATGACGCCCGGCGTCGGTACTCGCATGGCCATGACGTGGGGCCTGGGCACCTTGATGCCCGTCATCGGCATCATCCTGCTGTGCGCCACGCAGCTGACCACCGATCTGGTGTTCTCCCCCAACGCACTCGCCGTGGCCATCATCCTGCTCAGCGTGCTCGCCATCGTGCAGGCATTCGTGCTCTCGATGCTCACCGCGAGCCAGATCTCCGACCCGATCAGTCAGCTGCACAGCGCCATCGAGCGAGTTCAGCGCGGCGAGACCGACGTCGAGGTCGATGTGTTCGACGGATCCGAGATCGGACGCCTCCAGGTGGGCTTCAACCGAATGATGGAGGAATCGGCGGAACGACGCGTCCTGCGAGAGCTGTTCGGCCAACACGTCGGTGAGGACGTGGCGCGTCGAGCATTGCAGTTCGGAACCGAGCTCGGCGGCGAGACACGATTCGTCGCAGTGCTGTTCGTCGACATGGTCGGCTCCACCGCCACCGCCTCCGAGCGCCCACCGAGCGAGGTCGTGGTGTTGCTCAACGAGTTCTTCCGGGTGGTCGTCGACGTCGTCGGGCGTCATCACGGGTTCGTCAACAAGTTCATGGGCGACGCTGCCCTCGCGATCTTCGGTGCCCCACTGGATCGTCCCGACGCGCCGACCGCCGCGCTCGCCGCCGCGCGTGAGCTGCGATTCGCGTTGGACGAGATCACCGGCCTCGACATCGGCATCGGCGTATCCGCGGGGCTGGCCGTCGCCGGCAACATCGGTGCGTCGGAGCGCTTCGAGTACACGGTCATCGGAGACCCGGTCAACGAGGCGTCGCGGCTCACCGAGCTGGCGAAACTGCGTCCCGGACGCGTCCTGGCGTCGACCTCGGCCCTGTACTTCGCCGACGACGAGGAACAGGAACAGTGGGAATTGGGAGACCAGGTGCAACTGCGTGGTCGACGACGTGCAACCCATCTGGCCTGGCCGGTGGAGTATCCCGATTCCTCCTCGAGCGACGGTTAGTCTGACAGGGTGCCCGACCCCAGTTCCACCCGCGGACCAGCAGTACGGCGTCCGCGAAACCGACTCCGGTGGGTCAAATGGATCGCCGGAATCGCACTGGTGGCGCTGCTGGTGGGCGAGGGGATCTACCTCTGGCCGCGACTTCACGAATCCTGGACCGCCGTCCGCGAAATCCACTGGGGTTGGCTGGCGGCCTGCGTGTTCGCGCAGGCGGTGTCGCTGAGCGCGTTCGGCCGAGTACAGAAGCAGTTGCTCGACGCAGGCGGAGTGAAGGTACGCCAGCGCAAGTCCGTGGCCGTCATCTACGGCAGCACCGCGATGGCGCTCACCCTCCCCGCCGGGCAGGTGTTCTCCACCGCGTTCACCTATCGCGAGACACGCCGCTGGGGAGCGAGCCCGGTCGTCGCGTCCTGGCAGCTGGCCATCTCGGGCGTGATCGCCGCGGCCGGACTGGCCGTCCTCGGAGTCGCCGGAGGATTGGTCGTCGGTAGCTCCTTCAACACGTTCACCGTGGTGCTCCCGATCGCGGGCGTCATCGCCATCGTCGCCGCCGTTCGCTACATCTCCAATCACCCCGAGTCGATCAAGAGCATCGCGCGCTGGGGATTGCACAGATACAACGCGTTCCGTAATCAAGAGCTCGACGCCGGGGCCGAGGCAATCGACAAGATCATCGGCCAGATTCAATCCGTCCAGCTCGGCAAACGCGACGGCGCGCTCACTCTGTCGTGGTCGGCCGTGCATCGACTCGCGGACGTCGCCTGCCTGGCGTTCGCGTGCTTCGCCGTCGGCGCGGATCCCCGGCTGTCGGGATTGCTGATCGCGTTCGCGGCGGGCAAGGCCGTGGGATCGGTTCCGCTCGCGCCCGGCGGCCTGGTGGTGGTCGACGCGACCCTCATCGCGTTTCTCACCAGCGCCGCTTCGATCAGCGCATCGCAGGCCGTCGCCTCCGCGCTGGTGTACCGCGGCGTGAGCTTCATCCTCGTCGCGATCGTCGGGTGGATCGTGTTCCTCGTACTGTTCCGGGGGCATCAGCACGCCGATCTCGAATTCGACATCGCGCTCGAACAGCAGGAGACCGCCGAGCTGCGGCGTACCGAGGACATCCGCGACGCCAAGGGCGATCCGGAACCCGCATAGCCACCCCCGAGCGGTATGGCTTCCGTCACTTCGTGTTCACCCGGAATATATACGGACCCCGGTCCGCTTGTGTACTATGAGCATTGAAACTTCAACCCACTAGGAGCCACCATGACCACCGCCATCGCACTTCCCGAGCTCACCGCAGGCACCTGGGCCATCGACGCAACCCACTCCACCGTCGGATTCACCGTCCGCCACCTGGTCGTCAGCAAGGTCCGTGGCCGCTTCCAGACCTTCACCGGCACCATCACCGTCGACGCCGACGGCACCCCGTCCGTCGACGCCGAGATCGACGTCGCGTCCATCACCACCGACAACGCCCAGCGCGACGGCCACCTCAAGACCGCAGACTTCTTCGAGGTCGAGAAGTTCCCCACCGCGACGTTCAAGTCCACCTCGGTCAAGGCCGACGGCGGAGACTTCATCGTCACCGGTGACTTCACCCTCCACGGCGTCACCAACTCCATCGATCTGAAGCTCGAGTTCAACGGCGTCAACGCCGGAATGGGCAACGGACCGGTCGCCGGCTTCGAGGCCAGCACCGTCATCAACCGCAAGGACTTCGGCATCAGCATCGACATGCCCCTCGAAGGCGGCGGCGCAGTCGTCGGCGACAAGATCACGCTGAACCTCGAAATCGAAGCCGGACTGCAGGCGTAATCCTCCTCCGCTTCACCCCTCCCCCGTCGGGAAGGTCCGCCGAAAGGCCCGCACCGCATTTGCCGGTGCGGGCCTTTCGCTGTCGGTGTCTACAGTGGTGCGCGTGAAGTTTCGTTCTCCCGTAGTTGCCGGCGTCCTCGATCTGGCCATGGTCCTGCTGTTCGCCGCGATCGGTCGGCGCAGTCACGCCGAAGCCACCGCACTGTCCGGCCTGTTCCACACCGCGTGGCCGTTCGTCGTCGGTGCCGCCATCGGCTGGATCATCGCGTTTGCCCTGTACCGCAACAAGTTCGACGCGTTCCTCATCGTCCCGACGGGCATCGTCGTGTGGGTGATGACGGTCGCGGTCGGCATGGTGTTGCGTGCACTGACCGGGCAGGGAACAGCCGGATCGTTCATCGTCGTGGCAACCCTGTCCACCGCAGTTCTGCTGCTGGGTTGGCGTGCGCTGGCGAAATTCGTGCCCAGCGTTCGGTGACTGAAGAGTTCGTCGGGAACGGCCTCGACGCGATAGGATGATCCACGGTGCGCCGGGAAGTCTGGTCGGCAACGACTTTGCGCTGCGTACTTGCCATCTGAAGTTCGGTCGGTTCGCAACGCGACGAAGCTACCGAAAGGCGTTGTCACCGTGACAGATTCATCCAGTTCCAAGACGCGATTGCCGTTGTTCTCCCGCGGCTCGTGGTCCGAGGCAGACCGGGTCGCGCAGATCCTGCGCAAGGAAACCGTCGGCGGTGCATTGCTCCTCGTCGCCACTCTTGTCGCCTTGATCTGGGCCAACTCACCCTGGTCCGCTGCCTACGACTCGCTGATGAGCACCCGAGTCGGACCCTCGGCGCTGCACCTCGATCTGACCCTGTCGACGTGGGCCGCCGATGGACTGCTGGCCATCTTCTTCTTCGTCGTCGGACTCGAACTGAAGCGAGAATTCGTCGCAGGAGATCTCCGCGATCCCGCACGCGCCGCACTACCTGTCGCCGCGGCCGTCGGCGGAATGGCAGTTCCAGCAGTCATTTTCGTGCTGATCAACCTCGGCACCGGAGACGGCGCACTGCTCGGTTGGGCAATCCCCACCGCGACCGACATCGCGTTCGCCGTTGCCGTCCTCGCCGTGATCAGTACCCACCTGCCGACCGCGCTACGGACCTTCCTGCTGACGTTGGCTGTGGTCGACGACCTTCTCGCCGTCAGCGTCATCGCCATCTTCTACACCGACGACATCAACTTCATCGCGCTCGGCCTGACACTGATTCCGCTCGCGCTGTTCGCCGTCGCCGTACAGATGCGCGTCCGCTCGTGGTGGATTCTCATCCCGCTGGCGGTCGTGACCTGGGTACTCATGCACGAGTCCGGCGTTCACGCCACCGTCGCGGGTGTGCTGCTCGGCTTCGCTGTTCCGGTCATGCGCAGCAAAGCCAACGGTGGCCCCGAAGCAGGCCCCGGCCTCGCCGAGCACTTCGAGCACAAGATCCGGCCCATCTCCGCGGGCATCGCGGTTCCCCTGTTCGCATTCTGTGCGGCCGGTGTGACCGTCGGCGGATTCTCCGGCCTGGCCAGCGCGCTGACCGATCCGATCGCCATCGGCATCATCGCAGGCCTCGTCATCGGCAAGGCCGTCGGCATCTTCGGCACCACCTACCTCGTCTCGCGGTTCACCCGGGCCACACTGGATGCCGGACTGAAATGGCTCGACGTCCTGGGCGTCTCGATGCTCGCGGGTATCGGATTCACCGTCTCGCTGCTGATCGGAGACCTCGCCTTCGGTGAGGGAACCGAGCGCGACGACCACGTCAAGGTCGGTGTGCTGACCGGTTCGATCATCGCCGCCTCGCTGGCCGCCGTCATCCTGCGCAGCCGCAACAAGGCGTACCGGGACATCTACGTCGAAGAAACCCGCGACGACGATCACGACGGCATCCCGGACGTGTATCAGAAGTAGCGGGCGCTGGAATCCGGACCGCTCCGGTGACACGATGAGACCGTGAGCGAGACCGTGCGCGAACTGTTGACCCGGCACATCGACGCAGGACTGATGCCGGGGGCAACAGCGCTTCTGGGTGGCCCCGATGCGGAACCCGTCGCGGTCGGGTCATCGGCGGTCGGCGGTCCACCGATGGCGGTCGACGCACTGGTCCGGATTCAGTCGATGACCAAGATCGTCACCGGTGTGGCCGCCCTGCGGCTCGTGGAGGCGGGCCGGCTGACGCTCGACGACGACGTCGCGCCCTGGCTTCCCGAACTCGCCGACCGCCCTGTGCTCACCCGTCCCGACGCTGCACTCGACGACACCGTTCCGCAGGACCGGCCGATCACGTTGCGGCACTTGCTCACCAACACCAGTGGGTACGGAATTCAGATGGGAGACACCCCGCTTGCTCGGGCGATGCGGGCCAACGACACGGAGGCCGGCCCCGCGCCGTCTCCGCTCGGCGCGGACGAGTGGTCGGCACGCATTGCGGATCTTCCGCTGGCTTTTCAGCCCGGTACCGGGTGGCGCTACCACCACGGCTTCGCGATCCTCGGCATCCTCGTCTCTCGTATCGTCGGCCGGTCTCTGCAGGATCATCTCCGCGACGACCTGTTCGGGCCACTCGACATGCCCGACACCGGACTGTGGGTACCCACCGACCGATGCCATCGCCTGACGGCGGCCTACCGGTACGAGGACGGGTCGTTGATCGAGACCGAACCCGCCGCGGGCGGATCCTATGCGGGACCGCCCCCAGTCGACGTGAGTCATGGCGAGTTGGTGTCGACCGTGACCGATTTTCACCGCTTTCTCCGTGCTGTCCCGACATCCGTGTCGACCGAGCACCTGGAGCTGATGACACACGACCAGGTGCCTGCGTCGATCAAGACCGACGACAGTTTCTACCCGGGCTTCTGGCCGGGTACGGGGTGGGGATTCGGCGTCTCGGTCGTCACCGAAGGAGAGCACCTCGGCCGTTACGGATGGTCCGGCGGGCAGGGCACCGACTTCTTCGTCGACCCGGACGGGACGGTCGGCATCCTGCTGACGCAGACCGAATTGTGCGAGGCCACCTTCGCGCTGCTGTCGGAGTTCCAGGAACTGCGCTGACAGGATCGACGCCGAGTCGAGTGCAGCACCTACAGTTGTCGCCGTGATCGACGATCGGTTCCCGGCATGACGAATCCGCCATCGCTCAGCCGTCGACTCGGGCTGTTCGACGCCATCGCCATCGGTGTCGGTTCGATGGTCGGAGCCGGGGTGTTCGCGGCGTTCGCCCCCGCATCGGCCGTCGCGGGCACGGGTCTGCTGATCGGTCTCGCCATCGCCGCGGTCGTCGCGTTCTGCAACGCCACCGCGTCGGCTCAGCTCGCCGCGCAGTATCCGACGTCGGGCGGAACGTACGTCTACGGCCGAGAGCGGCTCGGCGAGTGGCCCGGCTTTCTGGCCGGGTGGAGCTTCGTCATCGGCAAAACCGCCAGTTCCGCAGCCACGGCGCTGGTGTTCGCGGCCTACATCGCACCTGCCGGGTACACGAAAGTCGTTGCTGTTCTTGCCATCGTTGCGTTGACGGCAGTGAACTACTTCGGCATCACCCGCACGGCCGTGCTGACGAAGATTCTGGTCGCCGCCGTGCTCACCGTGCTCGTCGTGGGTGTCGTCCTGGGACTCACCGGCTCGATCGAGCCGAACGTCGCCGGGCTCGGCTCGTTCCCCGACAGTGGGTGGTACGGAATTCTGCAGTCGGCCGGCCTGTTGTTCTTCGCCTTCGCCGGCTACGCGCGCATTGCCACCCTGGGTGAGGAGGTCGTCCGGCCCGAGCGCACCATTCCGCGCGCCATCGTCTCCGCCCTGGGTATCGCACTACTGGTCTATGCGGTGATTGCACTGACCCTGTTGTCGGTACTGGGCTCCGACTCACTGGCGTCATCGTCGGCTCCTCTGGTCGATCTGGTTGTGGCCTCCGGACATTCGTGGGCGTCGCCGGTGATGCGCATCGGTGCCGGCCTGGCTGCGCTGGGAGCGTTGCTCGCGCTGATCGCAGGCATCGGCCGCACCTCACTGGCGATGGCCCGCCACCACGACCTGCCGTCGTACCTGGCCGCGGTCCACCCCCGCTACTCGGTTCCGCATCGCGCCGAGATCACTCTGGCAGTGATCGTCTGCGTCCTCGTTCTCGTCGTCGATCTGCGGAACGCCATCGGTTTCTCGTCGTTCGGGGTGTTGCTGTACTACCTGGTGGCCAATCTCAGCGCCTTCACTCAGGATGCCGCGCACCGCCGCTACCCACGGGCCCTGCAGATCCTCGGCAGCATCGGGTGCGTGGTTCTGATCGCCACGCTGCCCGCCACCTCCATTGCCGTCGGAACCGTCGTGGTCGTGCTCGGTGTCGCCTATCGGCTGATCCGCGTTCGGCAACTGTTCACTTGACGACTGATTCGACAAACGTCAATATAGACAAATGTCGAATCAAGACCGGTCGTCCCTCGACGGTGACTGCTGCTCGCCGCTGATCCGCGAACCCCTGAACGCGGATTGGGCCGGAGGTCTCGCCCGCATGTTCAAAGCACTGGGAGATCCCGTCCGGCTGCGGCTGCTCAGCCTCGTTGCCAGCCATGCAGGCGGCGAAGCGTGTGTCTGCGATATTTCCCCCGCATTCGACCTGTCGCAGCCCACCATCTCCCATCACCTCAAGGTGTTGCGCGAGGCAGGGCTGCTCGACTGCGAACGACGCGGTACCTGGGTCTACTACTCGGTGATTCCCGCTGCACTGCAACAACTGTCGGCAGTGCTCAACGCTGCGGAGTCCACGGAGGTCATGGCATGAGTACGACGACCGATACTGCCGTAGTCGGCAAGCTCTCCACCCTCGACCGGTTCCTACCCGTGTGGATCGGCGTGGCCATGGTTGTGGGCCTGCTCCTGGGACGCATGATCCCCGGAATGGACGACGCGCTGTCCACCATCTCCATCGACGGCGTCTCGCTCCCCATCGCCATCGGACTGCTGATCATGATGTATCCGGTGCTGGCCAAGGTCCGCTACGACCGCCTCGACACCGTCACCGGAGACAAGCGCCTACTGATCGGATCGCTGGTCCTCAACTGGATCCTCGGTCCGGCCCTGATGTTCGCTCTCGCATGGCTTTTCCTGCCGGATCTACCCGAGTACCGCACCGGGCTCATCATCGTCGGTCTGGCCCGATGCATCGCGATGGTCATCATCTGGAACGACCTCGCCTGCGGCGACCGGGAAGCCGCCGCGGTTCTGGTGGCGATCAACTCGGTGTTCCAGGTCTTCATGTTCGCCATCCTCGGATGGTTCTACCTCTCCGTCCTGCCGGGCTGGCTCGGGTTGGAACAGACGACCATCGAAGCCTCGCCCTGGCAGATCGCGAAATCGGTGCTGATCTTCCTCGGAATCCCGCTGATTGCGGGATTCGCCTCGCGCTTCTTCGGTGAACGCGCCAAGGGCCGCGAGTGGTACGAGGAGAAGTTCATCCCCAGGATTGCCCCGTGGGCGCTCTACGGCCTGCTGTTCACCATCGTCATTCTCTTTGCGCTGCAGGGCGATCAGATCACGTCACAGCCCTTCGACGTGGTGCGTATCGCGCTGCCACTGCTGGTGTACTTCGCGGTGATGTGGGGCGGCGGCTACGCCCTCGGTGCCGCGATGGGTCTGGGCTACGAGCGCACCACCACCCTCGCGTTCACCGCTGCAGGCAACAACTTCGAGCTTGCGATCGCCGTCGCCATCGCGACCTACGGCGCGACATCCGGGCAGGCACTCGCCGGAGTCGTCGGACCACTCATCGAGGTGCCGGTCTTGGTCGGCCTCGTCTACGTCTCGCTCGCACTGCGTAAACGCTTCGCCCCCAGTACGTCCGCGAACACAGTGACAAAGGAGTCCTGATGTCCGACACCCCCAGCGTTCTCTTCGTCTGCGTCCACAACGCGGGCCGATCTCAGATGGCCGCCGGTTTTCTGGCCCACCTCGCCGGCGACACCGTCGAAGTGCGTTCTGCCGGTAGCGCGCCCGCGGAAACGATCAACTCCGCGGCGGTCGAGGCCATGGCCGAGGTCGGCATCGACATCTCGTCGCAGTCTCCGAAGATCCTCACACCCGAGGCCGTCGAGACATCCGACGTCGTGATCACCATGGGCTGCGGCGACGCCTGCCCGGTGTTCCCGGGTGTGAGTTACCGCGACTGGGCTCTGGCCGATCCTGCCGGCAAAGGCGTCGAAGCCGTGCGTCCGATTCGTGACGAGATCAAGAGTCGAATCCAAGACTTGATCGCGGAATTGGTTCCAGCGAACCAGAGTTCGGCGTCATGACGACACCCAGCGTGCTGTTCGTCTGCGTCAAGAACGGCGGGAAATCTCAGATGGCCGCCGGCCTGATGCGCAGGATCGCAGGCGATTCGGTGGACGTGCACTCGGCCGGAACGAAACCGGGCGGAGCGGTCAACGCACTGTCGGCCGAGTCTCTTCTCGAAGTCGGCGTCGACCTGTCGGGCGAAGCACCCAAGCCCATCGATCCCGATCTGATCGCTCGCATGGATTACGTCGTCACTCTCGGTGGTGAGGCAAAAGTCGACGTGGTCGACGGCCCGACATTCGAGAACTGGGACACCGACGAGCCGTCCGAGCGCGGTATCGACGGCATCGAACGGATGCGTCTGGTCCGTGACGATATTGCCGCTCGCGTCGAGGAACTCGCATCTCGCATGCGCGGCACCGACGCTTGACTCGAATGAAGTACGACGTGGTGGTGATCGGCGGCGGTCAGGCAGGACTGGCCGCCGGCTACTACCTGCGCCGAGCCGGGCTGGACTTCGTCGTTCTCGACGACCAGACGCATGCCGGAGGGTCCTGGCAGGACTACTGGCCGTCGCTGCACCTGTTCTCACCGGCGGAGTACTCGCGACTACCCGGCTGGCCGATGCCTCCGTGGCACAACGGTTTTCCACCCGCATCTCATGTGGTCGACTACTTGCGAGCGTACGAGAAGAAGTACGAACTGCCGGTGGACCGGCCCGTCCGGGTGACGGCCGTGCATCGGGTCCCGGGCGGCTACCGAATCGACACAGATGGTGAGTCGTACACCGCCACAGCAGTCGTCAACGCGACGGGAACATGGTCTCGGCCCTTCTGGCCGAGCTACCCGGGCATGCGTGAATTCGGTGGGGCCCAACTGCATGCCGCCGACTACCGCACACTGGATCGATTCGTGGGCAAGCGAGTAGGAATCGTCGGGGGCGGAAACTCGGCTGCTCAGATACTTGCCGAGATCTCCACCGTGGCCGAGACCCTGTGGTTCACCGCCCGCGAACCGAAATTCCTGCCCGACGACGTCGATGGGCGCGTGCTGTTCGATGTCGCCAGCGACCGCGCCCGAGCGCTGGCAGCGGGTGACACCGATACCGGCGGGGTTGCAGGCTTGGGCGACATCGTCATGGTCCCGCCGGTGAAGGAGGCCAGGGATCGCGGAGTCCTGCACGCCCGGCCGATGTTCACGGCGATCACAGCCGACGGCGTGACGGACGGGCACACAACGGAGAAACTGGATGCGATCGTCTGGTGCACCGGCTTTCGGCCCGCGCTGCGGCATCTGCAACCGCTGCACCTGCAGCCGCTGCACCTGCACACCGACGGACCTCGAATCATGTTGGAAGACAATCATATTCACGGCGAGTCGACCCTGATATTCCTGGGGTACGGCGACTGGACCGGACCGGCATCGGCAACGCTCATCGGCGTCGGCCGTACCGCACGCGCAGCAGTGAACACTCTCGCTCGACGAGGAAAGGTAGATCAGTCATGAACGAATACCCCGTAATAGTGATCGGCGCAGGACCCATCGGTCTCGCCGCCGCAGCACATCTCACCGAAACCGGCTCTGCCGTGGTCGTTCTCGAACGCGGGCCGTCCGCGGGCGCTGCAGTGTCCGAATGGAACCACGTGCGATTGTTCTCCCCGTGGTCCGAGGTCGTCGACCCCGCTGCGGCCCGGTTGCTCGAGCCCACCGGCTTGACTGCACCGGACGGTGACACCTATGGCACCGGTCGCGAATGGGTGGAGCGGTACCTCGCACCCCTCGCCGCCGTTCTCGGCGACGCCGTCCGAGTCGACTCCGAGGTAGTCGGCGTCGCCCGCCGCGGACGCGACCGCGTGGTCGACGCCGGCCGCGACACCGAACCGCTGTCGGTGCACATCCGCCACTCCGACGGCAGCGAGGAACGCATCCTCGCCCGCGCTGTCGTCGACGCGTCGGGCACCTGGGGATCACCGAATCCACTGGGCAGCGAGGGACTTCCGGCCATCGGCGAGAAGGCCGCTGCGGACCGGATCGACTACCGGGTCCCCGATCTGACCGATCCGGCCATTCGCGCCCGGTTCGCGGGCAAGCACACCGTCATCGCCGGCAGTGGACACTCCGCCTTGACCGCCATCATCACCTTCGCCGAACTCGCCGCGGAGGAACCAGGAACGACGCTCACCTGGGCCGTCCGCCGAGGAGTTACCGCCGATGTGTTCGGCGGCGGCGACGCCGACGGGCTCGCTGCTCGCGGCGCACTCGGCCAACGCGCCAAGAAGGCAGTCGACGACGGCTTCCTCACCGTGCAATCGGGATTTCGCACCGACACCGTTGCGTTCGAGGGTGATCGGACGACCCTCGTCGGCGATACCGGCGCGCGCATCGGGAGCGTCGATCGCGTGGTTGCACTCACCGGATTCCGCCCGGATCTGTCATGGCTGTCCGAGGTTCGCCTCGATCTCGATCCCACCTTGCAGGCACCCAAGTTCGTCGCAGAGTTGGTGGACCCCAACATGCATTCGTGCGGATCGGTGTCACCGCACGGAGTCGAAGAACTGACCCAACCCGAGCCCGGCTTCTACCTGGTGGGGATGAAGAGCTACGGCCGCGCGCCGACGTTCCTCGCGATGACCGGATACGAGCAGGTTCGCAGCATCGCAGCCGAACTCGCCGGCGACCACGAGGGCGCACGGAAGGTCGAGCTGACTTTGCCGGACACCGGCGTCTGTGGCGGCGCGGGACTGTTCGACGAGCCCGACGCTCCGTCGAGCGGCGGTTGCTGCGCTGCCCCTGCTGCGCCGGAGTTGATCACTCTCGGGTCGCCGTCGAGCAAGTAGCGAACAGGTGACCTGACTGCACCTGACCGTCAACCGAAGGCCTGATACCCCAGCCATCCGGAGAGACCGAGCCCCAGAATTCCGACCGCAATACGCAGAACGATCGGCGAGATCACCTTGACCGTCGGCGGCCCGCAGGCACCGCCGACGAAGCAGCCGATCGCCAGGGCAAGCGCGGCCCACCAGTGCACCTGGCCGGAGAACGAAAAGATGATGGCGGCAATGAGATTGGCGATGCCGAGGAAGAAACTCTTCAGAACGCTTGCGCGCCAGAAAGTATCCGAGGTGCAGATCAGCGCCAGCGCAAGGAAGATGACACCGGCCCCGGCACCGAAGTAGCCACCGTAGATCGCGACCGCGAACAGCGCCAACGGATAGAGCGTCGGAAACTGTCTGCCGCCGGACAGCTTTCGGATACGCGGCTGCAGCAGTAGCGCGATGGCTGCCATCGCCACCAGGAACGGTACGACCACCTCGAACGAACCGTCCGGCGTAGTGAGCAACAGAATCGCACCGGTGGTACCGCCCAGCGCGGAGTAGATCGCATAGCGAACCAGCTGCTTGCCGTCCTTGGCGAGCTCGGCCGAGGAACTCGCCGTCGCCCCGACACCGGCCGCGACCAACGCGACCGTGTTCGTCACGTTCGCAGACACCGCAGGCAAACCCACCGCAAGCAGAGCAGGATAGGACACCAGCGACGCGAGCCCGGTGACGAACCCGATGAGCCCGGCGAAGAACCCGGCCACCACCAGAAGTCCGAAATCGAGCACAGTCACCGAACAAAGCTACCGCGCCTAACGATCCTGACTACTCGACGGGGTTCGCCATCTCCTGCAGCAACCGGCTCGTCATGCGCACTGCCTGATCCCCGCCGTCCGCGTCCTCGATGTACACCGCGAATGCAACGTCACCACTGGTGGCGAGCACGAAGCGATCGTCGCCACTTTCCCCGGCGAATCCCTGCACACCGTCGAAGGTGTCGAGACCGCTACTGCTCGACGAGTCGGCGAGTATGCCGCGCAACCGGTTTGCCGCATCCGACCCGATTGCCTCGGACTCCCGATTCGCGACGGCGGTCTGACCCGCGACGATCGTCGGAGTCGGAGCGCTGCCCCGAGAGATCGCGGCCGCCATCTGCGCGAGTCCGAACGGAGTCACCGTCGCCTCGTCGGCGGAGGCGGTGGACACGGTCCTGATGCCGTCGATCGCGCTGCGACTGTCGGCGGGAGTTCCTGTGTAGGCGTCGAGTCCGGGCATCGAGTAGTTGATACCGAGACCCAACCTGGCAGCTGCATCTTCGGCGCTGTCGTCACCGCGATCGGACTGCACGGCCCGGACGAGTTCCGACGCGGTGCCGGCCGGGTAGGAGCCCGCGAAGACGACATCGCCCTGCTCGTTCGCGTAACTGTTCTGTGCCGCAGCGAGAATCGCGCCGGTCGAGGTGGACAGGGCGACGATCGACGCCGACGACCCCGCCATGACGACCGCGTTCTCGGCTGCGAGTTGAACTCGCGGATCGAGCGTCGCGTGCAGGTCAGGACCGGCGGGTCCCTGGAAGCCGACACGGCGTTCGCCGGTTCCGTCGGCGGTGTAGGTGTCGACGGCCCAGCCTGCGGTGGCGTCGCGTCCTTCCTGCCAGGCGCTTCGCAACGAGTCGAGCACGGGTGAGGTGATCCGACGGTCGTCGACGATGAGCTTGGGTTGCGGAGAAACGACCACGCCCGGCACGGCGCGGAGGTCGTCTTCGAGGACGGCGAAATCGTCGTCGCGCAAGGTCACTGCGGTGATCGGTGCACCGCCGGCCGAATCGAGTTTGGCCAGCATCGATTCGGAGGTGATCAGCGGTGCCACGACGTCGATGACGTCCGCGAGTTGCGCAGTGGACGCCGCCGGATCGCTCGTCTGTGCCGGGTCGAGGGAGATGGCGTTGATGGTGCGCTCGCTCATCAGTACGTTGTTCGCGGCGTCGAAGATCAGCGGCGGAGCGGCGTCGGTCCTGGTGTATCGGACCGACCCTCCCGAGGTGAGGTCGGGGACGAGGGTGGCCGGATCCCACGCGATTCGCCAGCCGACACTGAGCTTCTTGGTCGAGCCCTGAGCGCTGTACTTCCAGTTCTTGCCCTCACCGAAATTCCATGCGGACGCGAGAGTGAAGTAGCCGCTCTCGTCGGAGAGGTCCATGTACTGGGTCAGGTCGAAATCGCCGGTGGACGTGCCCTCGGCCGACAAGCCGTCGAACATCTGGTTCAGTGCGGCCGTCGCGGCGTTCGGGTAGGTCGTCAGTGCGGCAGCGGCAGCGACGTCTCGGTTGTCCAGAGCATCGACGAACTTCGAGACCAGCACCTCGGCCTCGCTCGGTGGGCGATCGACCATCCAGAACACTGCCGAGACCGTCAACGTCGCCGATGCTGCAACGGCGACGAGGTAGCGACCGCGGACCTTGCGCGGGCCACGACGGGCACGACTCATAGAACTCATGAGTCACAATATTCACTGTAGTCACACGAGTAACAAGCACGGGATTCATACGAGCCGGTCACGATTGGGATACGCCCCGGTCGGTTTCGGCCTCTACTAGCGCAGAAAACGACCCGCAGCCTCGACGGCAGGCGTCGAACTGCCCGCATCGTTCACGAACACCGCGAACGCGAGATCACCGGAGATACCGACGAACCAGCCGTGGGCTCCTTCGTTGTTCGCGCCGAATTCGGCGGTGCCGGTCTTGCCGAGCAGCCCGGGGATGTCATTGAGCGACGTCGCGGTACCGCCGGTGATCGTCTCGCGCATCATGGTCTTGATCTGCTCGGTGACCTGCGGGTCCACCGCTGCCGGCTGCATGTTTCCCACTCCGGGCTCACCGGCGACGACCGTCGGTGGGCGCAATCCGTTGTTGGCGATCGACGACGCGACCAGCGCCATTCCGAACGGCGACGCGGTCACCTGCCCCTGGCCGATGGCGGATTCGACCCGCTGCGCCGGGGTGTCGGCCGAGGGCACCGAACCGGTGACGGTCGTCAGACCGGGGGTGACGTAGTCGACGCCGAGGCCGTACTGCGCGGCCGCGTCGGTCAATCCGTTCGGCGGGAGTGCCACACCGAGGCGACCCATCGTCGTGTTGCAGGACTTGGCGAAGGCGGTGTGCAGCGGCACGTCGCCGAGATCGAAATTGTCGTCGTTCGGGATCTGCCTGCCCTCGATGTTCTCGGTCGCCGGGCACGGCAGCACGGTATCGGGAGTGACGGCACCGGACTGCAGTGCAGCCGAGGTGGTCACCGTCTTGAACGTCGACCCCGGCGGGTACAGACCGGTGAGAGCGATCGGGCCCTCGGCATCTGCAGCGGCATTCTGCGCCACGGCCAGAACCGCCCCCGTCGATGGCCGAAGCGCAACGATGGCCGCCTGCTGCGGCAGCGACGCGAGGGCATTCTCGGCTTTCAGTTGCAGTGCCGAATCCAGGGTGGTCGCGATGTCGTCTCCGGTTCCGGCATCTCGGCCGGCAAGTGGGGTGATGGTGCCGTCGGCTGCAACGGCCTGCACAGCCCATCCCCGATTGGCTGCCTGCTCCTGCTCCCACAGAGTCGTCAGGTCGTTGAGGACCGGCGAAACGAGGTTCCGGTCGGTGGCGAGCAGCCGCGTCTGCGGAGCCAGTTTGACGCCCGGGACGGTCGCGAGCTGAGCACCGATGGGATCGATGTCCGCCTGACGAAGCAACACGATGGTCGCCGAGTTACCTTGCGCTGCAGCGACAGTCGATGTGACGTACTCGGCCGTGATGCCCGGGACGACGGATCCGACGAGGTTCGCGACAGCCACGGGATCGGCCGTCGCATCGACGTTGACGAGGGTGACCACCTGCTGCGACATCAGCTCGACGCCGTTTCCGTCGAAGATGCGCGGCGCGACGAGCGCGTCGGTAGGAGTGAAGCGCACCGACGAGTCGGCCGTCAGGCCCGGCACCAACATCGCCGGATCCCAGGTGATCTTCCAGCCCTGCTCGGTTTCCGCCGCTGTCGCAGAGGTCGTGTAGTTCCATTCCTTCGGCTCGCCGTCGGGTTCGGCGGTGCCGTCGGTGGTCGTCGAGAAGCGCCAGCCGGCATTCAATGTGAACGTGCCCGCATCCTCGTTGGCGTCGACTGCCTCGAAATCGGGAGTTGCCGTGACCGTACCGCCGGCCGAAAGCCCGTCGTACAGCCCGGTGAGCGCCGCCGTCGCGCCGGCCGGATCGGTGGTCAACGCGGCAGCCTGATCGATATTCGCGCTGTTGACCGCGTCCGCGAACTGCTCGGCGACGGTCTGCGGCTGATCGGGCCCACTCTGACCACAGGCGGCGAGCACCAGTGCCAGAACGGACACGATTGCGGCCAGAGTCGTCGGTCTTGTCGAAGTGCGCACGGGATCGATCATGCCCCAGAGCGTCCGCGAAACACCGGTGGCGCGATCTCCGGATGAAGTGTAATCATGTAATCAGTCTTACAAACACCTACGAGGGAGCTCACATGAAACCCAACGGACGCTCGTTCGGTCGCCCCGGCGGCTGGCAGCACGCAGACATTCCGGACGCCACCGACGCCGCCGAGTGGTTCGGTGGCCGACTCCCGGACACCTGGTTCGACGGTGCCGCCTCGGTCGAGGTCGACCGAGAGGAGATCGTCGTCGTCGGGACATTGCCTGTGGAGCAGGACAGTTCACCCGCGGCCAACGAGGGCCGCATCGCGCGATTCCGGGAAACGACCCGCGGCGACCGCATGCAGATCGCCGACGAGGCCGAGAAGCGATACGGACGCAAGGTTGCCTGGGGAGTGAGAACCGGATCCGACGTGGTCCTGTTCACCCACCTCGCAGTACCGGTCATGACGCGCCTGCGTCAGCCCGAGCGTCGCGTCCTCGATACCCTCGTCGATGCCGGGGTCGCTCGCTCCCGCGCGGACGCCTTGGCCTGGGCCGTGAAGCTGGTCGGCGAACACACGCAGGAATGGCTGGACGAACTGCGGGGCGCCATGACGACGGTCGACGAGCTACGCAAGAAGGGCCCGTCGGTTTAATTCGCTTGCGTACTCGTCGGGTTCGGGGTTAGCGTGGCCTTCGCCTTGTCGCCCACAGATTCGGAGAGGCCATTGCTCTTCCAGAGGTTCTAGACGCCTGCAGATCCATCGCACGCACACCTTTGGAGCAACCATGCCTCATTCGTCATCACTGTCCATCTCGAACCTGAGCTTCACATGGCCGGACGGCGACCCCGTGTTCGACGCCATGTCGGCCATCTTCGCCAGCGGCACAACAGGTCTCATCGGTTCCAACGGTGCGGGAAAGTCGACGCTCCTGCGATTGCTCGCCGGGGAATTGACACCACAACTCGGTTCCATCTCGATACCGGGCGTACTCGGACACCTGCGCCAGGACGTCGCACTGGACCCCGACCTGCCCGTCGATCGGGTACTGGCCATCGAATCGGTGCGAAAAGCATTGCATCGCATAGAATCCGGATCCTCCACCGAGGACGACTTCGCAATCGTGGGGTCGGCGTGGGACGTCGAGGAGCGCGCTCTGGCACTGCTGGACAAGCTCGGCCTGGGCAGCATCGTCGGCTCCCTGGACGATCTGGATCGCCGCGTCGGCACCCTGTCGGGCGGCGAGACGATCCTGCTCGCTCTCACCGCACAACTGCTCGCCCAACCCGACGTACTGCTGCTCGACGAACCGACCAACAACCTCGATCACGCTGCGCGAGAACGCTTGTACACGGCAGTCGACGGCTACGCGGGTGTGCTGATCGTGTGCACTCACGATCTCGAGCTGCTCGAACGCGTCGACTCCATCGCCGAGGTGCGGGCCGAGCGCAGCGGAGTCTCGCGGCTGCGGATGTTCGGCGGCAACTATCAGCACTATCGCTCGGTCGTCGACGCAGAACAGGAAGCCGCACGGGCGACCGTCCGTGATGCCAAGAACGACGTCCGCAAGCAGGAACGCGAATTGATCGACACCCGAATCAAACTCGACAGACGCCAGCGATTCGGCAAGAAGATGGAAGAGCAGAAGCGCGTACCTCCGATCCTTGCGGGCCGACGCAAGCGGGCTGCCCAGGAATCGGCAGGCAAACTTCGCGGGACGCAGAGCGACCGCGTCGACGACGCCCGATCGTCACTGACGGCCGCCGAAGATCTCCTGCGCGACGACCGCGAGATACGCGTCGACCTCCCGGCGACGAAAGTCCATGCGGGACAGGTGGTTCTCGATCAACCCGAGCTCAGCATCGTCGGTCCCGAGCGCATCGCGCTGATCGGACCGAACGGGAGCGGCAAGACCACCCTGTTGCGGGCTCTGGACGCCACCGGGGCAGAGGTGCCGTGGAAGTATCTGCCGCAGCGACTGGACGTCTTCGACGAATCCCGCACCGTCGCCGAGAACGTATCCGATGTCGCCCCACAGGCCACCGCCGAACAGATCCGAGGCCAACTCGCCCGCTTCCTGTTCCGCGGATCCGACGCCGACGCCGTCGTCGCGAGCCTCTCCGGTGGCGAACGACTGCGGGCCGCACTGGCACGAATTCTGCTGGCGGAGCCGGCTCCGAAACTACTGATGCTCGACGAGCCGACCAACAACCTCGACATCACCAGCCGACAACACCTCATCGACGCCCTCGGAAAATTCGAGGGTGCGCTGATCATCGCGAGCCACGATCGACCGTTCCTCGACGCCATAGCGCCCACCCGCACCATCGACCTCACCCCGACCGCCGAGCCTCCCGAGTCCGCCGAAGAAGCGCCCGCCCGTAGGGAGTCAATGTGACGTTCAGTGGCCTTTGTGGGGGTCAATGTCACGTTGAGTGGACTTCAAAGGCAAGAATCGCGGGGTGGAGTACGCCTCGAATGCAGACGATGGAACACGGATCGCGTACACGGTGGTGGGGTCCGGGCCGCCGTTGTTGATGGTGCACGGCAGTTTTCTCACGCACACGATCTGGCGGACGTTCGGCTATGTGAAGGCGCTGCGCGGCAGTCGGCGGTTGATACTGATCGACAGTCGTGGGCACGGCCGCAGCGAGAAGCCCCATTCTCCCGACGCCTATGCGATGGGCACTATCGTCGGCGATCTGACGGCGGTGCTCGATGCGGTGGGGGTCGATACCGTCGATTACCTCGGGTACTCGTTCGGGGCTCGGGCGGGCTTGGCGTTGACGGCTGCGGCTCCCGAGCGAGTGCGATCATTGGCCGTCGGCGGCGGTAGTCACGGCGCTCAGGCAGGCGCGTTCGATCGCCTGTTCTTCCCCGGATGCGCCGATGTGTTGGAGCAGCGCGGCATGGACGGATTTCTCGAGGTCTGGACCAGCCACCGCATGTTCCCGATCGATGCGGGTACCCGAGCGGTGTTTTCCGCCAACGATGCCCAGGCCATGGCCGCGTACATCCGAGCATCCGACGCCGATCCCGGCCTACCGGACGAGGCGTTGCAACGATTCACCCAACCGTCGCTGTTCTACGTCGGCAGTCAGGACGGCACCAGGCTCGACGACACCCGAGCTGCCGCAGCGCTGGTACCGAACTCCGAATTGCACGTCATCCGCGGATTCGACCACGCGACAACGATGGCGGCGTCCACTGAAGTGCTCGGCGTCCTCGAACGGTTCTGGGACAGGTGACGTCAGCGCCCACAATTCGCCTCGAGAATCGGAATCCCGCCTCACGCAGCACATAGTGGACAGCCACATCACCTCTTCAGCGCAGGAAACTGGTCGTCGCGCCACTCGGTCTCCAGCGGTCCGACCGCCGCGTCCTCGCGGGCGCGCAACTCCACTCGGCGGATCTTGCCGGAGATCGTTTTCGGTAGCTCGAAGAACTCGATTCGGCGCACACGCAGGAACGGTGCCAGGTGCTCGCGGGCGTACTTGAGGATCTCGAATGCAGTGTCCTCGTTGGGTTCCCAGCCCGACGCCAGCGCCACGTATGCCTTCGGAACGGCCAGTCGCGTCTCGTCGGGGGCCGGCACCACCGCGGCTTCGGCAACGGCGGGGTGTTCGATCAACACGCTTTCGAGCTCGAACGGGGAGATCTTGTAATCCGAGGCCTTGAACACGTCGTCGGTGCGGCCGACGTAGGTGATGTAGCCCTCGGAGTCCCGTGATGCCACGTCGCCGGTGTGGTAGTACCCGTCGGCCATCACGGCGGCGTTGCGTTCGGGGTCACCGAGATAGCCGGTCATCAGGTTGAACGGCTTCTGGGCCAGGTCGAGGCAGATTTCGCCCTCGTCGGCGAGTTCGCCGGTGGTGGGGTCGACGATCACCACCGGAACGCCCGGCAGCGGCCTCCCCATCGAGCCGGACTTGAGTACCGCACCCGGCGTATTGGCAACCAGCGCAGTGGTTTCCGTCTGGCCGAACCCGTCGCGGATGTTCAGGCCCCACTCCTGCTGGACCCGCGAGATCACCTCGGGGTTGAGCGGCTCACCGGCTCCGATGGCCTCGCGTAGCGAACCACCGCCACCGGCGAGATCGGCTTGAATCAGCATGCGCCACACCGTCGGCGGCGCGCAGAACGTCGTCACCTCGGCCCGTCGGATCTGTTCGAGCAACGCTTTCGCGTCGAATCTGCCGTAGTTGTAGATGAAGATGGTCGCCTCGGCGATCCACGGGGCGAAGAAGCAACTCCACGCGTGCTTGGCCCACCCGGGCGAGCTGATGTTCAGGTGTACGTCGCCCGGGCGTAGCCCGAGGAAGTACATGGTGCTCAGATGCCCTACGGGATAGGAGATCTGAGTGTGCTCGACGAGCTTGGGCTTGCTGGTGGTACCGGAGGTGAAGTACATGAGAAGGCGGTCGGTGGGAGCCGTCACGGACTCGAACGGTACGGCCTCGACGGAGCGAGCCTCGGCATAGTCGACCCAACCATCACACGCGGACGTGGCGATACGCAGGTAGTCACCGGGGACGTCGTCGAATTTGCCGGTGTCCGAGGGGTTCACGATCACTGCGCGTGCATTGCCGCGTACGACGCGATCGGTCAGATCTGCGGATCCGATGGCAGTGGTGGTCGGCATCAGGACCGCGCCCAGCTTCATCACCGCGAGCATCGCTTCCCACAGCTCCACCTGGTTGCCGAGCATCAGGATCACCGAGTCGCCGCGGCCGATTCCCTGCTGCTCCAGCCAGCGGGCAACCTGGTCCGAGCGACGAGCGATGTCGTCGAAGCTGTACTTGGCCTCGCTGCCGTCCTCCTCGACTATCCACAGCGCGGTGCCATCGTTGCCCCGCGCGATCGCATCGAACCAATCGATCGCCCAGTTGAACGTCTCACCGAACGACGGCCATTCGAAAGATGCCACTGCACGGTCGTACTCGCCGTAGGCGTCGAGTAACAGATCGCGTGCATTCCTGAATGCCGTGTGTGCCGATTCGGCCATGTTTCCTCCTGCGCGTGTGATGCCCATCACCACCAAGCTAGGGGACGCGCACGGCCTCTCGCTACCCCCGAACGGGGGTGCGACCTCGGCTACCCTCGGTCACCGTGGCCGTCAGATACTTCGCGATCGCATGTGCACTCGGGATAGTCCACGCCGCGTTTTCCGGCTATTGGGCCGCAGGCGGGCGGTGGATGCTCAGCTCCGTCGGTTCCTTCGCAACAGAATGGGTCGACACCGAACCGCAGACCGCGAAGACGGCACTGCTGGCACTTGCGCTGGTCAAACTCGGCGCGGCAATTCTTCCCGCTCTCGCATACATGAACCGGCCGCGCCTGGCAGCACAGAACCGGACCCGGCTGCCGTCGTCGATCCTCGGCATATCCTGGCCCGGCTCTGTGCTGCTGATCCTGTGGGGCGGAGCGTCGTTCGTCGGCGCGGTGATCGGCCTCATCGCCTCGGACGAGAACCGAAGCGTCAAGTACGGGCACCTGTTCTTCGACGGCATCTTCCTGCTCTGGGGTGTCGCCCTTCTGAAGGCACTGATCCTCTCCCGGAAAGCCCCGTACCGACCGCGTTAGATGCGCTCCCCCGTTTCCGGGTGGAAGAGGTGGATCGCACCGTCGAGGCGCGTCAGGCCGATGCTTTCACCGATCCTCGCCGGGGCACGCACTGCCGAACGCGCAACCAACGACACCGGTCCCCCGTCGAGTCCCTTGACCTTCGGGTCGTCGAGGTGCGCGTAGACGTAGGACTCGCTGCCCAACTCCTCGATGAGATCGACCTTGCCCTCGAAGCCCTCGCCGCCGCCGTGGACGATGCCGAGGTTCTCGGGCCGCATTCCGATGGTGACCTCGTCGATACCCAGGCTCGCGAGCTTGGTCAGCTCGTCGCGCTCGAGCGGGAGCAGGAACTTACCGATCTGGACGCCACCGGAGCCGATGGGTACCGTCATCAGGTTCATTGCCGGGGACCCGATGAATCCTGCGACGAAAGCATTGACAGGATTGTCGTACAGGTCTGTGGGAGAGGCGAACTGCTGCAGCTTGCCACCGCGCAGCACCGCGACGCGGTCGCCCATCGTCATGGCCTCGACCTGATCGTGGGTGACGTAGACCGTCGTGGTGCCGAGCCTGCGCTGCAACGCCGCGATCTGCGTACGAGTCTGCACCCGCAGCTTGGCGTCGAGGTTGGACAGCGGCTCGTCCATGCAGAACACCTGCGGCTCACGAACGATGGCCCGGCCCATGGCAACTCGCTGACGCTGGCCGCCCGAGAGCTTGCCGGGCTTGCGGTCGAGGTACTCCGTGAGATCGAGCAGACGGGCAGCTTCCGCGACGCGCGCCTGACGCTTCTCGAGGCTCACTCCGCGCATCTTGAGCGCAAAGCCCATGTTCTCCCCGACGGTCTTGTTGGGGTAGAGCGCGTAGTTCTGGAAGACCATGGCGATGTCGCGGTCCTTGGACGGAACGCCCACCATGTTCTTGCCGCCGATTTCGATTGCGCCACCGTCGATCTCCTCGAGACCGGCGAGCATGCGCAGGGCGGTGGACTTGCCGGAGCCGGACGGTCCGACCAGGACGACGAACTCGCCGTCCTCGATCTCGAGGTCGAGGGAATCGACGGCGAGCGAATCGGCACCTTCGTAGACGCAGGATGCCTTCTTGTACGTGATTGCAGCCATGAGACTTTCTCCTATTTGATGGCGCCGAAGGACAGGCCGCGCACGAGCTTGTTCTGCGCGAACCATCCGGCAAGGACGACGGGGAGTGCTGCGAACGTCGCAGCGGCGGACAGCTGGGCCCAGTACAGGCCCTGGCCGGTGATGAATCCGACGAGGTACACCGGAATCGTCTGGGCCTGAACAGCAGTGAGATTGACCGCGAAGAAGAACTCGTTCCACGAGAAGATCACGCAGATCAACGACGTCGCCGCGATACCGGGAGAGACGAGCGGCAGGATCACCTCGCGGACCGACGTCCACAACGACGCACCGTCCATACTGGCGGCTTCGAGCAGTTCCGACGGCACCTCCATGAAGAACGAGCGCATCATCCACACGGCGATCGGCAGATTCATCGCGGTGTAGAGGATCACCAGTGCCCAGATGTTGTCGAGCATGCCGATGTCGCCGACGATGACGTACAGCGGAACGATGACGGCCACGACGGGCAGCATCTTGGTGGAGATGAAGAAGAACAGCACGTCCTGGGTCTTCTTGACGGGCCGCAGTGACAAGGCGAACGCTGCCGGAACACCCAGTAGCAGAACGAGAATCGTCGAGACGATCGTCGCGAACGCCGAGTTCAGCAGGGTCGTTCCGATACCACTGTCGAGGACACCCCGGTACTGATCGAGGGTGGGGGTGAAGATCAGCTTCGGCGGGTTGGAGTACGCATCGGCCTCCTGCTTGAAGCCGGTGATCACCATCCAGAGCACCGGGAAGAAGAATGCGATACCGGCCACCCAGGCGACGAAGGACCAGATCGTGCCCGGGCCCCACTTGCTCTTCTTGCGAATTTCCTGCCCGTCGGAGGTCTGCGCGACGGCCTTCTTCTTGCTCGTGGTTGCCGTGCTCATCACGCCGCCTCCTCGTTTGCGCTGAAGCTCTTGAAGATCAATCTCAGCGCCAGAGTGCTGAGGACGATGGTTGCCACCACGGTGACGACGCCCATGGCCGCGGCTTGACCGATGTCGAAGCCGAGGAAGGCACGTTGGTAGATGTAGAACGGGAGGTTGGCCGACGCGACTCCCGGTCCACCGGAGGTCATCATGTAGACGGCGTCGAAGGTGTTGACGAGGTAGATGGCACCGAGAACCGTGCCCAGTTCGATGAACCGGCGCAGGTGCGGCAACGTCAGCTCACGGAAGAGCTTGAACGGGCCTGCGCCATCGACGCGTGCGGCCTCGGCGATGTCCTTGGGCATGGACTGCAACCCGGCGAGAATCAGCAGCATCATGAACGGCGTCCACTGCCACACCAGGTTCGTCATGACCGCGGCCAGCGGGAACCGCGAAACCCAGTCGATCTCACCGACTCCGAACGGACTCAGAGCGAAGTTGATCAGACCGAAGACGGGATCGAACATCGTCGTCTTCCAGATCAGCGCACCGGCGACCGGGGTGACGAGGAACGGGGTGATCAGCAGTGTACGGATCAGACTGCGCCCGATGAACTTTCGATCGAGCAGCAGCGCGAGCGCCAGACCGAGGACCACCGAGATGATCACGGTTCCGACGATCATGATCACGGTGTTCATCGCGACCTCGCGGAACTGGCTGTCGCGGAAGACGTCGATGTAGTTGTTCAGTCCGTTGAACTCACGCGACCCCGGACGAACGAGGTTCCAGGACTGCGTCGAGTAGTACAGCGTGAACAGGAACGGGATCTGGGTGACGATGATGGCGAACACCAACGCCGGCAACAGCGGTCCGCGTCGACGCCAGCCCTCGGCCTTGGAGATCGTTCTCGGTCGCGGTACGAACTTCTCCGGTTCGGCCGGAGCCGTCCGTTCTTCGGTGGTGGTCATCCCTGGTCCTCCTGATACGTCTTGCCGACCACTTCGGCGTATTGCTGCGCTTGGTCGAGCGCCTCGTCGACGCTGATCTGTCCGGCGATCGCGGCGCTGATCTGCTGGCTGACCCGGGTACCGAGGTCCTGGAACTCCGGAATGGTCAGGAACTGGACTCCGGTGTACGGAACCGGGTCCACGGTGGGGTTGTTCGGGTCGGCACTGTCGATGGAGTCGAGGGTCAGCTGACCGTAGGCAGCCGCCGCCTCCGCGTACTCGGGAATCTCGTAGGTCGAGAGACGACTTCCGGGAGGCACACGCTCCCAACCGAGTTCGTTTCCGACCTTGTTCAGGTACTCCTTGCTGGTCATCCACGAGACGAACTTCCACGCCTCGTCGGGAGCCTCGCTGGTCTGGGGAATGCCCAGCGCCCAGGAGTACAGCCAACCGTTGTCGCCCTTGGCCGCCGACGGGGCCTTGGCATAACCGATCTGCCCGACGACGTTGCTCGACGACGGATCCTCGAGTACCGAGACAGCCGAGGTGGCGTCGTACCACATTGCCGTGTTGCCCTGCGAGAGTTGCGTTCCGCACTCACTGAAGCCGCTGGTGGCCGCGCCGGCCTGACCGTGCTCGCGCACGGTGTCGACGTAGAACTGGACGGCTTCGCGTACCTCGGGACTGTTCAGCTGGGCATTCCAGTTCTCGTCGTACCAGCGGCCGCCGAACGCGTTGATGACCGTGTCGAGCGGCGCGAGCACCTCACCCCAGCCGGGCTTGCCGCGCAGGCAGATTCCGGACAGGCCGGGGCTGTCGAGTGCGGCCGCGGCGTCTGCCACCTGCTGCCACGTCGGCTCCGCCGGCATCGTGATGCCCGCGGCCTCCATCAGATCCTTGCGGTACATCAGGAACGAGGATTCACCGTAGAACGGCACCGAGTACATGCTGCCCTCGTACGACAGCGATTCCTTCAACGTCGGGATGAAGTCGTCCTCGTCGTACCCCGGCGTGGCGTCCGCGTACTCGGAAAGGTTGGTGAGCCAGCCATTCTCGGCCCACTGCGGGGTCTCGAAGTTGCTGATCATCACCACGTCGAACTCGCCGCCACCCGTCGCGACCGAGGCCGTGATCTTGGCCCGGGCCTCGTTCTCCGACAGCGACACGAACTTCAGATTGATGCCAGGGTTCTCCGCCTCGAACTCGGGCGCAAGCGAAATGGCGTCGGACATCTGTGAATTCGAGACGATCGCGACGGTGATCGTCGTACCGTCACCGTCACCGCCGAACGAGCCGGCGCCGGCACATCCGGACAGCACCAAGGTCGTCGCGAGTGAGCTCGCGACAACCACTTTCGGTAGAACCCTCACTGAAATACCTTTCCATTGGAGGTCGCCGTTGCCGGAGCTTGCGCAACGAGCCAACGTGCACTTTCGATATCGGTGACCAGGATCGAGGCCAGTCCACCCCGCAACGCACCGAGCAGCGCTTCGTGTTTTCGTTTTCCGCCGGTGACGAGCACGGCCCGATCACAGGCCCTGATGGCGTCGAGCCCCACCGACACGGTTCGGCCGGGGAGCGATCCTCCGGTGTCCTTGCCGTCTGCGTCGTAGAACCGTCCGCCGATCTCACCGACCGCACCGAGGCGACGCAGTTCGTCGAGCACCTCGAGGTCGATGAAGCTGCCCTCGAACAACGTGGTGGACGTGGAAACGGGACCGATGCCGTACATCATCACATCGGCATCGGTCCCGGCCTTGAGGGCACGCGAGATCACGGAATCCTGCTCCAACGCAACCACTGTCGCCTGATCGGCATACAGCGGCGCATTGAGCCTGACGGGTGTCGCCTGCAGGTACGCAGCGCAGCGTCCGAGTGTGTACTCCACACCGGTCTGGTAATCGGCCGAGGTGATGGAACCGTCGAGTTGCACCACCGCAGCACATTTGGTGGATCTGGTCTTGAGCGAGCTGGCCACCGCAACCGTTTCGGGCCCCCAGGTGAAGCCGAGAACGTCCTGATCCTTGAGGCGACGCGAGAGCAACGTCGCCGCTGCGCGACCCAGCGACCCGTAGCCGGCGTCCGTGCCGTCGATGACGTCCGATACGACGAGTACCTCGGTCAGCCCATAGCGAGCCTCGAGTTCACGCTCGACGTCGGCGTGGACGGTGCCCTGCAGATCGTCGGGAACGTTGATCTCGATGGTGACGAGACCCTGGGTGCGGGCACGAGCGACCAGCCGTCCCGCCGTCGGGCGCGAGACGCCGAGCTTCACGGCGATCTCGGCCTGCGTCGCGCCTTCGAGGTGATACATGGTGGCGGCGCGCAGCGCCAAGCGGAGGTCCTCTCCCGACCGCGGAGACTTCGACCCCGCTGGACCGGATGACGATCCATCCATGTCGCCTCCCCAAGTTGTGAGCAGATGCTCAGCTCGTGTTCATCTGCTCACTAAGCTAACATTAAGGTGTGATCTACACAACACCCCCTCGCCACCAGCGACCCGTGCCACAGTCCATGCAGGCCAGCGTCCTGACCGGAGTGCAGGAGATACGACTCGAAGAACGGCCCGTCCCCACGCCCGCGCACGACGAGGTCCTCGTGCAGGTCACAGCAGTCGGGGTGTGCGGTTCCGACGCGCACTACTACCGCGAGGGACACATCGGCGACTACGTGGTCGACGGTCCCCTCGTACTCGGACACGAGGCAGCGGGCGTCATCGTGGCCGTGGGCACCGACGTCTCCGACACCCGCGTCGGACAGCGAGTGTCCATCGAGCCGCAGCGCCCCGATCCCACCAGCGCTCAGTCTCGCGCCGGCCGCTACAACCTGTGCCCGGCCATGGAGTTCTTCGCGACGCCGCCCATCGACGGAGCGCTCGCGGAGTACGTACTGATCCAATCGACCTTCGCCCACGACGTCCCCGACGACATCTCCGACGAGGCCGCAGCCCTCTTCGAGCCGCTGTCGGTCGGCATCGCATCGGCCCAGAAGGCACGTATCTCCGCGGGATCGAGTGTGCTCATCGCGGGGGCGGGCCCCGTCGGGCTCGTCACCGCTCAGGTCGCGCGCGCATTCGGAGCCACCGAAGTGATCGTCACCGACATCGACGCGTCCCGCCGCGCCAACGCGGCGAAGTTCGGCGCGACTCGCGTCCTCGACCCCACGGCCGAGGACGTGCGCTCCCTGACGGTCGACGCCTTCATCGACGCATCCGGTGCGGCCCGAGCCGTGATCGACGGCATCCACGCGGTACGTCCCGCAGGAACGGTCGTCCTCGTCGGCATGGGCGGATCGGACTACCCGCTGCCGATCTCGCGGATCCAGAACCGAGAATTGCTGCTCACCGGCGTCTTTCGATACGCCAACACATGGCCGATCGCACGCGCGCTGGTGGCGTCGGGCATGGTGGATCTCGACGCGATGGTGACGGCGCGCTTCGGACTAGAGGGCGTCGAGGATGCGTTGAACGCCGACAGGCAACCCGGAAGCATCAAAGCCGTAGTGATCCCAGGACTTTCGAAGGAGACGAACGCATGAAGTTGAACTCGCAGAACCTCGCCGACTTCATCGAGGACGTCGCAGTTCCGACGTACGACCGATCCGAGGTGACGGCGGGCATCGTGCATTTCGGTGTCGGCGGCTTCCATCGTGCCCACCAGGCGATGTACATCGACCGTCTGATGCAGCAGGGGCAGGCGCTGGACTGGGGAATCTGCGGTGTGGGGGTGCTGCCCGGTGACCGTCGAATGAACGACGTCATGCAGGCACAGGACTGCCTGTACACGTTGGCGCTCAAGCATTCCGACGGCACGTGGGACACCCGCGTCATCGGTTCCATCGTCGAGTACCTGTTCGCACCGGACGACGCCGAGGCCGTGATCGAGAAGATGGCCGCCGACACGACGAAGATCGTCTCGCTCACCATCACCGAGGGTGGCTACAACTTCTCCGCGACGACGGGCGAGTTCGACGCGGACAATCCGGCCATCGTCGCCGACCTCGCCGACGGCGCAGTTCCCGCAACGACATTCGGACTGGTCATCGAGGCGTTGGCTCGGCGCAAGGAGCGTGGCATGACCCCGTTCACCATCATGTCCTGCGACAACATCGAGGGCAACGGTCATATGGCGCAGTCGACGTTCACGACGTTCGCGCGCCTGAAGGACCCGGAGTTGGCCGACTGGATCCAAGCCGAAGGCGCGTTCCCCAATTCGATGGTCGATCGCATCACGCCGGTCACGACACCGGAAGTGACCGAACAGCTTTCGCTTCGATACGCCATCGACGACCAATGGCCCGTCGCGGGCGAGCCGTTCACACAGTGGGTCCTCGAGGACAACTTCACCCTCGGCCGTCCGCCGCTGGAAGAGGTGGGCGTGCAGGTGGTCGAGGATGTCACCCCCTACGAGCTGATGAAGCTGCGGTTGCTCAATGCCAGCCATCAGGCGCTCGCGTACTTCGGCTATCTCAGTGGCTATCGCCTCGTCCACGAGGTGTGCCAGGATTCGCTGTTCGCGGACTTCCTGCTCGCCTACATGGACGAGGAGGCAACCCCGACGCTGCAGCCGGTCCCCGGAATCGATCTGACCGACTACAAGCGGACGTTGATCGAGAGGTTCTCCAACCCCGAGATTCGCGATACCGTCGCCCGCCTGTGTGCCGAGTCCTCCGACCGAATTCCCAAGTGGCTCTTGCCTGTCATCCGCAAGAATCTCGAGACCGGCGGTGACATCACCCGCTCCACCGCAGTGGTGGCCAGTTGGGCTCGCTACGCCGAGGCCGTCGACGAGTCCGGCGATCCCATCGAGATCGTCGACCAGTTGAAGGATTCACTGGTGCCGATCGCGCAGAGTCAGCGTGAGAATCCGACGGCGTTCATTGCCAACCGCGCGGTGTTCGGGGATCTGATCGACAACGAGCGGTTCGTCGCCGAGTACACGAAACAACTGTCGTCTCTGCAGGAGCAGGGAGCACGCGCGACGCTGGAATCGCTCAGGTCGACTCACTGAATCGTTCGGCGTCTCGAACCTGACCGGAGACGATGACGGTATCGCCCGCGCCGATCACCGTGTCGGCCGTGGCGTAGGTGAATCCTTCGCCCTGACGCTTGACCGCGACGACGGTGACACGATGCTTGGTGCGTATCCCGCTTTCGCCCAACTTCTTTCCGATGATGGAGGCGGGCGGAGAAGTCTTGATCATGGCGAAACCGTCGTCGAATTCGATGTAGTCCATCATCCGACCGCGCACCAGGTGGGCGACGCGCTTGCCCATGTCGTGCTCGGGCCGCACCACATGGTGCACGCCGATCTGGGTGAGAATCTTGGCGTGCGCGTTGCTCAGAGCCTTGGCCCAGATCGTCGACATCGACAGATTCACCAGAGCCGATGCAGTGAGCAGGCTGGCTTCGAGATTGGACCCGATGCCCACGACTGCACGGTCGTACTCGTGCACCGACAATTGCCGAAGAGACTCCTCGTCGGTGGTATCGGCCACCACAGCATGCGTCAAACGGTCTGCCACGCGTTGTACTACGGCCTCGTCGCTGTCGATGCCGAGCACCTCGACTCCCTGGCCCATCAGTTCCAGTGCCAGCGACTTGCCGAAACGGCCGAGCCCGAGAACCACGACGACGTCGGAGGATGGTTTCCTAGCCAATGAACGGCCTTTCCGTGGGGAGCGTGTAGCGCCGACCGCGGTCGCGGGCGGCAAGGGCACTGACCAGAGTGATGGATCCGATGCGGCCCAGGTACATCAGAACGATCAGGATCACCTGCCCCCACCCGGGCAACTGTGCGGTGATGCCGGTGGACAGGCCTACGGTGGCGAACGCGGAGACGACCTCGAACAGGAGGACGTCGAGGTCGAAGTTCGTGCCCGCCAACAACGCGACGACCGGGAGCATGACCAACGCGACGCCGATCAGTGCCACCGTCAACGCCTGACGCTGCACGCGCGCGTCGATCCGACGATCGAACACCGTCACTTCCCGGTCTCCGCGGATCTCGGCCAGGATGACGAACAGAAGGAGCGCGAAGGTGGTGACTTTGATGCCACCCGCCGTGCCGCCGCTGCCGCCGCCGATGAACATCAGGACATCGGTGACCAACAGGGTCGCGTTGTCGACATCGGCGTAGTCGACACTGTTGAATCCTGCGGTTCGAGGCATGACGCCCTGGAACGTCGCGACGAGCATCTTGTCCCAGAAGCCGAATCCACCCAGCGTTCTCGACCACTCGAACAACATCACCACCGTCGGCCCGAGCACCAGAAGAACGCCGGTGACGGTCAAGGTCAGCCGAGTGTGCAGTGACCATCTCTTGCGTGCCCGAACGCCGCAGGCACGTGCGCGGAGGTGGCGGGCGATCTCGAAGAGAACCGGAAATCCGATGCCGCCCAACACGACCGCAATCAACAGTGGAATGCAGATCCACGGATCGGTGGCGAACCCGATCATGTTGTCGCTGAACAGGGCGAAGCCGGCGTTGTTGAACGCGGAGACCGCATGGAAGATCCCCAGCCAGAGTGCGCGCCCGAGAGGCTCGTCGTATCCGAGAAAGAACCGCGCCGCGAGGGCGATCGCGACGACGCTCTCGATGATCAGACTGGTACGGAACACCCCGACCACGACGCTTCGGACATCGCCCAGACCCGATGTACGTACCTCTGCAGCCGCATTGAGCCTGCCGCGCAGACCTATTCGATCGGCCAGGACCAGCCCGACGAGGGACGCGATCGTCATGATCCCGAACCCACCGATCTGGATCAGGCCGAGAATCACGCCCTGCCCGAAACCCGACCAGTACACCGGGGTGTCCACCACGATCAGACCCGTCAGACTGACGGCGGAGGTCGACGTGAACAACGACTGCAGAAACCCGGTCTCACTGCCGGGAACGGTGGCCGCAGGCAGCGACAGCACGCCCGCACCTATCGCAATGGCGAGCGCGAAGCCTGTGGCCATGACCCGGACCGGCGTCGGCCTGAAGATCGCGGCCCATCGCGATGCCTGGTGAGCGTCTGTCACCCGAGAAACAGTACTGTGCACCTCGCGCAGTGGTGTGGCAAAGCCCGCGGGTCGTTCCGCAAGCTGCACTCCCATGGGCCCCGGGCGGCATCCGACCGCGCAGTGCCTACGGCGCGAGACCCACCCAGTGGTGATCTGCACGTCCCCGGGCCGAACTCGCGCAGGGCGGGTAACGTCGAAAACGAGCTGAAAATCTATTGTTCGATCGCGAAGAAAGACACCTTCATGCCGGACGACGCTGTGCGCGAGCGTTCCTCGCACGAGGCGATTTCCTCTGCCCTCGCCGATGTGAGCGCTGTCCGACCGGTATTCCAACCCGTGGTCGAACTCGGCACCGGAACCGTCCTCGGGTACGAGGCTCTGGCGCGGTGGCCCGAGTGGCCCCAATTGGACCTGGATTCCGTGTTTTCGACGGCCGCAGATCTGGGTGTGGTGGACGAGCTCGATTGGGCTTGTCGCACAAGCGCGGTCGACGCAGCACTCGCTGCAGGGATGGCACAGGAACTGTGTTTGTTCGTCAACGTGGAACCCCACACCGCGACCGGACCGCCCGACGCCGCCAAGCGCGTGTTCGCATCGGCCGAGGGCCGATTCTCCGTGGTGCTCGAGCTGACAGAGAGGTCACTGCTGGCCGATCCCGCAGTGTTGTTGGCCGTGGTTGCCGACGGTCGGCGGGCAGGATGCCGCATCGCTCTCGACGACATCAGAGTGCATCCGGACACGGTGACCATGCTCGAATTCGTCGCACCGGACATCATCAAGCTCGACCGTTCGTTGGTCCAGCAAGATCCGAATCGAGCGCAGGCGCGCGTGATCGCCGCGGTACGAGCGCATTCCGAGGCGACCGGGGCGACTGTTCTGGCAGAGGGCATCGAAAATGACGAACACCTCGCCCGCGCTCACTCACTCGGGGCGGTACTGGGCCAGGGCTGGCTGTTCGGAAAGCCCGGTCCGCTGCCCGAGTCGGTGCGGACGGCACCGGGTGCGCTGTCGATTCTGAGCGAACCCGTTTCGAACTCCGGTCTGGTCCCGAACCTGCCATCGGATCTCTTCGAGCTCGTGGCTCCGTCGATCGGAACCAAAGCCTTCATCCGCGCCATCTCCCGCCAGATCGAGGACTACGCCCGCGATACCAACGATTCGCTGGCCCTCATGTCCACTTTCCAGCATTCCCGATGGTTCAGCCCGCCTGTCGCCGAGCAATACGCCTTGCTGGCCACCAAGCACGCATTCGTCGCGGCCGTCGGCGTCGGCTTGGGAGGGGCACCTGCACCGGGTGTGCGCGGAGCAGATCTCGATCCCACGGAGGAGTTCACTCGAGAGTGGACGATCACGGCGGTCGGTCAGCACTATTTCTCGGCGCTCATCGCCCGCGATCTGGGCGACACCGACTGCGCCGACGCGGATCGACGATTCGAGTTCGTGCACACGCACAATCGGCAGCTCGTCGTCGCCGCAGCCAGATCGCTCATGCGCCGCATCATTCCTATGTGACTGCGGCTGGTACCAGCTAGCGCACCACCACCCTCGCCACTGTCCAGGCCCGACCCTGCTCGCTCAACGTGAAGCCCAGTCCCGGACGTGCAGACAGATGCATACGCCCGTCTCGGGTCTCGAGATGCTCGTCGAACAGCGGGTCCAGCCAGTCGAAGTGCTCCACCCACGTCTGCAGTGGATACACCGCCGCGAGGTGCAGATGGATCTCCATGGCGAAGTGCGGGGCGAGTTGCAGATTGTGGTGCTCTGCCAGCGTGGCCAACTTCAGGAATTGCGTGATCCCGCCGATGCGGGGAGCGTCGGGTTGCAGAATGTCGACCGAGCCGGCCTCGATGAGGCGGACGTGCTCGCCGACGCTCGCCAGCATCTCTCCCGTTGCGATCGAGGTATCCAGGCTACGAGCGAGCTGGGCATGCCCCTCGGCGTCGTACGCGTCGAGGGGTTCCTCTATCCACACGAGGTCGAATTGCTCCAGGATTCGGCCCATGCGCTGCGCCGTCGGGCGGTCCCACTGCTGATTGGCGTCCACCATCAGCGGGACATCGTCACCGAGGAATTCACGGACCGCGGTGACGCGGGCGATATCGGTACGCCAATCCGGTTGGCCCACTTTCAGTTTGATACCGCCGATGCCGTTGGCCAGGGAGATGGCGGCGTTCTCCATGACCTCCTCGATGGGAGTGTGCAGAAAACCACCCGAGGTGTTGTACGTCTGCACCGAATCGCGCGCCGAGCCGATCAGTTTGGCCAGCGGCAACCCCGCCCGCTTGGCTTTTAGATCCCACAGCGCGATGTCGATCGCGGCAATCGCCTGCGTCGCAACACCGCTCCGGCCCACCGACGCTCCGGCCCACACGAGCTTGGTCCAGATCTTGCCGATATCGTTCGGGTCCTCGCCGATGAGAACTGGGGCGATCTCCTGGGCATGCGCAAATTGGGCGGGCCCGCCGGCGCGCTTGGAGTATCCGAAACCGATTCCCTCATGCCCCTGTTCGGTACGAATCTCGGCGAACAGGAACACCACCTCGGTCATCGCCTTCTGCCGGCCGGTGAGCACCTTGGCGTCGCTGATCGGATTCTTCAGCGGTAACACGATCGAGGACAGCGTGACTTCGGCGATACGATCGATACTTGCGACACCGGGAGCCAGTGCCATGATTGCCGCATCGGGGGCAGTGAGGCCGCTTGTCGGTTTTTCTGTGGCGATGGTCATCACGGGCTCCTGGGATCGTCGATTTACTCTGTCTCACAGAATATTTCGGCGATCGATGTGGGTCCAACACCAATTATCGATTGATCGATGCCGCCAGAGCATCGATGTTCGACGCGATATCCGCGACCCGTCCCACGAACGTATGATGCGTGACGCCCGACGAGTGGGGCGTCATCAGCACATTGTCGAGATCGCGGAACGGCAACACACTCGGTTCTCCCACGCCGTCCGGCCCGGGGTACTGGTACCAGACATCGATTGCGGCAGCGGCAATCTTGCGGGAAGACAACGCGTCGAACAGTGGCTGCTCTTGTACCAAGGGTCCACGACCGACATTGACGAGTACCCCGTCGCGACCGAGTCTGCTCAGCTCGTCGGCACCGATCATCCCGCGCGTGTGCTCGTTCAGCGGTGCGGAGACCACGAGAACATCCGCGAAATCGGCGAGCCTCGTCAAATCCCCCGCATCCGAGACCCATTGGAGTCCCTCATCCGGAGCCCGCCCGCTTCCGGTGACCGCAGCACCGGTCGCCCCGTACGCCTGAAACAGCTGCCAGGTTCGCCGACCGATGTGTCCGAAGCCGACGAAGCCGATGCGGGCACCGCTCAGCGACAACGGTTGCGGGATGCTCGGGTCGTAGACGGCGGTCGCGAACCGCCCCTCGCGCAGTGCCCGATCCTGTAGCAGAAACTGTCGGCGCAGCATTACCGTTGCTGCCACCACGTACTCGGCAATCGACTGTTCGTGGTGAAAGGTGTTGCACACCTGCACATCGGGGCCCAATCCGGAGCGATCGACGTTGTCCGTTCCGGCACCGGCAACGTGCACCATGCGTAGCTTCGGTGCACCGCTGCCCATGGCCGCGCTGAACTTCCCACCGACGTAGACGTCCGCATCGGCAAGTTCGTCGATGACCCGGCTCTCGTCGAACGGCACGCACCAGACCACCTCGGCATCGGCTGGCAGGTCCGCCTCGAACTGCTCCCGATGGGGCAGCACATTTCGATCGCCGACGACGATCTTCATCAGCGGACCAGAGCCGGCCGCTTGCTGTCGAACGTCCACCCCTCGATCAGATACTGCATACCGATGGCGTCGTCGCGGGAACCGAGACCTTCCTTCTGGTACAACTCGTGCGCCGCGTCGATCTGCTCGAAGTCGAGTTCGACACCCAGACCCGGCTTGTCGGGCACGGTGAGGTAGCCATCCTCGATCGTGAACGGCTCCTTGGTCACTCGCTGTCCGTCCTGCCAGATCCAGTGCGTATCGATGGCCGTGATCGTCCCCGGAGCGGACGCGGCCACGTGTGTGAACATGGCCAGCGAGATGTCGAAGTGGTTGTTGGAGTGCGAACCCCACGTCAGACCCCACGCATCGCACAGCTGCGCGACACGGACAGAACCGGCCATCGTCCAGAAGTGCGGGTCGGCGAGTGGGATGTCCACCGCACCGGATCGGATGGTGTGGCCCATCTCGCGCCAGTCGGTGGCGATCATGTTGGTCGCGGTCTGCAACCCGGTGGCGCGCTTGAACTCGGTCATCACTTCTCGGCCGGAGAATCCGCCCTCCGGGCCGACGGGGTCTTCGGCGTAGGCCAGGACATCCCGCAGGCCACGACACGTCTCGATCGCGTCCTTCAGCAACCAACCACCGTTGGGATCCAACGTGATTCGAGCCTCGGGGAATCGCTCGGCCAGAGCACGTACCGCGGCGGCCTCCTCGGCGGCGGGCAGCGCACCCCCCTTGAGCTTGAAGTCCTGGAAGCCGTAGCGTGCCTGCGCCGCCTCGGCGAGGCGCACGATCGACTCGGGATCCATGGCCTCCTCGTGCCTGATACGCATCCAGTCGTCTGCTCCGGCGGCCTCGTCGGCTGCACTGCGGTACGCGAGGTCGGTCTTGGTCCGATCGGCGACGAAGAACAGGTAGCCCAGAGCCTGAACCTTCTCGCGCTGCTGTCCGTCACCCAACAGTGCTGCAACACTGACGCCGAGATGCTGGCCGAGCAGATCCAACAATGCCGATTCCACCGCGGTCACAGCGTGAATCGCGATCCGCAGATCGAAGGTCTGCGCTCCGCGGCCTCCGGCATCACGATCCGCGAACGTGCGGCGCATGTCGGCCAGCACAGCGTTGTACCGACCGATGCCCTGGCCCTCGACGAGTACCCGCGCATCCTCGAGAGTCTGCCGAATCGCCTCTCCTCCCGGCACTTCACCGACGCCGATGCGCCCGTCCGAATCGGTGAGCACCACCAGATTGCGGGTGAAGTACGGGGCGTGGGCTCCGCTGAGGTTCAGCAGCATGTCGTCGTGACCCGCGATCGGAATGACACGCATCTCGGCTACGACGGGTGTGCTGGTGTGGACGTTCATGCCCGACCTTTCTCACATACTTCTGGTGACTCGGCTCACAGACGACAGTAGGGCTGTCGATCGATTCCTGTCCAAGACCATCTGCGCATCGACCGATGCAGTAGTGGCATCGGTAACGACACCGAGAGCGCATCAGTCCTGGCAGTGAGATCGATACCGAGACTGAATCAAATGCGACATTTTTAGACTTGGACATGTATCGATCGGCCTTCTACCGTGGTGAGCTATGAGCCAGGTCACGCCTCGGCGTCAGCGTACGTACCGCACCACAGCCTTAGGAGTCACCCCATGACAGCGTCGACGACACAGTCCACCCACCTCACCGGCCGGATGATCATCGCCGGCGTCCCGGTCTTCGGTGGCGGTACGCAGATTCACGGAATCGACCCCAGCACCGGCGCTAACCTCGACCCTGCCTACGGACACGGCGACAATGCCGACGTCGAAAAAGCTTGTGCCGCAGCGGCCGAGGCGTTCGCCGATTACCGGGCCACGTCCTCGGAGACCCGCGCTCAGTTCCTCGAGACCATCGCCGACAACATCGCGGCTCTCGGCGACACGCTGATCGAGCGCGCCGTCGCCGAGTCAGGACTTCCGTTGGCCCGCATCACCGGCGAGGTCGGCCGCACCACCGGCCAACTCCGTCTGTTCGCTTCCGTTCTGCGCGAGGGCAGTTGGAACGGTGCCCGTATCGATCCGGCCCAGCCCGATCGCACGCCACTCCCCCGCGCCGACATCCGCCAGCGGCAGATTCCGTTGGGCCCGGTTGCAGTGTTCGGAGCCAGCAACTTCCCGCTCGCCTTCTCCGTCGCCGGCGGCGACACCGCCTCCGCTCTCGCAGCCGGATGCCCGGTGGTCGTCAAGGCCCACGATGCCCATCCGGGAACGTCCGAACTGGTCGGTCGAGCGATCGCCGATGCGGTGTCTTCCACCGGAATGCCCTCGGGCACATTCTCTCTGCTGTTCGGCTCCGGCCGTGGACTCGGCACCGCTCTGGTGACCGACCCTCGCATCAAGGCAGTCGGCTTCACCGGATCACGTTCGGGTGGAACTGCTCTCGTCGCTGCCGCGGCCGGTCGTCGTGAGCCGATCCCGGTGTACGCCGAGATGAGTTCCATCAACCCGGTGTTCGTCATGGACGGCGCTCTCGCCACCCGCGGAGCCGAGCTCGGCCGCGCCTTCGTCGCATCGCTGACGATGGGCTCGGGCCAGTTCTGCACCAACCCCGGTCTCGTCATCGCCGTGGACAGCCCTGGACTGCAGTCCTTCACCGAGGCAGCGACGGCGGCGGTAGAGGAATCCGCCCCCACCACGATGCTGACCCCGAACATCGCGTCCAGCTACGCGGACGGCGTCGCCACGCTGTCCGAAGCAGTCACTGTGGTCGCGCGAGGATCCGACTCCGATGCTCCGAACGCCTGCCGCGCAGCGCTGTTCGAGACCGACGCCGATACGTTCCTGACCTCCGAGGACGCACAGGCCGAGGTGTTCGGGGCGTCGAGCCTCATCGTTCGGTGCACCGACGCGCAGCAGGTTCGCGACGTCGCCGCGCTACTCGAAGGTCAGCTCACCGCCACGATTCACGCCGACGAGGACGATCACACCGAGGCAGGCAAGCTCCTCTCGGTTCTCGAACTCAAGGCCGGCCGCATCCTGTTCGACGGATGGCCGACCGGAGTCGAGGTGGGCCACGCAATGGTCCACGGCGGCCCTTTCCCTGCCACCTCCAATTCCCGCACCACCTCGGTCGGATCTCTCGCCATCGAGCGCTTCCTGCGTCCCGTTTCTTACCAGGACGTTCCGAAATCATTGCTGCCCACTGCAATTGCCGACGGCAACCCAGAGGGAATCTTTCGCCGCATCGACGGCCAGCTCACCCAAGACTGACTCACCCCACCAAGTTCCCGAGGAGACCACCATGCTCGACGGAGTCCTGTTCTTCCCCGTCACCCCGTTCACCGCCTCCGGTGAGGTCGATTACGACCTGCTGGCCGCGCACATCGCGAAGGGCGTCGATGCCGGACCCGGTGGGGTGTTCATCGCCTGCGGCACCGGCGAATTCCATGCCCTCGAAGGCGAGGAATTCGGCAAGATCGTGCGCACTGCAGTCGACGTCGTCGCGGGCCGTGTGCCGGTGTACGCAGGCGCAGGCGGTTCCGTGGCGCAGGCAAAGGCGTTCGCGGCGAGCGCGAAGACCAACGGAGCCGACGGCATCCTGCTGCTACCTCCGTACCTGGTGACGATGCCGCAGGCCGGTCTGGTCAACTACACCAAGGCCGTGGCCGCCGCGTCCGATCTGCCGTTGATCGTCTACAACCGCGGCAACGCTCGTTTCACCGAGGACTCGGCCGTCGAGGTTGCGCAGCTGCCCACCGTCGTCGGGTTCAAGGACGGCACAGGCGATCTCGATCAGGTCGGCCGGATCGTCCGCGCAGTACTGGATGCACTCGAGCCGTCCGGCAAGCCCTTCCAGTTCTTCAACGGACTGCCCACCGCAGAGGTCTCACAACAGGCGTACCGGGCCATCGGTGTCACTCTGTACTCCTCGGCCACGTTCGCATTCGCTCCCGAGCTGGCGCTGGCGTTCTACCGGTCTCTGGACAGCGGCAACGAGAAGCTCACTGCTGCACTGCTTCGCGAGTTCTTCCACCCACTGGTGCGTCTACGCGACAAGGTTCCCGGGTACGCCGTCGCTCTCATCAAGGCAGGCGTGACGATGGAGGGTATCGAGGCCGGACCGGTGCGCCCGCCGCTGGTGGACATCAGTGCGCCGCACCTCGAGGAACTGACCGCGATCGTCGCCGCCGGCCGGGCCGTGCTGGCGAACGAGCTCGCGGTGCGCTGATGCAGGATCCGGTTCTGATCACCGGCGCTCGGATCACGCCGATCGCCTTCGTGGACCCTCCGTTGCTCAACACAGTCGGGGTGCATCAGCCGTACGCACTGCGCGCGATCATTCAGCTGGACACCGATGCCGGCGTCGTCGGACTCGGTGAGACCTACGCCGACACTGCGCATCTGGCTCGTCTCGACGCGGCGGCTCAGGCCATCACCGGCCTGGACGTGTTCGCACTCAACGAGATTCGAGATGCCGTCGATACGGTACTCGGGACGCTGTCCATCACCGGCGGAGACGGCGTCGCGGGAATGATCACCACGGCCAGTACCACCGACCGCGTCTTCTCGCCGTTCGAGATCGCGTGCCTGGACGTGCAGGGCAAGGTGCTGGGGCGACCGGTGTCGGACCTGCTCGGGGGCAAGGTTCGGGACTCCGTTCCGTTCAGCGCGTACCTGTTCTACAAATGGGCAGCACATCCCGGTGGCCGACCGGACGAGTGGGGCGAGGCCGTCGACCCGGCCGGCCTGGTACGCCAGGCCCGAAAGATGATCGACGAGTACGGCTTCGAGGCCATCAAGGTCAAGGGCGGCGTATTTCCACCCGACGAGGAGATAGCCGGGATCAAGGCGCTCCGGGAGGCATTCCCGGAGCTACCGCTCCGGCTGGACCCCAACGCGGCGTGGACGGTCGACACGTCCATCCGTGTCGCCGCCGAGCTCGACGGCATCGTCGAGTATCTCGAGGACCCGACACCGGGACTCGACGGGATGGCCGAGGTCGCGCGCGAGGCGAAGATGCCTCTCGCGACCAACATGTGCGTCGTCGCCTTCGATCATCTGAAGCCCGCGGTGGTGAAGGACTCGGTGCAGGTGGTGTTGTCCGACCACCACTACTGGGGCGGGCTACAACGATCGAGGTTGCTCGCCGGCATCTGCGACACCTTCGAGCTGGGTCTGTCGATGCACTCGAACAGCCACCTCGGAATCAGCCTGGCCGCCATGGTTCACCTCGCCGCGGCGACGCCCAACCTGACCTACGCCTGCGACACGCACTGGCCGTGGAAGAGCGAGGACGTCGTCGTACCCGGGGTGTTGAACTTCGTCGACGGCTCGGTGGCAGTTCCCACCGGGCCCGGCCTCGGCGTCGAGATCGACGAGGACGCGCTCGCGGCGCTGCATCAGCAGTACCTCGACTGCGGTATCCGCGACCGTGACGACACCGGATACATGCAGAGCATCGATTCGAGCTTCGAAAACACCTGCCCGCGCTGGTAGGACTAAGCTCGCTCCGGGTCGTGGGGATCCGTGCGAGAGGTCTGTCGTGTGAACACCGGTTGGCAATATTCCCCCGCGCCGGTCGCGCGAACGTCCGGGGTCAACTGCCTCGTCAGTGGACTGGTGGGTGTCGTCACCGTCGTCGGGGCTTCGCCTCGGGCGGCGACCGTGTTGCTCGTCCTGGCGGTGGCATGGTGCGCACTGGGCATCTACATGATCGCGGCGGCACCGGTGCTGTCTCGACGCCTCTACCTGGCGATGCACCTGTCCGGTCTGACGAGCATCGCCCTGTTCTGCAGCGCGGCGGGCGGGGCGATCGCGGCCATGTCCGGCATCTTCCTGCAGCTACTTCTGGTGACGCCTGCGTTCATCGTGCTGCCCAACCGCATCGCCTGGCGGACGACGGTTCTCAACGCCGTGTACGTCGCGTACCTGGGTGCCGTCGTCGGCGGTATCCATCCCGTCCTGGTGATCAACGCCCAACTGGTGCTCGTCGCCATCGCGATCTCCGCGGCCTGGGTCCAGAGCGTGGCCTCGACCTCCGAGATCGACCACCTCACCCAGCTCCCGAATCGACGGCGCCTCACCCGTGAGTTGGACGCTCGTCCGGGAACGGTGGCGAGCGGAAAGATCGACGCCATCGCAGTGGTGGACATCGATCGCTTCAAGGTGATCAACGACGACCACGGTCATGCGGCCGGTGATCGCGCGCTCGAGATCGTGTCGTCCGCACTACGCACCTGCCTGCCGCGGCAGTACCTGCTGAGCCGCTCGGGCGGCGATGAATTCACGGTGCTGTGCATCACGGGCACAGCCGCCGAACTACGCGACGCCGTCGATCGCGTTCGGACGGAGCTACCGAAGGACGTGACGATCTCGGCGGGAGTGGCGAGCCGGCAGGACGGCGAAGCCGCCCGCGCCACCCTCGCGCGCGCCGACCGAGCGTTGTACGAGTCCAAGAATCTCGGGCGGAACCGCACAACCGTCCACGAGTAGGTCAACGTCGGACGCCGACCTTGCGGAACAGCAGATCGATCATGGCCCGTTTCGACGCCTCGTCCTGCGGGTGCGTCAGCATGGCCTCGATGACGAAGACGATCATTCGTGTCGTCGGTTCGATGTCTGCGTCATCTACGCCGGCGTTGCGTAGCTCGACGGCGATCCACTGTTCCCACAACGCATGGAAATCGTTGTGCCACTTGTCGATACAGGCAGCTACCGACGTTCGCGAGTGCACCGTATCGACCAGTCGATGATATTTCTCCAGCTCGTCGACCACCCAGAGGACCTGCTCGTTCACCGATTGCGCCGCGAGAGCACCGAATCGGCCGAGGGCCTCGTTGTGAATGTCGTCGAGCACCCCGACGAGCAGCTCGTCCTTGTCGCCGAAATACCAGTAGATCGTATTGGTGGTCACTCCGGCAGCGGTGGCGATTCGACCCATCGGGGTGTTCTCGTAGCCGTCGTCGACGAACAGCGAGCGAGCGGCGTTCACGATCTCGGAGCGCTTCTCGGCGCGATCGACGGGTCGACGGTTGCGCGGCATTGCATCATCCTATCTTGATCGTCATTCAAGACGGTGCTATTTTCTTGAATGCCGATCAAGAGAACGAAGAAGGACAACCACATGAGCGCCTACGACCAGCCCGAATACAGCCGTACCGACGAATGGTTCGATTCGGAGGGAGTCCGTTGCGCTGTCGCGGTGTATCGGCCCACGGGCACGACGGTCGACGCTCCTGCCGTGGTCATGGCCCACGGATTCGGCACCCCACGTGTCATTCGCCTCTTCGCCTACGCGGAGGTCTTCGCCCGCGCCGGCTACACGGTTCTCGTTTTCGACTACCGCCACTTCGGTGACAGTGACGGTGAGCCGCGGCAGCTGCTCGACATCGGCAGGCAACTCGTCGACTGGCGCAACGCCGTCGCCTACGCCCGGACACTCGACGGTGTCGACTCGGCACGCATCGTCGGTTGGGGTACCTCCTTCGCCGGCGGACACGTGCTCACCCGGGCCGGCACAGGAGAGAACTTCGCCGCCGTCATCGCCCAGATCCCGCACGTGGACGGGATCGCAGCCGTGCGCGCGACCGGACTTCGGCGCATCGTCAAGCTCGCCCCGTCAGCGGTGATCGACCAGATCCGCGCAGTGCGCGGGAAATCACCCCTGTACGTCGACTCGGTCGGCAACCCCGGCGATCGAGCCGTGATGACCTCACCCGACGCCGTCCCCGGCCGCGACCTCCTCCTCGCCGAATCCGGATTGACCGACGGCGACTACCCGGAAACCGTTGCTGCGCGGATACTCCTGCGCATCGGGTTGTACTCGCCGGGCAAGACCGCGTCGAACATCACCTGCCCCGTTCTGATGCAGATCATGTCCGACGACGTGGTCACGCCGGCGTACGTCACCGTGAAGATCGCAGCGAAGATTCCCGACGCCACCGTGCACATCCACAAGGGCGGCCACTTCGACCCCTACGTGCAGCCGTTGTTCCCGATCATCATCGAAAAGCAGCTGGAGTTCCTGAAGAGGACTGTGCCGGTGCGCTAACTCTCTCGGCCCTCGAATTCTGTGTTCGTCAGCGGTGCAACGATATTGGCAAGCATGGTCGCGATGGTGGCGACGACGATGCGACGCTCTGCGACATAACCGCTCTGATACCAGGTCATGGCCGTGTGGCTGATTCCGCCGATCGCAGCGGTGGCGAGAAGGTCGACATCCAGATCGGGGCCCGACGGTACGTCGCCGGCGAACGTGCGGAGGTAGCCGAGCAACAGCGTCCCGAACTGCTGCATCACTGTCAGGTACGTCTGCTCCACGCGAGGGCTGACTCCGAGCACCTCCATCCACACCACGCGAGCGAGGTGCGGGTCCTCGACGACCCGAAAGAACGGCTCGAGCAACTGCTCGGCGACAGCCCTGATCTCGCTGCCCGTCTCCACCTCCGTGATGGCCCCGGACACCGAGTCGGTCAGGTGTGCAATGCATTCCGCGTAGACAGCGAGCAGGAGATCCTCGGTCTTGTCGAAATACTGATAGAAGTGCCGGTCGGCGATCTTGGCCTCGCGGCACAGTCCGCGGACGGTCGCGGCGCGGTACCCGGTGCTGCCGAACACCCGCAGGCCGGCGTCCAGAAGCTGCCGCCGCCTGCGGTCGTCGCGGTCGGCCGCGCTCTCACCGCCGTAGGCGCGGCCGGCGGCTTCCGGCGCTGCACTCATGACCGTCGGGCATCCAGTTCGGCAGTGAGACGGATCAATTCGGCGTCCCGCTCCATCATGGCGTCCATGACCGGGTTGACGATGCCACGCAACAGCGAGATCGGGATCCAGCGACCGGGCACGGCGATGCGCGCAGCCCGCCGTCCGATCCCTCGAACGGCCACGCGCGCGAGCTTGTCCGGTGTGATCGGGCGGAGCAGCGGCGTGGGGAAGGCGCGGTCGATCATGGCCGTCGCGACGTCGTCGCCGCCGAACGCGACTTCGGCGATCGGAGTTGCCACCCACCCCGGATACAGCACTCCGGCAGTCGCTTTCGTGCCCGCGAGTTCCGCACGCAGAGCACGACCGAGCTGTTCGACCGCCGCCTTCGATGCCGCGTACGGCGCATTCGCCAGTCCGTTGAGGTACGCGTACGTCGACGAGGTGAGCAGCACGTAGCCCCCGGACTCGACGATGTGCGGAAGGGCGGCACGCACCGTGTTCCAGACGCCGATCAGGTTGACGCCGATGACCCGCTCGAAGACTCCGTCCTCGATCGACCGAACGGTCGATGCCTGTGCACCGCTGGAGATTCCGGCGTTGGCCATCACGAAATCGAGCTTGCCGAAGGTGTCTATCGCGGTCGCGACGGCCGCATCGAGCTGCTCCCGCACGGTGACGTCGGCATACGCGATCGCCACGCGTTGGTTGCCCAGCTTCGCCGCCACGGCCTCGAGGTCGGTCGACGCCATGTCGACGAGAACGATCGAGGCGCCGCGTCGATGCAGTGCGGTCGCCACGGCGGAACCGATTCCGCCTGCCGCGCCGGTGATCAGCGCTACCTGTCCGGTGTGCTTGCTCATGCCGAGACCTCGTCCTTCGTCGTCACCTCGGTGGATGACCGGTGGATGTGATGGGCTTCCGGCCGAAAACGCTTGGCCCAGCGGCGGAACGTGAAGCTGAATCCCGGGAACATGGCAACGACGTGCCCGGATTTCGATTGGTACCAGCTGTGGCAGCCGCCGTCCTTCCAGACGGTGCCTTCCATCTCGCGGTGAATGGTGTCGGTGTACTCCTGCTCGGCGGCTGCGGTGACCTCGATGGCGGTCGCACCCACCTGTCGGACGGCGTCGACGGCCCGCACGATGTACTCCATCTGCGCCTCGATGAGGAAGATCGCAGAGGTGTGCCCGATTCCGGTGTTCGGTCCGGTGACGACGAACAGGTTGGGAAAGCCGGGAATCGTGGTGCCGAGGTAGGCGCGCGGGTACGGATCCCAGACCTCGGACAGCGCTCGGCCGTCGCGGCCGATCACCGGGTACGAGATGACGCCGTCGGTCGCGTCGTATCCGGTGGACCACACCAGCAGATCGACGTCGACGTGTTCGCCGGTGGTGGTGACGATTCCGGTTTCGGTGATCTCCGCGATGCCGTCGTTCTTGTCGTGCAGGGTGACGTTCGCCTGCCCCAGCGCGGGATAGAGCGTGTTGGACAGCAGAACCCGCTTGCACCCGATGACGTAGTCCGGGGTGACCTTCGCTCGAAGCTCGGGATCCGGAACCTGAGACTCGATGTGCTTCACCGCAGTTCGCTGGGCGACCGCCTTCAACATCGTCCGTGAGTACTTGAAGCCGAGGATACGAGTTTCGAGACTCCAGTAGATCCCGGCGCGGACCAGCCTGCGGATCGGTTCCAACTTCAGCAGCCTGCGCTGCAGCGGCGTGAATTCGCGATCGTGACGTGGCATCACCCAGTGCGGGGTGCGCTGGAAGACGTGCAGCTGCGCCACGTCGGGTTGGATCGCGGGAATCACCTGCGCGGCACTGGCACCGCTGCCAACGATCGCCACTCGCTTGTCTGCGTGGTCGTAGTCGGTGTGCCAGTCGTTGGTGTGGAACTGGGTGCCCTGGAACTTCTCTCGGCCGGGGAACGGCGGTATGACGGGCGTACTGAGTGGTCCCGACGCGTTGACGACGAACTTCGCCGCGTAGCCGCCCCGCGAGGTGGTGATGGTCCAGTGGTCTCCGGCCCATTCGATCTTCTGGACGTCGGTGTCGACATGCGTCCGCGCCGGCAGACCGTTGGATTCGAGCACATGGTCGGTGTACCGCTCGAGCTCCTCGCGTTCGGCGAACATGCGCGTCCACTCGAACGGTTCCGACGCGATCGAGTACAGCGGACTCTGCACGTCGACGGCTGCGCCCGGGTAGCGATTCTGCTTCCACGTGCCACCCATGAAGGATCGTCTCTCCAGAACGACGAGGTCGTCGATGCCTCGATCGAGCAATGCCTTCGCTGCGCACTGGCCACCGAAGCCGCTGCCGATGATCACCACGGTGTGAATATGCATGCTGACGAACCCCTCCCGCACGAGATGCAATCCGATGATGCGTGTCATCACTTTAAAGTGATGACGCGCGATTCCGCAATGGTTTCGGCGGTCGCTGTCCCCTTCGGCGGACGTTCACGTGGGAGGACCACAATGGGTGGGTGCCTCTTGCGATCACGTACGACGACGTCGTCGATGCCCAATCACGTATTGCCGGCACCGTCAGACCGGTCACGATGATCGCGGCCGAGCCCCCGGACCTGCTGTACGCGGCCGAATTCATGCAGCACACGGGAACGTTCAAGGCACGTGGAGCCGTCAACTTCGTCACCGCGCACCGGCAGGCGGGAACGATGCCCGACGCGGGGATCGTGATCGCCTCGGGAGGAAACGCAGGGTTGGCCTGTGCGTGGGCGGCGACGAAGTACCGCGTGCCCGCGACCGTGTTCGTGCCCGCCACGGTGCCCGAGTTCAAGAAGGCGAAACTGATCGCTCTCGGCGCAGACGTTCGAGCCGTCGGGACCGAGTACGCGGAGGCGTTCGAGGCCTCGATGGACTACGCCGCGGACACCGGAGCTCTGGCCTCCCATGCCTACGACAACCCGCTGATCGCTGCGGGTGCCGGAACTCTCCTGCTCGACATGCTGACCGCCGACGCGTTCGACACCGTTGTAGTCTCGGTCGGTGGAGGCGGACTGTTCGCCGGCATCGCGACTGTCGCGGCGCAACGAGGTGTTCGGGTGGTGGCCGTCGAACCCGAGAAGTGTCGAGCCTTCGCAGCAGGGTTGGAGGCGGGCTTCCCTGTCGACGTACCGGTGGATTCGATTGCCGCAGATTCTCTGGGCGCGCGGCGGGTCACGCCGCTCGCTCTGACTGCGGCCGCGGCGTCGGACACCATCTCCGTTCTCGTCGACGACGCTGCCATCGTCGAAGCGCGACAACATCTGTGGGATTCGCGGCGGCTCGTCGTCGAGCATGCGGCTGCGGCAGCGGTTGCTGCGATCAGAGCGAAAAGATACGAACCGAAACCCGGCGAGAGAGTCGCAATCATCCTCTGCGGAGCGAACTCCGATCCCTCCGACCTGCGTTGACCCGGGCCGACAAGCCGAAGCCGGTAGGCACCTGACATCACGCCCTCGACGGGGAACAATATGCAAATCTTCGGACCGGGGTCGAGACCAGGTGAAGAACCCCCCGTAGCGTAAGAGGCATGTCGAGATCACCACGGAACCGCAGATCCCCCGCCGCACCGAGAAAGCGATCCTCCTCCGCGCTTCAGGCAGGGCACCTTCGCGTGATCGCGACCGGCGGTCTCGGCGAGATCGGTCGGAACATGACCGTGTTCGAGTACGACGGAAAACTGCTCATCGTCGATTGCGGCGTCCTGTTCCCCGAAGAGCACCAGCCCGGCGTCGACGTCATCCTCCCCGACTGGAGTTGCATCCGGGATCGTCTCGACGACGTCGTCGCGATCGTCCTCACCCACGGACACGAGGACCACATCGGGGGCGTCCCCTACCTGCTGCGCGAGCGCGGCGACATCCCCGTCATCTCGTCGCGGCTGACCCTGCACTTCCTGGCTGCCAAGTTCGAGGAGTTCAAGGTCTCGACAAAGCTGATCGAGGTCGAAGCGGGACAAACCCGTCAGGAAGGCCCGTTCGAGCTCGAGTTCATCGCCGTCAACCACTCGATCCCCGACGGTCTCGCCATCGCCATTCGCACCGACGCCGGGCTGGTGCTGCACACCGGCGACTTCAAGATGGACCAGTTCCCGCTGGACGGCCGGATCACCGATCTCCGTAGCTTCGCACGCCTCGGCGAGGAAGGGCTCGATCTCCTCCTCGTCGACTCCACCAACGCCGAAGTTCCCGGGTTCATGGTGTCCGAACGCGATCTGGTCCCGGCCATCGAGAAGGTGTTCCGTGAAACGACGGGGCGCGTGATCGTCTCGAGCTTCGCCAGTCACGTGCACCGCATTCAACAGGTACTCGACGCCGCGCATGCGCAGGGCCGCAAGGTTGCGTTCGTGGGCCGATCGATGGTGCGCAACATGAAGATTGCGACCGATCTGAACTACCTCGATGTGCCCGACGGGCTCGTCGTCGATCTACCGAAGCTCAACCGACTTCCGGCCAACAAGATCACCTTGATCTGCACCGGATCGCAGGGCGAGCCCCTCGCCGCGCTGTCGCGGATGGCGTCGGGCGAGCATCAGATCAAGGTGGGTGACGGCGACACCGTACTGATGGCCAGCAGTCTCATTCCCGGAAACGAGAACGCGATCTACCGCGTCATCAACGGTCTCGTCGACAAGGGTGCACGTGTGGTGCACAAGGGAAATGCCAAGGTGCACGTCTCCGGTCACGCCAGCGCAGGCGAGTTGGTCTACTGCTACAACATCCTCGAACCCGCCAATGTGCTTCCCGTACACGGTGAGTCGCGACATCTGCGCGCCAACGCCGATCTCGCGATCAGGACCGGCGTTCCCCGCGATCGAGTGTTGATCGCCGAGAACGGAAGCGTCATCGACCTGTTCGACGGCGTCGCGCAGATCACCGGCTCCGTCCCCATCGAACTGATCTATGTCGATGGCAGTGCCGTCGGTGGTGTGACCGAGGATTCGCTGGCCGAGCGTCGCTTGCTCGCGAACGAGGGCGTGCTGACCGTCATCGCGATCGTGGATCCAGACACCGGCCTGCTGGTCGACGACGTCGACTTCATCGGACGCGGATTTGCCCACGAGGCCAACGCATTCGACTCGCTGGCCAAGGCGATCGGCAAGACCCTCACGCGCGAGAGCGACGTCAAGGTTGCGTCTCGCGAGAACATCGAGAAGCGCATCGTGCAGGAATCGGCACGCTGGGCCAAGCAGACCCTGGGCCGTCAGCCCCTCATCGTCCCGGTGGTCGTGGACGGCTAGAGCCGGTCCGGTCAGATCTGGGCTGCCGCACCACGGGTGGACAGCACATCGGTCAGTTCCTCGGCGTAGGCGAGCTGCCGCCGCAACGTGCGGCAGCTTTCCTCGGCCTTGGTGTGACACTCACGAACGAAGGCCGCGGCCGAGGACTTGGCGTCGTCCGTCGCGTTCTCGTCCCCCAGAACGTCGAGGGATTCGAGTAGCTGTTTCATTTCGGCCAACGTGAAGTCGAGGGGCTTCATCCGACGAATGACGAGCAGTCGTTCGACGTCGGACTCGGTGTAGAGCCGGAAGCCGCCGACGGTCCGAGCAGAGGGCGTGACGAGGCCGACGTCGTCGTAATGACGAACCGTGCGGATGGACAGCTCGGTTCGTTGAGCTACCTGTCCGATCTGCATGTGCATGCCGTCGTCTGCCATGTGCCGCCTCTCCTCGACAGCCCACCCTAGTCAGTGCTCGGCACCGAGGTTTCCACTGAGGCGGTCGTGCCGCTCGGTGGACGGCGCGTTCAGCCCCACGATCTTCACCGTCTTGCCCTTGGCGGCGTATTTGGTCGTGATGGCGTCGAGGGTCGCCACGGTCGATGCGTCCCAGATGTGCGACTCGGACATGTCGATGACGATGTTCTTCGGATCTCCGACGTAGTCGAACTGATAGATCAGATCGTTGCTCGACGCGAAGAACAACTCGCCCTTCACCGCGTACACCCGGGTGTCCTCGTCGGGATGGGCCACATCGACCACCTCGGTCAGATGGGCGACCCGTCGGGCGAACAGCACCATTGCAGTGATGACACCGACGAGCACGCCGTACGCGAGGTTGTGGGTGACGACGGTGACCGCAACCGTGGCGACCATGACGAGGGTCTCGCTCTTGGGCATGCGGCGCAACGTCTTCGGGTCGATGCTGTGCCAGTCGAAGGTGCCGATCGAGACCATGATCATCACTGCGACGAGCGCGGCCATCGGAATCAGCGCGACGATGTCGCCGAGACCGACGACCAGGATGAGCAGGAAGACGCCGGCAAGGAACGTCGAGATTCGAGTGCGGGCTCCGGAGACCTTGACGTTGATCATGGTCTGGCCGATCATCGCGCAACCGCCCATACCGCCGGTGAATCCCGTGACCAGATTCGCCACACCCTGACCCCAGCCCTCACGGGTCTTGTTGGAGTGCGAGTCGGTGATGTCGTCGACGAGCTTGGCCGTCATCAGAGATTCGAGCAGCCCAACGAGGGCGATGGCGAGTGCGAACGGGGCGATGATGCTCAGCGTGTCGAACGTGAACGGCACATTCGGGATCAGGAACGACGGCAGCGAGGACGGCAGTTCACCTTCGTCACCCACATCGGGAACCGCGAGAGCGAAGACGAGTGTGACGCCGGTGAGTATCACGATGGCGATCAACGGAGCCGGCACAACGGTGGTGAGCTTGGGCAGGAAGAACATGATGAGCAGGCCCACGGCAACCATCGGATAGACCAGCCACGGCACTCCGATCAAGTACGGCACCTGCGAAGTGAAGATCAGGATCGCCAGCGCGTTGACGAATCCCACCATGACGCTGCGCGGGATGAACCGCATCAGTTTGGCGACGCCGAGCACGCTGAGCACCACCTGCAACACTCCGCCGAGGATCACCGCCGCGATGAGGTAGTCGAGGCCGTATTCACGCGCCAACGGGGCGACGACCAGGGCAATCGCTCCGGTGGCCGCGGAGATCATCGCCGGTCGGCCACCGACGATGGAGATGGTGACGGCCATCGTGAACGACGCGAACAGCCCGACGCGCGGATCGACCCCGGCGATGATCGAGAACGAGATGGCCTCCGGAATCAACGCCAGAGCCACCACCAGGCCCGCCAGAACTTCGGTCTTGAGCCGCCTGGGTGAGCGCAACGCACCCAGCACCGAAACGTCTTCGACGGCGGTGGCAGGCACCTGGGCAGCTCGAGACACGACAACTCCGTTCGATGGGTGCGAGGGACCGCGGCCGATGTGGCGTCCACTCCGCGAGCAACTCTACTCTTACCGGAGAGAAGGTTGTCAATCGTTCGGGCGCGGCCGGTGAGTTAGATTGATCTACAGAGGCACAACAGAACTCACTCCGCGATGCAAGGAATGAATCGATGTTCTCGCTCAACAGGCTCTCCTGCTTCATCGCCGTCGCCGAGGAATTGCACTTCGGCCGCGCTGCCGAACGGCTGCACATGACTCAGCCGCCCCTGAGCAGGCAGATCCAACAGCTCGAGAGCGAAGTCGGCGTGCAGCTGATCGACCGCACGAGCCGGTCGGTGACCCTGACGGCCGCGGGATTGGCCTTCCTTCCCGAGGCCCGACGCATCCTCGACCTCGCCGAGGGCGCGTTGCTGACGGTGCGACGCGTTCCCACCGGGGACCTGGGGACCGTGGTCGTCGGATTCACCGGCGCATCGGCCCATGCAGTACTCCCGCAGTTGCTCGACGCCGCGCGCGAAAAGCTGCCGGACGTGAAACTCGTTCTACGCGAGATGGTCTCGGCAGTGCAGATGGAGTCCTTGGCCGTCGGCGATCTGGATCTCGGTTTGGCCAGGCCACCACTCAAGCGACCGGGCATCGCATCCCGGCCGGTGCTGCACGAGTCGTTGATCGCAGCGATGCCCGACTCTCACCCGCTGGCCGAGAAGGACGAACTGTCGGTGGAGGACTTCGACGACCAGCCGATCATCATGTACTCACCGGTCGATGCGCGGTACTTCCACGAGTTGCTCATCAGTACGTTCACCATCGTCGGCGTGACCCCGCGCTACGTGCAGTACGTGACCCAGGTGCACACGATGCTGGTGCTCGTTCGTTCCGGCATCGGATTGGCATTGGTACCGGAGTCGGCGTCGACCATGCGGCCGGAAGGTGTTGTCTTCCGGCCGGTTCGGACCGTGAAGGAACGCCCCGTCGAACTCGACGCGGCCTGGCGCGTGGACAACGACAACCCGGCACTGCACCGCTTCATGACCGATGTGTTGCCGGCACGTGAGTGGTCGTGACGGCTACCGCGGCGTCCCCACCGGCGGCTTGACGGCCGTCACCGGGCAGTGCGCCTCGAGGAGAACGCGCTGAGAGATGCTGCCCATGAACAACTTTCCGACGGGCGATCGACGCCTGATGCCGATGACGACCAGTTGCGTCTGTTCGTCGAACGACAGGTCGATCAGATTGTCTGCATGTGAGCGACCGGCCTCGTTGTCGTGGACTTTCGTCGTCACGCCGATCGCGCCCGCCTCGTCGCGGGCAGATTCGACGACGGCACCGAACTCGGCGTCGGACGCGCTGTTGTCCTCGGCGACGACAATCAGATCCGTTCCACGCATGTGAGCCTCGCGGAATGCGAAGGGCAGCGCGCCTTTTCCTTCGGTGGTCGGCGAGTAGCCGACGACGACGGTCACTGCGTCACCGGCGTGACGAGGGTGCCGTCGGCCAGAAAGCGATCGAGGTTCTCGAGCGTGAGCGCTTCCATCGCGGCGCGGGTCTCCACCGTTGCGCTGCCCACGTGCGGCAGCAGCACCACGTTGTCCATCGCCAGCAGGGCGTCGGGCACGTTCGGCTCGTGGGCGAAGACGTCCAGACCGGCTCCGGCCAGCCGCCCGGCGGCGAGCAACTCGATGAGTGCTTCCTCGTCGACGACGCTTCCGCGGGCCACGTTGACCAGATATCCCTGCGGTCCCAGCGCTTCGAGCACCGCGCGATCCACCAGATGTGCAGTTCCCGAACCGCCGGACGCGGCGATGATCAGTACGTCGACGTTCTCGGCGAGCGCTGTCGGACTGGCGGCGTAGACGTAGGGAGAGCCGTCGATCTCGTTTCGATTGTGGTACGAGATTTCGCATCGAAATCCGTTGAGCCGATCGGCAATTGCCGAGCCGATTCGGCCGAGCCCGATGATTCCGACGCGCTTGCCGGTGACCTGGCGCGTCAGTGGCGTGTTGCCCTCGGCAGGCCAGCGGCCGGCGCGCACAAAACGCTCGGCGGACGAGAGCCCACGCACGGTGTCGATCACCAGACCGACAGCGAGGTCCGCCACACAGTCGGTCAACACGTCGGGGGTGTTGCTCACGGCGATGCCGCGGTCTGCTGCGGCGTCGACATCGGTGGTGTCGTATCCGACGCCGAAGTTCACCACGGCTCCGAGCTGCGGCAATCGCTCCATCAACGCGGCATCGACGCCGGTGCGGCCGGAGGTGACCACTGCGGTGATCGATTCGCCGTGCGCATCGAGGAATTCGTCGCGACCATCCCCTTCGGGCAGTTCCAGCGCGTCGTACTCGGCGACCAAGGTGTCCATCAGAGACGGTTTGAGCGGTCCGACTCGGAGCACTCGACCGCCCTGTTGCGAATCCGGTTGAGACACAGAGGAACTCTGCGAGCTGACGGTGACCATTGTTCTCCTCGCGAGATGGTGGAACGTGCGCGTTTCCTGTACGGTATGCCGCTCCTCGAATACCTGTCCAACACGGAAATAACATGGACCGATACCCAAACGGCATGAACGACGCATTGCCGATGCAGACCCGTCCAGTCTTCCCTACATCCGACCTGGTCAGTCCACTACAGATGTGATTCAGGCCTCATCGAAACTGTCACTGTGACCCACAAAACTGGCCGGAAAGGGCATTTCGTCCGGTTGACGGTGAAGACAGCCCGCTCATACCGTGTGTCTACCGTCACAGATTCGGCTGCGACTCGCAGACGCGGATCCTTTTCCCACTGGAGGCCACCATGAGCCCTGCACTCTTCGTGCAGCAGGGACGGACCCATCGCGTCGCCGCAACAGCCGTTGGCGCACTGTCATTTTCACTTGTCGTGAGCGGTTGCACCGTCGCCAATTCCAACAACGGTGGACCGAGCCGCGCAGATACTCTCCGCATCGTTCTGCCGCAGGAACCGCCGACCCTCGAAGCCTGCGATGTCTCACTGACATCGGTGGGTGTGGTGACGCGCTCGAACATCACCGAGCCGCTCATGGAGCGCAATCCCAGCACCGGCGATCTCGAACCCAAGCTCGCCGACTCGTGGGAGCAGACCTCCGATACCGAATGGACGTTCGCGATCCACCCCGGTGTGACGTTCAGCGACGGCAGTCCCTTCGAGGCCGAGGACGCCGCGTTCTCCATCGATCGCACGGTCAACTCGGAACTGGGCTGCAACGTCGAGGGCTACGTCTTCGGCGACGCGAACCTGGTGGTCACGGCGGTCGACCCGATGACACTGACCGTGCAGTCGCCGGAACCCGACCCGATTCTGCCGCTGCGCCTGTCGTTCGTGGAGATGGTCCCGCGCACAGCCAGTTACACCGAGCGGGTACGCGAGCCCATCGGAACGGGACCGTTCGCGATCGAGCGTTGGGACTACGGCCAGAAGCTCTCGCTCGTACGCAACGAGACCTACTGGGGTCCGAAGCCCGAGTACGCCAGGGCCGAGTACCAGTGGCGCAGCGAGGGCAGCGTCCGCGCCTCGATGGTGACCAACGGCGAGGCCGAGATCGCAACCTCCGTCGGACCGGAAGACGGTGCAGGCGACCTCGGGGTCGCGTACCCCAACAACGAAACGACGGCGCTCCGCATCCAGGCCGCTCAGCCACCACTGGACGACATGCGGGTGCGGCAGGCGATCAACTACGCGATCAATCGCGACGGCATCGTCAAGGCCCTGTTCAGGGGACTCGGTTCACCGGCAGCACAACTGATTTCCGAGGGCGTCGTCGGCTACAACGAGGACCTGACGCCGTGGCCATACGACATGGACCAGGCCCGCACGCTGATCGACGAGGCACGGGCAGACGGGGTACCGGTGGACACCGAGATCCGCCTGATCGGACGCACCGGACAGTTCCCCAAGATCAACGAGACAGTGGAGGTCATCCAGAACTCACTGTCCAAGATCGGCATGAACGTCAAGATCGAAATGATGGACGCCGCCGGTACCGCCGAATACCAGGAACGTCCGTTCCCGGACGTCGGGCCGTATCTGCTGGTGATTCAGCACGGCAACCAGGCCGGCGACTCCGCCTTCACCGTCGACCAGTACTTCACCAGTGACGGATTCCAGAGTGCCTACGGCACAGCGGACTTCGACAAGGAGATCGCTGCCGCCGGTGCACTCACCGGAGAGGACAGGCAGGCCGCATACGCCCAGGTGTTCGCCGACGAACCGAAAGACATCATGCAGATGGCGTACATCGCGCACATGAACGGGGTGCTCGCCAAGGCCGCCTCGGTCGACTACACGCCGAACTCGGCCACGGTCGACGAAATGCACCTGGCCGCGATGACGCGCGCCGATACCGAGAGGCCCTGACATGTTCAGATTTCTGCGCCGACGGATCTACACCAGCCTGATCCCCTTGTTCGTCGTCCTGCTGGGCGTGTTCTTCCTCGCTCGTCTCACCGGCGACCCCACCAGCCTGTACCTACCCGAGTCGGCCACCCAAGCGCAGCGCGAGGCGTTCCGTGCCACCAACGGCTTCGATCAGCCGGTGCTGACGCAGCTGATGGACTACTTCAAGGGCGTCGTCCAACTCGACTTCGGGCAGTCGCTCCGCACCGGTGAGGACGCGTCGGCGATGGCATTGCGCGCCTTCCCCGCAACGCTGCAGCTCGCCTTCGCGACGATGTTCCTCGCCATCCTCGGTGCCGTGATCATCGGCTGCTGGGCTGCGTACCGACCGAACTCGTTGGCCGATCGCATCTCGAGCCTGTTGTCGATGACGGCCGCGTCGATCCCCGACTTCTGGTTCGCCATCATGGGCGTCTACGTCTTCGCCATCGTGTTCGGCTGGCTGCCCACCTCGGGCGTGGACAGCGGAATGCTCTCGTGGGTGTTGCCGATCGCCACACTGCTCATTCGACCCCTCGGCGTGCTGACTCAGGTGGTGCGTGGCGCGATGGTCTCGGCACTGTCGGCACCGTACGTTCGGCTCGCGAGAAGCAAAGGGGCAGGAAATCTTCGGGTCGTCACCCATCACGCCCTACGCAACGCCGCGGCACCGGCGCTCACGGTTGCAGGCGACCTGATGGTCGGACTCGTCAACGGCGCGGTGGTCGTCGAGGCCATCTTCGGGTGGCCCGGCATCGGAAAGTTGATGATCGACGCCATCCTGCAGCGCGACTTCGCCGTTCTGCAGGCGGCCGTGCTGTTGACGGCGGTGAGTATCTTCTTGCTCAACATCGTCATCGATGCCTGTTATGCATTGCTCGACGCCCGGGTTCGCGACAAGGTGAAGGTCTAGGTAAGAACATGTCACTCGACTTCGAAGCACCGAAAACGTCCGAGCCCGAGGATGTTCCACCTACGGTTCCGGTGGAAGCCCGCAAGGCATCGGCCCCGTTGTGGAAGCTGCTCCTGCGAGACAGGGTCGCCACCGTCGCCGCCGCGATTCTGGTGCTGGTCTTCCTCACCGCGATCTTCGGCCCGATGTTGGTCGGTGATGCTGCTACCGATCAAGATCTCGACCGCTCGAACCTGCCGCCGTTCACCCTCGACACCGGCTGGATGAACATCCTCGGTACCGATCCACTGGGGCGCAGCATGCTGGCCCGGTTGATCGTGGCCAGCAGAACCACACTGTCGGTGGCCATTCCGGCGGTGATCCTCTCGGCGATCATCGGCTCGTTCATCGGGATGTGGGCCGGTTTCCATCGCGGTTGGCGCGAGACCGCGGCGATGCGCGTCGCCGATGTCATCCTCAGCTTTCCGTCGCTGCTGATGGCCGTCGTGGTGCTCTACGTCTTCTCGCCCAGTGCCGCGAACATCGTTCTGGTCCTGACGGTCACGCGTATCCCGATCTACCTGCGTACCGCCCGCGCCGAGTCGGCCGAACTGCAGAGTCGATTGTTCGTGGATGCCGCCCGTACGTTCGGCGCGAAGAGCGGATCGGTGATCCGACGCCACGTGGCCCCGATTCTGCTGCCGACCCTGCTCACCGTCGCCACCCTGGACTTCTGCTTCGTCATTCTCGCCGAATCGTCACTGAGCTTCCTGGGCATCGGCATTCAGCCACCCGACGTCTCGTGGGGCCTGATGGTCTCGCAGGGCCGTACCTACCTGCAGACCGCCTGGTGGCTCTCCTTCTTCCCCGGCCTGGCCATCGTGCTGACGACCGTCTCGGCCACCGTCCTCGCCGCCTGGGCCCGCATCGCCACCGACCCGGCGCAGCGCTGGCGACTCAATGTCCCCCGCTCCAAGCGGTCTCGCCTGCTCCCCGTACGAAAGGTCGTCTCATGAGCGCACCGGCAACCGCACCACAGCGACCGGACACCGGCAGCGTCGCCCTGGACGTACGCGGACTGACCGTCGATCTGCGGACGCCGTCGGGTGTCATTCGCGCCGTCGACAACGTCACCTTCAGCGCCCGCCGCGGTGAAACCCTGGCTCTGCTGGGTGAATCGGGCTGCGGCAAGTCGATGACGGCACAGGCCATCGTCGGTCTGCTCGAGCCGATCGCCGACATCACCGGCGGTTCCGTCGAGTTGGGCGAGGTGGACCTGGTGACCGCCAAGACCAAGGTGCGACGCACCATCGCGGCCACCGAACTGGCCATCGTCTTCCAGGATGCACTGACGGCACTCAATCCCGTCTACACCGTGGGAACTCAACTGGCCGAGCCGTTTCGGATCCACCGGGGCATGTCGGCCAAACAGGCACGCGTCGAGGCGATCACACTCATGGCCCGCGTCGGCATTCCCGAGCCCGAATCGCGCGCCGACTCCTACCCGCATCAGTTCTCCGGTGGCATGCGTCAGCGACTGCTGATCGCGATGGCCGTGGCCCTGAGTCCGTCGGTACTGCTGGCCGACGAACCCACCACCGCGCTCGACGTGACGGTCCAGGCGCAGATCATGGCTCTGCTGAAGGAACTGCGCACCGAGCACGACATGGCCGTCGTCCTGATCACCCACGATCTCGCCCTGGTGGCAGAGGAAGCCGACCGGGTCGCGATCATGTACGCGGGCAACGTCGTCGAGACCGGACCGGTGTCCGAGGTGTTCGGCGAACCGCGCCACCCGTACACCAAGGGACTGCTCGACTCGGTCCCTGTACACGCCGTCCGCGGTGAGGATCTGAAGTCGATCGGCGGCACCCCGCCGGATCTCCATTCGATTCCCGACGGGTGCGTCTATCAGGCCCGTTGCCCCATCGCCCGCGACATCTGCGTCAGCACACGCCCTCCGCTCGAATCCGTCGCCGACGGCCGGATGTCGGCGTGCCACTTCCCGAACGAGGTATCCAGCCATGCCTGAACAACTGTTGACCGTGCGCGGCCTGAACAAGACCTTCGACGTCGGCCGCGGCAAGCTCCGCGCCCTCGACGCCATCGACCTGGACCTGCGACGCGGCGAGACCCTCGGCTTGGTGGGTGAATCCGGCTGCGGCAAGTCCACTCTCGCGCGCACGCTGATGATGCTCGAACGACCCGACTCGGGAACCGTGGCCTTCGACGGCATCGATCCGTTCGCCCTGCGCGGCAAGGAACTCCTCGCGTGGCGTCGACGAGTACAGATGGTGTTCCAGGACCCGTACGGTTCACTGAACTCGCGGATGACGGCAGGTGACATCATCGGCGAGCCGTGGCGAACTCACAAAGGCCTGTACAAGACTCGCCGCGATCGCTCCGCACGAGTGCGTGAGCTGTTGCATCTGGTGGGCCTACGACCGAGCGACGAGAACCGATTCCCGCAAGAGTTCTCCGGCGGTCAACGCCAGCGCCTCGGCATCGCGCGGGCCCTGGCGTTGAACCCCGACGTGATCATCTGCGACGAGCCGGTCTCGGCACTCGATCTCTCGGTCCAGGCGCAGGTGCTCAACCTGCTCAACGACCTGCAGAAGCAACTCGGCATCTCGTACGTGTTCATCTCGCACGATCTGTCGGTCGTCCGACACGTCGCCGACCGCGTCGCGGTGATGTACCTGGGCCGCATCGTCGAATCCGGCGCTACCGAGGCCGTGTTCGAGCGTCCCGCGCACCCGTACACCGCGGCGTTGATGTCGGCCGCACCTACACTCGACGCGTCGAACCGCGGGACGAAGATCCTGCTGAAGGGCGAGGTACCGTCTCCGCTGAACCCGCCGTCGGGATGCCGGTTCCGCACACGCTGCTGGAAAGCGACCGAACTGTGCGCCAGTGAGGCACCCCCGGTGGCGCTCGACGCCGACGAGGCCGATCACATCGCCGAATGCCACTATCCGCTCGCCGCAGGCAATCTCGGCCTCGTCGCTGCCGGGACGTGATGGCGACAGACCTGAGCGTCACCGGATTCGTCGTCGTCGCGCTTGCCATCTTCTTCGCGTCGGCGATGCAGGCGTCCATCGGATTCGGCATGGGCATGCTCGCCGCGCCCATCGTGGCCATCGTCGACCCCGGGCTCATCCCAGCGACGCTGATCATGCTCGCCGTGGTCGTCAGTGTGCTCGTCCTGGTTCGTGATCGCACTGCCCTCGACCTCTCGGGTGCTGGGTGGGCGCTGGCCGGTCGCCTACCCGGATCGGCGGTGGGCGCACTGCTGCTCGTGCTGTTGCCCGAGCGCGGCCTGGCCATCCTGCTCGCGCTGGTGGTGCTGAGCGGCGTCGCACTGACGTCCTTCGGTTGGGTCCCGTTGCCGCACAGACGAAACCTGGTGGTGGCCGGGGCCGCGTCGGGAATTCTGGGAACGGCCACCTCCATCGGCGGACCGCCGATGGCCCTGGTGTGGCAACGCAACACCGGAGCCGAACTGCGCAGCACCATGAGCTGCTTCTTCCTCGTCGGATCACTCATCTCGCTGGCGGTACTGGCGGTGGCCGGTGCAGTGGACGCGCATACCGCGACGCTGTTCGTGTTCCTGGCCCCGGCGACAGTTCTCGGCTTCCTGCTCTCTCGCGTGGTCAATCGCGTTCTCGATCGTCGACGCCTGCGCATCACCGCGATCGGTGTCTCCGCAGCCGGCGCACTCGTGCTCGTCGCCCAGCAGGTACTCGCTCTGATGTGAGGGCCGTGTCACGTGTTGCATCGGCTCCAGTGGGTAACCGCTCACGATGACTACGAACACGACGCGCGCGCTGATCGTCGGTGCCACCGGTATTTCCGGGCAGGCCCTGTGCCACGCAGCACTCGATGCAGGCTGGACCACCTACGGACTGAGTCGCAGCGGAAGTACCCCCGTCGACGGCGTCGTGCCGGTGGCCGCGGACCTGCTCGATCCGGCCTCGCTCGAGAAGGCTCTGAAGGACGTTCGCCCCGAGGTCGTGTTCTTCACCGCATGGATGAAGAAGGACTCCGAGCAGGAGAACATCGAGGTCAACTCGGCGACCCTACGCAATGTGCTGAATGTTCTCGGGCCCCTCGAGTCGGTGAAGCACGTCGCGCTGATGACCGGCCTCAAGCACTACCTCGGACCGTTCGATGCCTACGGTGAGGCAGTGATGGCCGAGACGCCGTTCCACGAGACCGAGGATCGCCTCGACACCCCGAACTTCTACTACGCGCAGGAAGACGAACTGTTCGCCGGTGCCGAGAAGTTCGGATTCGGTTGGAGCGTGCACCGCGCCCACACCATCTCCGGCTTCGCGGTCGGCAACGCGATGAACATGATGCTGACGCTGTCCGTGTACGCGTCGATCTGCAAGGAACTCGGTGAGAAGTTCGTCTTCCCCGGCTCCGAAACGCAGTGGAACGGGCTCACCGACCTCACCGACGCCGACCTGCTTGCCGAGCAGATGGTCTGGGCCGCAACCGATGACAATGCGCACAACGAGGCCTTCAACATCGCCAACGGTGACGTGTTCCGTTGGCGCTGGCTGTGGCCCCAGTTCGCCGCGCACTTCGGCGTGGAGCCCGAGGGCTTCGAAACCGAACCGCGTCCCCTCGAACCCCGCATGTCCGACGCGGCTGCCGCGTGGAAGCGCATCGCGGAGAAGCACGATCTGGTGGAGAGCGATGTCTCCCGTCTGGCGTCGTGGTGGCACACCGACGGCGACCTCGGCCGCGACATGGAATGTCTGACCGACATGAACAAGTCCAAGAAGGCCGGCTTCCTCGGCTTCCGGTCCACGCCGGATGCCATCGCCTCGGTGATTCAGCGCTACCGAGACGCTCGCCTGATTCCCTAGAGCGTGAGAGCGGCTGCGCCGCACGTGCGCGCGGAGCCTGCGGTCGTTCCGCAGGCTCCACTCCGAACTCGACCTCTGCTACGAGGTTCCGCTCACCTGGGGGCGGCACCCTCGGTCAGATCCCGCACCTCGGCGTAGCGTTCTCGCACCGCCGGGGTCGGGTCTGCCTCGTATGTCTTCGACGCGGCCTGCGCCCAGGTCGGCGGCTCAATAGTCCCGGCCAACGTCCATGCAGCCTGGCGCGCGGCACCGTCGGCGACGTATTCACCCGGCTCGGGCACGATCACCGGGACCCCGAGAATGGCCGGGGCCAGCTCCCGCACCGCCGCCGATTTCGCGCCGCCGCCGATGAGCAGCACCCGCTTCGTCTCCACCCCCTGTGCACGCAGGTGATCGATGCCGTCGGCCAAGCCGCACAGCAGTCCCTCGATTGCCGCGCGCGCCAGGTGACCGGGCGTCGAATTGTTCAGTCGCAGGCCGTGAATCGCACCGGATGCATCGGGGCGGTTGGGGGTGCGCTCACCTTCGAGATACGGCACCAACACCAGACCTTCGCTGGTCGTCGACAGCGCCAATCGAGACAGTTCGTCATGATCGACGCCCAGTAGACGCGCCGTGGCATCGAGCACCCGGGCAGCGTTGAGCGTGCAGACCAACGGCAACTGACGGCCGGTGGCGTCGGCGAATCCGGCGACGAGACCCGAACCGTCGGCTGCCGCAACCGAGGTCACCGCCGATACGACGCCGGAGGTCCCCACCGACACCACCACGTCACCGGGCTGGGCATCGAGAGCAAGGGCCGCGGCGGCATTGTCTCCGGTCCCCGGCCCGATGAGGGCCCCGCTCGGTGTGCGGCCGATGGTCTCGTTCGGTGCGGCGACCCGCGGAAGCTGCGGGTTACGCCCACGAAAACCGAACTGCAACAGGTCGGTTCGATACTCGTTAGACGCGGCCGAGAAATACCCGGTGCCACTGGCGTCGCCTCGATCGGTGGCCAGAGCGTCGAGCCCCGATGCCCCGCCGAGCTGCCAACTCAGCCAATCGTGTGGAAGGCACACCGCCGCAGTGCGATCGGCGTTCTCCGGCTCGTGGTCGGCGAGCCATCGCAACTTGGCGACGGTGATCGAGGCCAATGGAACCACTCCGACGGCGTCGGACCAGGCCTGCCCGCCGTCGACGCCGGTCTCCTTCCCCAACTCCGACACCAAGTCCGTCGCGGCCTGCGCCGACCGAGTGTCGTTCCACAACAACGCTTTACGGACCACGGATCCCGCGTCGTCGAGGCACACCATGCCGTGCTGCTGCGCGCCGACCGACACCGCGTCCACGTCGTCGAGTCCGCCTGCTGCTGCCACCGCCTCGTCGAGCGCGTCTTTCCATCGCTGCGGGTCGACCTCGGTACCGTCGGGATGGGCGGCTCGCCCCTGGCGCACCAACTCTCCCGATTCGGCGTCACGAACGAAGACTTTGCACGATTGGGTGGAGGAGTCGATCCCTGCAACGAGAGCCACGATGAGCCGGTCCTTTCCTACGCAAGTGTGACTTGGACCCTACCCGCGAGGCGCGGTTGCCTCGGTCACCAGCGTGCGCGCGTAGGCGATGGCCTGCGGCGTGGTCTCGAAAACACGGCGCGCTTCGTCGTCCTTGGTGGTGAACACCCCCAGCGCCGTCAGCGGGCGAAGGTGTTCGGGTTTGGCCGCGGAGATGAGGACGGTGATGCGGCGGTGTTCGAGTTCGGTGATCGTGTCCTTGAGGACGATGGCTCCGGTGGCATCGATGGTGGTCACCCGCGACATGCGCAGGATCACCACTTTCACGTCCGACACGTCGGCGAGCTCGAGCAGAAAGCTGTGCGCGGCTCCGAAGAACAGTGCACCGTCGATCCGGTAGGCGACGATGTGCTCGCGCAGCAGGTCTTGTTCTTCCTTCGAGACCGCGTCGAGTGCATCGAGGGGCACCTTCTCGACGGTGGCCGATCGCGCGACGGCGCGCAGTGCCAGCACCGCAGCGAACCCGACGCCGACCGCCACCGCCGTCACCAGGTCGAAAACGACCGTGACGAGAAAGGTCGACAACATCACCACGGTGTCCCCACGACCGGCGCGGGAAATTGCTCGGATGGACGCAGTTTCGACCATGCGCACCGTCGTCGCCAGGAGCACCCCGGCGAGGGCTGCGAGTGGAATGTCGGCCACCAGACCCGCGGCGGAATACATGATCGCGGCGAGGATCACGGCATGGGTGAGCGCGGCGAGCCTGGTGCGTGCTCCGGATCTGACGTTGACGGCAGTGCGGGCGATGGCACCGGTGGCGGGGATACCGCCGAACAACGGTGCGGCGATGTTCGCCAGCCCTTGCCCGAACAGTTCACGGTCGGGATTGTGCCGCGCGCCGACGCCCATCGAGTCCGCCGCGGTCGCGGACAGCAACGATTCCAGGGCAGCCAGCGCAGCGACGGCGAACGCCGGTGCCAACAACGCCGTCACGTCACCGAGATGGAAGAAGCTCAGGCTCGGAGCGGACAACGACGACGGAATCGTGCCGATACGGGCGATGTCGAGATCGAACAGTTGGGTGACCACCGTTGCTCCCGCGACCGCAACCAGAGAGAACGGTACTTTCGGAGCCAGGCGGCCACCGACGAGCATGACGATCGCGACCGTGACGGCCACGGTGGGCGTCAGAATGCTCGCGTGCGAGACGAACGAGCGCACCGCGTCGAACGCGGACTGCCACACCTTGTCACCCTCGGCGTCCGTGATACCCAGGGCCGACGGAACCTGTTGCAGCGCAATGACGACGGCGATGCCGGCGGTGAACCCTTCGATGACGGGTGCCGGCATGTACCGGACGGCTCGACCGACTCCGGCGACGGCGAGCGCGAGCAGGATCACCCCGGCCATCAGGCCGACGGCGAGCACTCCGGTCGGCCCGTATTCGGCGACGATCGGCACGAGCACCACCGTCATGGCACCGGTCGGACCGGACACCTGGAACCGCGATCCGCCGAATACCGCGGCCACGACTCCCGCGATGATCGCCGTGGTCAGGCCGGCCGCCGCACCCAGGCCGGTACTGACGCCGAAGCCGAGCGCCAGAGGCAGCGCGACCAGGGCCACGATCAGGCCGGCCAGCAGATCCGCACCGGGCGCGCGGAGGGCGGGTTTCCACTCGCTCCACCTGGGCAGGAGCGCTGTCACAGCCCTCACGGCGTCGGTCTTACGGGCGGGTTTCGTCGGTTCGGACATGTGACGCTTTCTGAGAACTCATCGATCCTGATCGAGCTACTTGCTAAGTTTAGCAAGTAATGAATCAGGTGAACAGCCACGTGAGCCAGACCATCCCGAGCCGTCGAGTCAGGCGCGCGCTCCGGACTCGCCTTCGAGCAGCTCGGCCTGGTTGGCCACCACTCCCGTGAGTATTTCCCGCGCGACGACCAACAGGTCGGCCACCTTCGGCGACGTCAATGTGTAGGACACCGACAGGCCTTCCCGGGTGCCTTCGATGAGACCGGCGCGCCGGAGGATCGACAACTGCTGAGACAGATTGGCCGGCTCGATGCCGATTTCCGGCAGCATCTCGGACACGGCGTGCTCGCGCTCGCTCAGCAACTCCAGCACCCGAATACGGGCGGGATGCGCCAACGTCTTGAAGAAGTCGGCTTTCATTCTGTAGAGCGGCCGGCTCGAATCCGTGGCCATGAAGTCCTCCCGTGGCACCCACCACCGCGCAGCAGGCTACTTGCGAACACTAGCAATCAAAGGACGGAACGGGACGACCTCCCTGCACGTCCCGAAACTCGGCTACCTTCACTCCCATGCGCGGAGACCCGGAAGAATCGACCGACTTCAGGCTCACCGTGGCCACAGCGGCCCTCGACCTGTTCTCCGTCAAGGGATACGAGTCGACGACGGTGGACGACATCGCCGGTGCCGCCGGAATCTCGCGTCGGACATTCTTTCGTCAGTTCCGCGCCAAGGAAGACGTCGTCTTCGCCGATCACGAAATACTGCTCGAGCAGGCAGGCGCCTTCCTCGAATCGAACGAGGGCGATCCCTGGCAGGCGGTGTGCGATGCCGCGCAGCAGGTGTACGAGCGATTCTCCGATTGGATCGAGATGTCGCGCCTGCGCTATCAGGTGGTGCACCGCAACCCTGCGCTGCGCGATCGGGAGATCGTCACCGTGTTTCGCTACGACCGACTCTTCGTCGAATATCTGCAGCGCGTTCTGCCCGATCACCCTCACCTGGAGATTCTGCAGTTCTCGGCTTCGGTGACTGCGACGCACAACTACATCCTTCGTCGAATGATTCGCGACGGCCTGCCGACATCCGTCGAGGATCTGCGTTCGGCACTGGCGCAGGTCCGCGCGCAGTTCTTCGGTGAGATCGTCGTCGCGTCGTTCCCCCGGGGCACGTCCGTCACCAAAGTCGTCGATGCGTTGGCCGATCACACAACCGCCTGATCTGCCCGGTTCAAATGGCACTGAGTGCCGGATGCCGAAGACCCGGTCTTGAATCGGTCCGAATCCGGACGTACACTGGGGCAATCCTTGGCACTGAGTGCCCCCTGTGGGCAGTGCTACCCCCGACACACCGAGGAGCGTGGCCGACATGGCCGGAAATCCCGACTTCGATCTGTATCAATCGCCCGAAGAGCACGACGAACTGCGCGCGGCCATTCGGGCTCTCTCGGAGAAGGAGATCGCTCCGTACGCCAAAGAGGTCGACGAGGACTCCCGTTTCCCCGAGGAGGCGCTCAAAGCGCTGAATGCCTCGGGCTTCAACGCCATCCACGTTCCCGAGGAGTACGACGGCCAGGGTGCCGATTCCGTCGCTGCCTGCATCGTCATCGAAGAGGTTGCACGCGTGTGCGGCTCGTCCTCGCTGATCCCCGCGGTCAACAAGCTCGGCACGATGGGCCTGATCCTCAAGGGCTCCGAGGAGCTCAAGAAGCAGGTTCTGCCGTCCCTCGCCGGTGGCGCGATGGCGTCGTACGCCCTGTCCGAGCGCGAAGCAGGATCCGACGCGGCGAGCATGCGCACCCGCGCCAAGGCCGATGGTGACGACTGGATCCTCAACGGCTCCAAGTGTTGGATCACCAACGGCGGCAAGTCCGAGTGGTACACCGTCATGGCCGTGACCGACCCCGACAAGGGCGCCAACGGCATCTCCTCGTTCATCGTGCACAAGGACGACGAGGGATTTGTCGTCGGCCCCAAGGAGAAGAAGCTCGGCATCAAGGGCTCACCTACCGCCGAGCTCTACTTCGAGAACTGCAAGATCCCCGGCGATCGCATCATCGGCGACCCGGGCACCGGCTTCAAGACCGCGCTGGAAACACTCGACCACACGCGCCCCACCATCGGCGCGCAGGCCGTCGGACTGGCACAGGGTGCACTCGACGCAGCCATCGCATACACCAAGGACCGTAAGCAGTTCGGCACCGCGATCTCGAGCTTCCAGGCCGTGCAGTTCATGCTCGCCGACATGGCGATGAAGGTCGAAGCTGCTCGACTGATGGTCTACAGCTCCGCAGCCCGCGCCGAGCGTGGCGAGAAGAACCTCGGGTTCATCTCCGCGGCCGCGAAATGCTTCGCCTCCGACGTGGCCATGGAGGTCACCACCGACGCCGTGCAGCTCTTCGGCGGTGCCGGCTACACCACCGACTTCCCGGTCGAGCGCATGATGCGCGACGCCAAGATCACCCAGATCTACGAGGGCACCAACCAGATCCAGCGTGTCGTCATGTCGCGGGCGCTGCTCAAATGAGCGACATCAACCTCGTAGGCGTCATCGGCGGCGGCACCATGGGAGCAGGCATCGCCGAGATGTGCGCTCGCTCCGGCAGTTCGGTGCTGATCCTCGAAACCAGTCAGGCCACAGCCGATGCTGCAGAGGCACGCCTCGACAAGTCGTTCGCCCGCGCCGTCAAGTCCGGCCGCATCGAAGCCGACGCGGCCGAGAAGGCCCGAGCAGCAATCACGTTGACGCTCGACATCGACGATTTCGCAGACCGCGATCTCGTGGTGGAGGCAGCACCGGAGATCGAATCGCTCAAGCTCGATCTGTTCGGAAAGCTCGATTCCATCGTCAAGCCCGACGGAATCCTGGCCACCAACACGTCGTCGATCCCCGTCATCAAGATGGCCAACGCGACGAAGCGTCCCGACAAGGTCGTCGGAGTGCACTTCTTCAACCCGGTGCCGGTGCTGCCGTTGGTCGAGATCGTCGTCAGCCTTCTCACCAGCGAAGAGACCGTTGCAGCGGTGACGGATTACGCCGGGAACACACTGGGCAAGAAGACGATTCGCGCCGGTGATCGCGCCGGATTCATCGTCAACGCCTTGCTCATCCCGTACATGGTCTCGGCCATCCGCATGCTCGAGTCCGGCTTCGCCAGCGCTGAGGACATCGACGAGGGCATGGTCAACGGCTGCGCACACCCCATGGGCCCGTTGCGTCTGACCGACACCGTCGGCCTCGACGTCACCCTCGCGGTCGCCGAGTCCCTCTACGCGGAGTTCCGCGAACCGCACTACGCTCCGCCGCCACTGCTGCAGCGCATGGTGGACGCCGGAATGCTGGGCCGCAAAACCGGTAAGGGTTTCTACTCGTATTCGTAGTGGTCTCCCCCGAGTCTGCGTGAATGGTCCATTCACCCCCGTCAGGGCCGGTGAATGGACCATTCACGTCTTCGAAAGGCGCACACTGGAGTCGTTCCACAACACTGGGAGGCTTCATGAACATCGATCTCGACGGCCGAACTGCATTGATCTCCGGCTCCAGTCAGGGCATCGGATTGGCCATCGCCACCGAATTGGCCCGTGCCGGTGCGCGCGTCGTACTCAACGGTCGGAGCGCATCCGCGCTGGATTCGGCCGAGGAACAACTGCTCACCGAAGTACCCGGCGCACGAGTGATCGTCGTGGCAGCCGATCTCGCGACGGCCGAAGGGGTCGAGACGCTGCTCGCCACGGTCCCGGTGGTCGATATTCTGGTGAACAATCTCGGAATCTTCGGAGCCAAAGCCGCCCTCGACATCGACGACGACGAATGGCGACGCTATTTCGAGGTGAACGTGCTCTCGGCAATCCGGCTGATCCGCACGTATCTGCCGGCGATGACCGAAGCGGGCTGGGGCCGAATCCAGAATATCTGCAGCGATTCCGCAGTCGTGATTCCCGAAGAGATGATCCACTACGGAATGACGAAGACAGCCCTGCTCGCGGTGACCCGCGGGTTCGCGAAAGCCGCTGCAGGAACTGGCGTCACGGTCAATTCCGTGATTGTCGGACCTACCCACACCGAGGGCGTCGAGAAATTCGTGGCCGAGCTCGTCGGCGACGAACTGCCCTGGGACGAAGCTCAGGCCAAGTTCATGAAGGAGAACCGTCCGCAATCGTTGATCGGCCGGCTGATCGAGCCGAAGGAGATCGGCAACATGATCGTCTATCTGAGCTCCGAGCAAGCCTCTGCGACCACCGGTGGCGCTCTACGCGTCGACGGCGGCTACGTCGACTCGATACTGCCCTGAGTTTCCGTCAGGCCGGTCCGGTCGGTCACAGTTTGTGGCCGACCGCTTCGGGGCATGCGTGAAATACACGGAATCAAGCAAAGGTTCTTCACGCATTTCACCGTATTCGGAGACGATTCCACAGTGAGCGATCAGTACACCTTCACCAACCCCGTCACGCAGTACCGTCAGGACGGCTTCCCGGAGCAGCACCAGGATCCGCCCGGTCTGGCCGCAGATCTTCAGCCCCTTGCCGACCACGGCGAGAACAGCTATCGCGGTTCCGGTCGACTGACCGGCCGCAAAGCGCTCGTCACCGGTGCAGACTCCGGAATCGGTCGCGCAGCAGCCATTGCCATCGCCCGCGAGGGTGCCGACGTGGTGCTCAACTACCTGCCGTCGGAAGAAAAAGACGCTCAGGAAGTTGCTCAGCTGGTACGCGACGCCGGACGCACCGCAGTCCTGGCACCGGCAGATATCACCGACGAGCAGGCCGCGCGCGGTATCGTGCGCACTGCTGTCGACGAACTCGGTGGCCTCGACCTGCTGATCAACGTTGCCGGTAAACAGCAGTTCGTCGAAGACCTGGCCGACCTGACGTCCGAGCAATTCGATCAGACGTTCAAAACCAACGTCTACGCACTGTTCTGGATCATCCAGGAAGCGGTGCCGCACATGCCCGCCGGCTCCACCATCGTGAACACCAGCTCGATCCAGGCATACACACCGTCACCCGGACTGGTGGATTACGCGACCACGAAGATGGCCATCAATACCATCAGCAAGGCCCTCGCCCAGCAGTTGGCACCCAAGGGAATTCGCGTCAATGTGGTTGCGCCGGGACCGTTCTGGACACCGCTGCAGGCAGCCGGCGGTCAGCCGACCTCGGCACTGCCGGAATTCGGCAAGGAAACACCGCTCGGACGCGCCGGGCAGCCCGCCGAGATCGCCGGAGCGTACGTCTATCTGTCGTCCGCCGAATCGGGTTACGTCACCGGCGACACACTGAACGTCAACGGCGGAATGCCGACGCCGTAGTCCGTATCCGTTCGGCGTGAATGGACCATTGACACCCGTCTGGGCCTGTGAATGGTCCATTCACGCGTTCAGGAGAGGTCAGTCCTTCGGCCCACCAGCGGCGTAGACGACCTGACCCGAGATGAAGCCTGCACCCTCGCTGACGAAGAACGACGCCAGGTGCGCGATGTCGTCGGGGTGTCCGACGCGATTGACCGGAATCTGCGACGCCGCAGCAGCTTTGAAGTCCTCGAACGGCATGCCGACACGTTCTGCGGTGGCCGCCGTCATCTCCGTCTCGATGAACCCGGGGGCGATGGCGTTGGCGGTGACACCGAACTTGCCGAGTTCGATGGCGAGGGTCTTGGTGAAGCCCTGCATTCCGGCCTTGGCGGCGGAGTAGTTGGCCTGGCCACGGTTGCCGAGGGCGGACGTGCTCGACAGGTTGACGATGCGACCCCACTTGGCGTCGATCATGTGCTTCTGGACCGCGCGGGTCATCAAAAACGATCCGCGCAGGTGTACGCCGAGAACGGAATCCCAGTCCTGCACGGTCATCTTGAACAGTAGGTTGTCGCGGGTGATGCCTGCGTTGTTGATCAGTACGGTCGGCGCACCGAACTCGCCGGCGATGCGATCGACCGCGGTCTGGACGGATTCCTCGTCGGCGACGTTGGCACCGATGGCCACTGCCTGCCCACCCGCGGCCTGAATCGCACCGACGGTATCGCTGCACGCGGCCTCGTCGAGGTCCACCACGGCAACTCCGAAACCGTCCTTGGCCAGCCGCTTCGCTACCGCAGCGCCGATTCCACGCGCACTACCGGTGACAATGGCCGTCTTGATCTGATCGCTCACGAATATCTCCTGACACAACGCCGAATCGAATTACCTGTCATCTGTTTCTACCAACCCCGGCGGCGCAGTCAGTACGCAGCCACCGCTCCGTCGAGCGCCTTCTGCATTCCCTCTGCCACCACTCGGGTGATGTCGATCGGCTTCTCGGGCAGTTCGGTGATGGGCGTGTCGATGTAGACGCTCGCCTGCTTCACCTTGGGCGTACCGGGGCCGTAGCTCAGACCGATGCAGACCAGCACCGGTTCGACCCCGAGCTTGCGCGCCCGCATCGCGATGTGGCCGATCCCGCTGCCGACGTGCTGCACCGTCGTCGGGTCTTCGAGATTGCAGGTGCCCTCGGGGAACACTGCGAGGTCGTCGCCCCGCTTCATTCGCTCGGCACTGACGTCCATCATGCGGCTGCCTGCTGCGCTGACGGCTCGCATGCCGTGATTCTTGCCGCGGAAGACGGGGATGCCACCCATCATGTCGATTCGCCTGCGCTGCTTCGGTTCCTGGAAGAGCTCGTCCTTGGCCAATACCCGCGTGCGGCCGATGACCGGACGCAGCGGCGACGCCCATGCCGCCGCTGCGAGCGTGTACGGATCGTTCTCGGTCAGATGATTGACCGCGATGAGCAGACGCGTGTTGTCGTAGACAAGACGACGCAGCTCCTCACGAGCACCGTCGGGGTACGACACCCGCGGGCGGAAGCGTCGGGCGAGGGCGGCATACGCCAGCCTCGCGACCTGACGATTCTGCTGATGACGCAGATAGAAGTCGTACACGGTCACATCGTTTTCGAGAATTACCGCAGGCCGATCCATGAGCCGAGCCTAATGGTTCGAGCTGCGCCGTCGGGGCCGAGCCCTCATTCGTATCGCCTACCCGATGATCGCCTTGTATTCGGTGAAGATCGGCGCGTACTCGGGGCCACAGTTCGCGATCGACCAGTCGGTGAGCAGGGTGAGGTTCTCGAACACCCCATCCATCGCGCTGAAGTCGCCTGCCGCACCCTTGGCGTCGGCCTCTTCCATGGCTCGTAGCCACGCCAATGGCTCCGGTGGAGCGACGGCTTGCAGCTCCGACTGGGTCACCGGGGCCTTCGCAGCGAGATCGTCGGCAATGGATTCGGCTACTTCGACACCACCGGCCTCGGCTTCCCGCAGATTGGCCAGACCCTGCGCCACCTGTGTGGCGTACAGCGTGCAGAAATCCGACCCACCCGAATCCGCCTCGACCGACTCCACGGATTCCACCGATTCTGCGGCCGACGGCTCAGCTGTAGTGGACGGGTTCTCTCCAGTGGACGAACACCCCGCGACAGCGAGGAGAATTACCGCACATCCCAAAGTCGATCGACTGTTCATCGGCGTTGCACTCCTCGTGAACCCTGCCCGGACGACCGCCAGTCTGCGCCTGTGGGCTCGGTTGTGCAGCGCTGTGAGCACCGCGAACGGTTCGAGCCGGCCTCACACCCGCGAGGAACCCATTGCCCGGATCCCGACGGCAAGTCCGACCGCCGCAGTGGCCGCGGCTGCGACGACACCTGCCATCACCGTCGAACTCGCGAAGTCGCCGGCGAACAGTGCACGCTCGGCATCGACGAGATATCCGAGGGGGTTGATGTTCACCAGGAACTGCATCCACCCCGGGGCGGCCGTCAGCGGCAGCATCGTGCCGGAGAGGATGAGCAGCGGGAACATCAATGTCTGCTGGATGGACCAGAACACCCAATCCTGCCCGCGCACAGCCAAAGCCAATGAGTAGGACAGTGCGCCGAGCCCGACGCCGAACACACCGAGCAGCACGATCCCGACGGCAGCACCGATCGGATTCACGGACAGCCCGAGCGGCAATGCCACCAGAACGATCAGCACGGCCTGTGCGGCCAGCGGCACCATTTCCTTGAACGCGCGCCCGACGAGCAGCGCCGATCGCGGCAACGGGGTCACCAACATTCGTTCGTGCGAACCCTGCTGCAACTCGGCCAACAGATTCGAACCCGTCATGGACGTTCCGAAGATGGTGATCATGGCGAGCACGCCGGGAACGAACCAGTCCCACACACTTCCGTCTCCCAGACCGGGAACATCGGTGAGCAGTGGGCCGAACAGTGCGAGGAGAATGAGCGGTTGGATGAGACTGAAGATGACGGTGAACGGATCGCGGACCATCGGCCGCAGTTCGCGGCCCATCACCAAGGCGCTTCCCGCGAGTACGTTCATCGGAGTTCTCCCGCGGTTTCGAGGGAAGACGTGCCCGCCGCGGCGCTCTCACGAAGACTGCGGCCGGTGAGGCCGAGGAACACATCGTCGAGGGTCGGCCTCGTCATGTCCGCCGTGTGCACCGTGATTCCATGAGACTCGCTGAGCCGCAGTAGATCCGGGAGAACCACCTCGGCCCGCTCGACCCTGATGTTCAACCTCGACCCCGCCACCGTCACGTCCTTGATTCCGCCCACACCGTCGAGCAGCGGGACCAACGCCGCGGCGTCGGACACGGTGAGGACGATGAGATCGCCTGCCAGTTCCGACTTGAGTGCGCTGGCGGTGTCATCGGCGATGACGGTGCCGCGATCGACGACGATCACCCGCTCGGCCATGGAATCGGCCTCGTCGAGATAGTGGGTGGTGAGCACGATGGTGGTGCCCATCTCTCGCCTGAGCCGGAGAATGTGGTCCCACAGGTTCGCTCGGCTCTGCGGATCCATTCCGGTGGTCGGCTCGTCGAGAAACAACAGGGGCGGACGGTGCACCAGACCCAGTGCGATGTCGAGCCGTCGACGCTGCCCACCCGAGAGAGTCGAGACCGTACGGGCAGCGAGCTCGCCGAGCTCGAGTGCCTCGATCAATTCGTCTGCACGACTGCGTGATCGCTGACGCGTCATGCCGTAGCACCGGCCCTGCACGACGAGCTCGTCACGGACGCGTTGATTGTGTCCCGCACCGTTTCCCTGCCCCACGTAGCCCAGGCTCCGCCGGACTCGATCCCGGTCCTTGCCCACGTCGAACCCGGCGATGCGGGCCGAGCCCGACGTCGGTGTCAGCAGGGTGGTCAGCATCCGCAGAGTGGTCGACTTGCCTGCCCCGTTCGGACCGAGCAGAGCCACCAACTCTCCCTCACCGATCGCCAGGTCGATGCCGCGTACCGCATTCACGGTCTTCTTGCCTTGCCGGAAAGTCTTGGTCAATCCCGATGTTTCGATCATCTGTGACGCCCCTCGTCGTAGCGGTGAATTCCTACGACGGAGACGTTAGAAACGATCGCGGTCAGCTTCGGTCCGCGTTGCCGAGGCGGCGAACAATCAGCCGAAGACGGGGAACTTTCGCTTACTGGCGAGGGCGTCCATCCCGGACTGGATGCTCGCGCGCACCTCGTCGTATTTCGCGTCGACGTACGCCTCGTCCTCGCACCGAGCCGGATCGTGATCCAGTTCGACGGGCGGCATGAATCGAGTACGAATCTTGGCGGGCAAGGGAATCTGTGGCAGCGCGGCGGGCGCGATGATCCACGGAAGCGAGATCGCGATCGGGAACACCTTCAACCGTGCAATCTTGTCCAGCTTCAACGCTTTCGACAGCTTGTCACCACGAATGAGTACCGGCATCGCGTCGGCGCCACCCACCGTCGCCACCGGCACGATGGGAACGCCCATCCGAATGGCGAGCTTGATGAAGCCGGTTCGACCGCCGAGAGTGGCCTCGTCTCGCTTGCTCCAGGGCCGCAACGAATCGACCTCACCGCCCGGCCACACGATGACGTCCCGCCCCTCGGCCAGTGCCGTCGACATCGAGTCCGGTGCCGCGGGCAGCACACCCATGGATCGAAAGACCTTGCCGATCAACGGGAACGCCATGAGTGCGTCGTGCGCGGTACCGTGCAGAATCCGCTTCTCGCCGAAGTGTCGCCACCATTGCGCACCGACGGTCCACGCGTCCCACACGAACGGCGCACCCGAGTGCACGCCCACGACCAGCACCGGCGACTCGGGGATGGTCTCCCACCCGTCTATCTCCATTCGGAAGTAGCGGTCCATCACACCGTTCCACAGCCGCTGCTGCCGGTCCATCGCCACGGTGTTCTGATCGTCGAGGTCCCAGCCACCTGCGCGTTCGGCGACAACGGCTCCGAGACCACCGGACGCCTTCGCCCGACGCTCCTTCATCTTCAGTCGCGCTGCCGCGGCGTACCGCTGCGCTTGCTCGCGCAGCTGCTCCTTCGTCGGTTCTTCGGAGCCGTCCCCGCCCAATACGTGATCCCCATCACTCATACCCGAACGGTACTCCACTCGCCCGAAGCCGACTCACAACCAGCGCTCGTAACCCCGCGCGACGTCCCGTCTGTCCGTTATGGTCAAAATTCGAGCCGAGCGAACGAGGTACACCGATGGATCCGATCGAACCGGCATACGGAACGACAGCACTGCTGCTGATCGCCGCCGCAGCCGTTGCAATTCTGTTGTTCCTCATCATGAAGGTGAAGCTGCATGCCTTCGTCTCCCTGGTCCTGGTCAGCGCGGTCACCGCCGTCGCGGCGGGAATCCCACTGGCAGACGTGCCGTCGGCCCTGCTCTCGGGCTTCAGTTCCACACTCGGATCGGTCGCCCTACTCGTCGCGTTGGGCGTGATGGTCGGCAGACTGCTCGAAATCACCGGTGGTGCACAGGTATTGGCCGATACCCTGATCAACCGATTCGGTGCCAAGCGTGCACCGCTCGCCCTCGGTGTGGCCGCACTCATCTTCGGCTTTCCCATCTTCTTCGACGCCGGCCTCGTCGTCTTCCTGCCGATCATCTTCACCGTCGCCAAGCGATTCGGTGGATCGGTGCTGCTGTACGCCCTCCCGACGGCAGGCGCATTCGCCGCGATGCACGCGATCGTTCCCCCGCACCCCGGACCTGTCGCCGCCACCGAACTTCTCGGCGGCGATATCGGATCGGTACTGCTGGTCGGCGTCCCCGTCGCCGTCGTCTCCTGGTTCGTCGGCTCGTACCTCGTAGGCACTCAGCTCGGTAAGCGGTTCCACACCTTGCCCGCCGACCTCTTCGCCGACGGCGCAGCCAACTCCGAAGAACACGACAAAGAGATGGCCGGCCTCCGCGACCCTGCGCCGAAGTTCGGTGCGGTGCTGTTCATTCTGTTGACGCCGCTCGTACTGATCTCCCTCAACACCGTGGTCAACACTCTGACCACCTCGGGAGTGCTGACCGGAGACGAGACCTGGGCAGCAGCGCTGACACTCATCGGTCAGACGCCCATCGCGCTGCTCATCACCTTGCTGCTGGCTCTGTTCATTCTCGCGCCGGGACGCTTCCCCGTCGCCGACGGTGCCAAGTACATGGATCAGGCCCTCGGACCCATCTGTTCGATCATCCTGATCACCGGCGCCGGCGGCATGTTCGGTGGAGTGCTGCGGGCCAGCGGCATCGGGCAGTCGCTCACTTCCTCGCTGTCCGGCCTCGGACTGCCGATCCTGCTGCAAGCCTTCCTGATCGCCACCGCCCTTCGCGTCGCGCAGGGCTCGGCCACCGTGGCCCTGACCACCACCGCCGGGCTGATCTCGGTCCAGGTCGCCGAGCTCGATCTGAGCAATTTCAAGATCGCGCTGTTGGTGTTCGCACTGGCCGCCGGAGCCACCGTGCTCTCCCACGTCAACGACTCCGGCTTCTGGCTCGTCAGCCGCTTCTTCGGCATGGACGAGAAGACGACACTGAAAACCTGGACCGTCATGGAAACGACACTGGGACTGGCGATATTCGCCCTCGCGTCGCTGCTGTGGGTGGTGTTCTAGCGGCTTCGGCCACAACCAGCACGGCCGCTCTGTATCGGATGTATGTCGTCGAACGTCGGTAGGACAAGCTCGGGCATCGGCGCGACCTTCCACCAGGTCACGGCCATCCCGACAGGCCAAGAACCGAGGGGGGTCAGAGCTGCTTGCGCATCTTCACACTTGTGGTTTCATATCCGGCTCGACGACGACATCCCACACCCACCACGAGCTGGCGTCGTCCGAGTTGTCGCGACCGATCCAGAGGTACCCGACGATCTGGCCGGTGTCGTCGACGAGGTCGAACACAGTGTTGTTCGGGGTGGGAGCACCCGCGGGGAAAGCACGCTCGATGGCATTACTGGAGTGCTCTTCAGCGGCGCGCGGCGTCTCACCTGTAGCGACCAGGTCCGTCTTGCCCTACTCACCGACCGAGGCACGACGCCAATTGCTGGACATACTCTTTCGAGGATCGCTTCGCTCGTGACAGTCGGCGACCCTGGCTGTTATCGTCCGTCGCGCTTGGGTTGCCATCTAGCTGCGCGCTCGCCGATCGATGCGAGCCGTGCAGTCTCGTGCACACGAGCGGCTCGGGTCTCGGGCCGCTTGGCGGTCACGATCCACTCCAGAATCCCTCGACGCGCGGACGGCGGAAACTGGTTCCAATTGTCCTCCGCATCAACGTACTCGGCGAATGCAGCCGCAAGGTCGTCGGGAACGATCAGCTCCTCGACCTCGTCGAGTACGGTCCATGCTCCATTGGCGACGGCGGCCTCGACGGCGCGCTCCCCCGCCGGAAGCATCAGGCCCGCTTCACGAAGGGCCTCGATGCGGATCTTGTTCGGACGGGACCATGCACTCGCGGGTTTCCGGGGCGAGAAATACAACATGGTGCGCTCGTCGTCGAGCTTGCGCGGTCGGCTGTCGACCCACCCCACGGCGAGTGCTTCCGACACTGCGTCGTCGTAGCTGATCGCCGGTCTCCCGGTGGCCTTCTTCCACGACACCAGCCACACCGATTTCGCTCTGTCGTGATGTGCGATCAGCCATGTCCGCCACTGGGCTCGTGTCTCGGCATGCACTCTCGGTGCGTCGTCCATGACGGCCATGCGTACCCCTTCGTTCGTCGGCACCAGTACAGCGCTCGTCTCACTCGTCGGCTTCGAACACGCATCCCCCGGGTGGAAGCTCCAGGACGATGACGTCGTGGTCCTCTCCGGTGACGATCGCGGTGAAGATGAGCTCCGCACCGTCGATCCCCACCCACCAATTCATGTTCGCACCGCGCAGACGCGGCACCTGCCGATACACCGCTCGGGCGTCCTCGACCACGGCCTGCGGATGCAGCCTCCGAGCGGTCTCGATGACGGTACGACGGACATGGTCGAGATCGATCAGGTCGTCGTCATCCGACAGTTGCGACGGACGAAAGTCGATGAGTGCGAAAGGTATTCGGATGACGGGGAGCGTCGCCGCATGAGCCATCGATCCGTCGGAAAACTCGGGGTCACGCCACTCGAGCACACCGTCCGCGAACGTGGGAGTCAGATCGTCGTAGATCGCCGATCCGGTCTCGATGCTGCGGTGGACCGCTGCGATGTATTCGGTCAGGGAGTCGAACCACGGCGCACCCTGGTCAGCGGAATCATGCGAGAAGTTGCGGATACACCCTCGACGCGTACCGGGACGTGTGTCGACGTAGGTTGTGCCACCGGCACCATCCTCGGCGAACGGGACATAGGAGGGGAGAAACATTTCGGCCGTCTCACCTGCCTCCTGAGCGCGGACGACGTCCGGCCAGTCATCGCCCAGATCGTCGATCGAATGCGGGTTTTCGAGGCTGAACGTGTGCCGGGCGAGAACCTCGTCGAGCGACAACAGGGTCGAGTCCGGTAGCACCGAACCGATTCGGCCGCAGTCCTCACCCTCCGGAACGTGCTGCCCGTCGTGCAGTCCGTAGAACTCGCGCAGTTCCTCGGTCCACGGCGTTGTCGCACGTTCCGCAGACTCTCGCTCGCCCGCGGTTCGCGGCGGCCGAATCGACGCAGCAGTGATGGGCGCACGTTCACGAAGCGTCGTCATGTACGCGGTCCATACCGCGGTGAGGTTCACGACTCGAACCTAATGGGTCTCGATCGGCGAGGGGGGTTCGATACGGGTCTCCTTTCCGCGGAGATCACTCGATATGCTGCAGTCTCAGGCGACATTTCCTTCAGCGGTGTATCGACGGTGCGAGGCAATCGTGAGTGACAGCATTCGATTCGACGGAGTGCTCGAGCCGATGACGTGGGGCAAGAACACGTACACGATCATCCGTGTTCCGACTCGATTGGTCGAGGCAGCGGAGCGGTGGCCGACTCGCCGGATCGACGGTTCGATCGACGGGCTGAGTCTCAATCTCGGTCTCAACAAAGCAGATTCGAATGTGATGCCCGGGTCGTTCGTCTACATCGGTGCAGGCCTTCAGCGCCGATTGGGCGTCCACCCCGGTGATCTGGTGTCGTGTGAATTCGAACCGGCCGACCCCGATCTGGTACCTGTCCCGCAGGATGTCGCGGAGGCAATGGAGACGGCGCACTGCACATCCGCGTGGGAGCGGAAGCGGCCGAGCGAGCGTCGTCAGTTGTTGATGCCCATCGACAACGCTGCGCGAGAGCAGACCCGCGCAGACCGCGTAGCGCGACTGGTCGGGATGTTGACGGAAAATCCATGACCGGACAGTCGAGGCGCCCAGGCCGCCCTCCGTCACTGCACCGGAACGAGAATTCTCCACGCCCCCAACGCCAATGCGCCGACGGTCACGAGCAGGAACAGGCCGACCCAGACGATGCCGGGAAGGAAGGTCAGCCGGGCCAGTTGATCGGCGTCGGAGTCCCGAGCCCGTCCTGCGCTGCGGGATTTCTGCAGTTCGAGAACGGGGCGCGGACCGGCGATCAGCAGGAAGAACGTGATGAAGTACGCCGCGGCGACCTGTTGCTCTCCGGTGCCCCACCAGGACACCACGAACAACAGTCCACCAACGGTGACGAGGGACAGCAGTCCGTAGATGTTGCGAATCATCAACAGCATCAACGCAATCGAGATGATGCCGATCCACAACACCGCCGACGCTCGCTGTGTGCCCAGCACCAGAGCGGCACCGAGGCCGAGAAGCGACGGCCCGACGTAGCCGGCGAACGTCATCGCGATGACGCCGAGGCCGGTGGGCTTGCCCTTGGAGATGGCGACGCCGGAGGTATCGGAGTGCAGTCGCAGCCCCATCAGCTGTCGGCCGGTGATCAGCGCGACGAACAGATGCGCGCCCTCGTGCGCGATGGTCACGACGTTGCGTGCGATCCGCCACGTCTGCGGCAAAACGACGATGACGAGTGCAGCCAGGGCAGCGACTTGGACGATCCACACCGGTGGATCAGGACTCACCGCGGAAATGCGGTCCCAGAATTCGTTCACACCACACCCTATGTGAGCGGAACTTCGGAGCAGGCTACGAAGTTCCGCTCACATCGGTCACGTCAGGACGCGCGCGACTCGGCCTTCGCACGTTCGCGGGCGAGGGAGCGATCGCGCATCTCCTCGAACTTGGTGGCCTGCCGCTCGAGGTCTTCGAGGAACGCGGCGAGTTCTTCGCGCTTGTT